>CAYODP010000006.1:0-43366 GCA_964402815.1 uncultured Candidatus Saccharibacteria bacterium | reverse complement strand
CGTCGCCGATAATCTGGGTCATACCAATTTTGGTGCCGATGATGACTTGCATCCTATTCCTTTCCCTTATAACACCACGAAATCTAGACTAATGAGCAGTTCCCGTCTCTCACAGGCTTACTCTGTCGTCTAGTCCGTAGATGTCGATTAATATACTATACCATGTGATTTTAGCATACTTGGTGAGGTTTTACAAGGGTGATTTAGCGAGAAAAAGTCTTTTTGATTAAGAAAAGCTAAGAAAAATTGCTTTTTAGGCACGAAAATCGTATCTGCTATTGACTTTTTAGCTTATCTGTGCTATAATGAAGAGATAGGGCAATTTTTGCCTTCGAATCTTAAAGAAAGGTGGTGATGAAATGTCCAAACCGAGCCCTAAGTTCAAGACGCGTCATTTTGGCGGTATGCCGCTAAAGTCTAGCAACGGCGTAGAGCGGCCAAACGTACCGTTGAACCAATTGCCGTATCTGATGATTGCGGCGCCGGTACGCAAAGTTATGACGGGAACGAAAATCGTTAGAGAATAATATTCGAGGGGGCGATATTAACATGAAAGTTAAGACGGTACTCAGAACGATTGGAACGGGAACGCTGCTCGGCTTGGCCGGGTACGGTGCGTACAAACTGAGGCGAGAGTCGACGAAAGTGTCTATGCTGGTGCACGAAGCGGTGGCGAAAATCGAGCAGGTTCTGGCGGTAACTGCGGAAGCTGAGGCGGAAAATGCACCCGAGGAAGAAGCGACCGTAGCAGAAACGGTTGGCGATTTCTTGGGGATGACTCCGGGAAAGACGAGAGCTTGGTTGACCCGCGATGAAGTTTTGCGCGATGTCGATAGGTGCTTGGTGTCCGCGATTGAGACTTTGAACGTGACGGCGGCGGCTGCCAATGTAGCATTAGCTAACCCGGAAGACGAAGCGCAGAAGGCAGTTAGGGATGGAATCGAAGTTGCGCTCAAGCGAGTGCGGAATGTGCACGAAGAAGTGCAGGCAGGGCGGCGACTGGCAACCGATTCGGATTAGCTCTGACGCGTTGCGGTTCGAGCAACCATTATTTCTTAAGTTTGGCCACCGGTGATGATGCTGGTGGCTTTTCGTTGGTTAAACTCCGGGGGAGAATTTTTTGAGTTTGTTGCGATGGTCTTTGTAACGTGGGTCATGTTGTCCGACTTCGGCCCAAAAGGCTTCGGAATGGTCCATATGGTTGAGATGAGCGAGCTCGTGTAGGATGACATAATCGCGCAGAGGCTCGGGCACTTGCATGAGGCCGATATTGAGAGAAATGGTGCGGTTGCTAGAGCAACTGCCCCAGCGCGTGGCGGCGTGAGAGAGGCGGCACTTCTCGTAGTGGTAGCCGTAAAGTTTGGCGTAATACTCGAGACGGTAGGGCAAATACTCCTTAGCTTTTTTGGCAAGGAGCTTCTTTTTGGTGTCGCGAGCACGCTGAGTAGTGGGGTCGGAGAGAGGGATGTTGGACTTAACGAGGTCACGATTGATTTTGAGAAAACGGCGCACTAAAAAATCGCTAGTATGTTGAGGTACGGACATCTGCAGCCGACCAGACGGTGAGACCGAAAAACGGACGTTCTTAGATAACGGATTTTTGCGGACTACCACTTCCCCAAACTCTGGGTCATTGATAATCATTTTAGAGTTGAGTCAACACCTGCTTGAGCTGAGTGTGATAAGTATGTTTTCCGGAGAGTACGATGGGCGCTTCAGCATCGGAGGGAGCTTCGAGAGCTTTGACGCGAGTATCGTAAACATTCTTGGCTTTTTCGACGGACTTAAGTTTGTTTTTAAGGCGCATACGAATCGTGCTAACATCGGTTTGAATCCAGATTAAAGTCGGTGTATAGCCAGCGCTGCGTAAGATTTCAGCCAACTCACGACGGTCGCGCTCGGTATCATTCCCGCCTTCAATGACGAGCGTAGCGCCCGTCTTGGCGACTTCGGCGACGAGGAGCAAAATGAATGGACGAGAAAGATTGTGCTCTTGCTGTAAGAGGTCGAGGTCGTAAAAGGTGGCATTAAACTGGTCTGCGAATTGTTTGCTAAAAGTAGTTTTGCCGCTACAAGGTGCACCAAAAACTAGAATTGCGCGTTGTGCTGTGCCGGGTGTGTGTGATTTTTTAGCTTCCATATACCTCCATTTAACATTTACCTTCCTTTAATTTCCATTGTAGCACACTTTTTCTAAAAGTGAGAAAACTTCTTAGGAATGAGACGTGGAGTTAGGAAGTTTGGGGCTATTGGAGATGAGAACTTGGGAAGGGTAATAAAAGAACCAAGCGAAAAAGTTAGCGGGTGCGTAGAAAGTAGCGGGTAAAATGCTGGTGAGCGAAGCGTAAGAAATGACAGTACATAGGTCGCAGCAGGCGAAAATGGTGAAGCCGATAAAGGCGCAGAGTGGGTAAAATTGGTGCGGTGCGCTTTGATACCAACGCCAACTTGTTAAAACATTGAGTACAAGCATGAGAGCGTAAAATCCGCAAATCACGAATAGCTCGGGTGCGATTTTGAAAATAAAATTGAAAACAATTAAGAAAACGCCAACAATTGGAATGATGATGGCGCGGTTGCGTTGGGCGGGGTCTTGTAAACGGTAGAAATGTAGGCTCTGAGCTAAGAAAAAGATAAATAATCCTGTGAGTGAGACGTTATTGTGCGCGAGGAGACAATCGGCAATAATGGTTACTGTAATTGCGAGATGCAAAAGATGGCTGCGCGGAAACATAACGATGCTGTAAATTAAGCAGAGGGCGAGACTACCAAGCTTGACGGTAGTAAGAATGGGTGAAGTTGGATTTATAAAACCTACGATAATAATAAAAAGTAAAATGGTAATCCAGATAATTGGCCAATATTTAGGAATCCGTGGTGCAGAAATTTTGATATGCATAATTATATTATAATATAAGAGCCACGAAGCGCAAAGTAGTGTTATGATAGATATAGATGATGAGGAAAAGTAAGTATGGCGTTTGCTTATAAGAAAGTTGATAAAGAGTTGTATTTGCCAAAAACGCAACCCGAGATATTAAGAATCCCGAAAATGCAATATATCATTGTGCGTGGGGCGGGAGACCCGAATGAAGAAAACGGTGAATATAAACACAGTTTGAATTTGTTGTACCCGATTGCGTTTACGCTCAAGATGAGCAAGAAGGCCAAGCATGACATTGCGGGTTATTTTGAATATGTGGTGCCGCCGCTCGAAGGATTGTGGTGGCAAAGTGGTTCACGCGCGGGTGAATTGGATTATACGCGGAAAGCGGATTTGAATTTTATCTCGATGATTAGGGTGCCAGAATTTATTACGCCAGCGGAAGTGGAGTGGGCAAAAGCGACAGCGTCGCAAAAGAAGCGGCAAGATTTTACGAAAGTAGAGTTTTGGGAATATGATGAGGGTGAATGTGTGCAATGTATGCATATGGGAGCTTATGACGATGAGCCGGTGACGATTCAGCGGATGCACGATTATATGAAGGAAAATGGTTATGCACTAGATATATCTGACAAACGCTATCATCACGAAATTTATTTGAGTGACCCGCGGCGCTGCGATGCACGTAAGTTAAGAACAGTAGTGTGACATCCGGTGAAGAAGTTAAAATAAAGATGAAGAAATAATTGTGGAAGTTTGGGCAGATTTTATCGTTCTGATATTAGTTTACGGGTTGTGCTTTTATAAAAAGTGGCAGGCGCGAGGGCGAGATGTACTTCTAGTAAATACTTTGATGTATGTTTATTTAAGTTGCGTAATATATTTTACGCTAATGCCAATTATTACTTCGATTCCCTCTTTGTTTAACCATTCGTATGTACCAATGAATTTAATACCTTTTGTGGATGTACTGAATAATCGTCATGATGCGGTGCGACAAATTTGGTTAAATATTTTGATGACGGTGCCGTTTGGATTTTTATTGCCTTTAGTGCAGAAAAAGATGAACTTGGCGAAAGTAATGTTAGCGAGTTTATTATTAAGTTTAAGCATCGAGTTGTTGCAGCCGCTAATTAATAGTTGTAGAGCGTCGGACATCACGGATGTATTGACAAATGCGCTGGGCGGAATGGTAGGGTATATATTATATATAGTATTTAAGCCTTGGGTAAGGAAAGTTCTGGAAAGGGTGAAGAAATAGATATGAAGCTTTGTCGTAAAGTAGTTTGGCGCATGGGAATCAGAGCGTTTCAAGAAAATGCTGGTATTTTCTTAAGCTACAGCCCTTCGCATGCGTGAACCATTCGCTACGCGAAAGGTTCTTTCCCGTATTGTTGCTATTTCAGTATAAAATAAATCCCGGAGGGGATTTCTTTTATACTGGCAGGGCTTCAAGGACTTAATCCTCAACCCCACTAAATACATTGTAACCGTACAGAGTTATAATGTTGAGAGTATGAAAGCTTTGCTAACCAAATATGACCTACTACCGAGTTTATAGAGTTAGGTTTTGCTAGCCTTTTGGCTAAAGTTTGCTTGTTCATCAATTCCAAACTAATACCCCCTCTCCCTATATCTCGACGACCACCCTAAGTCCCTTGTTTTCACGCTCTGCCAAAAGATTTAGCTTTTGCTAAATCTGTTTTTTGGTGAGTGGAGTTTTTTGTTTGCTCACCAAAGAAATCATTTTGGTGAGCTTGTGTTATAATGGAAAGCAGTTTGGTAAAGAAGGGAGTAGCTGACCCGACAACCAAGCCCTCGACTCGCTTTAGGCAGTAGCGACCGTAAAAGACGAGTTAGGCTAAAGAGCTACAGACTTTAGCTTGGCGAGCCATCAATAAGAACTAGTTAAATGATGACAAGCCACGACAACCAAGAAGAGCACCAATGATTTGAAGCCTCCCAGTAATACGGAGGCTTTTTGATGTCGTTGTGTTTTGGCGAGTTTTCCCACGTTTTCTTAAACAATCGAGGTTTTGCTATGGGAAACTCTCTTTGCTGATTTGCAGCATAAGTATAAGAAATAATGGAGTTGGGTAAAGACTTGATTGAGCTAGCGTTTGGTGAGTTCAGGTTTGCCAAAAAACGCTTCCGTTCTTTAGTGCTAAGATTAAACCATATATGGCACGACCCACCAAATGCACCGAAGAACTCACCAAACGCATCCGTCAGTACCTTGCTGATGGGCTGACCGTGCGTGATGCTTGTTATGGTGTAGGAATTAGTGAAGACACATTTTGTCGTTGGCGTAGAGAGAAGCCTGAGTTTGCTAAGCTAGTGCAAGAAGCAACAGAAGCTCAATGTTGGAGCAGCTTAGGGCTCGCTCGCACTAGCGAATACCGACGCTACACGAGGCGAACAAAACGCACTCAAAATCAGGAGAAAAGTAGGAAACGGTCAAACACTCGTCTTGACGCAGAAAATGCCCTAGAAACGCCTTTAAATGCGTCAGAGAGGCGCTCTGGTGTTTGGCTCGGTGCGAACTTAGTAAATGTGGCGAGCAAGATAAATCAGCTCTCTACTCGTACCGAACCACCAGTAGATGAGTTTGGTGAGCTGGTTTGCTGTAATCCATATTGTAATTCCACTACAAACAAAGTGGAGTGGGTAGAGCGAGAAACGTATGGAAGACCCATACTACATCGTTGCAGTTTGGAAAAATGGGAAGATAAACTAGCTAGGGGCTAATGACCAACATCTATCATGTTCTTCCAGGCGTTAAGCAGGTTTTGCTGATTGTCGGATAGCATGGGAACAAGTTTCACCAAGTAAGTCCTAACCGTCTTATTGTTTGCGTCTTGAATAGTCCATTGATAGCCGTCGTAGTCGTTGCTATTGTAATATACGTCTGTGCCATCAGCTAAGATTGACCATTCAATGTCCATATATAATTTTCCATTTTCTTCGTCGATTTTGGTTTTATATGAGCTCCCTAGGTCAGGGCGCACTTTTGTTCCATTAGGAAGATTTATAGGTAGTTCTACCGTGTGACTTTGGCAAAGGAAAGCCCCATATTGAGCATATTTATTAGAAGACGACATTGCAGCATTCGTCTTAGTCGATTTGCCATCGTCGCGTTTTAATAATCCGTTGCTATCAACAGAATAAGCAGCTACACTAGAACACGGCGTCAGTATTGAGATTTGCTCGACGAGCCTACCGTCTTTCACTAGACCAAAATAGCTTGATGGAAGTGCTTGAGGATTCTGGTTGTACTCTTCGATGGCTTTGAGATTAGCTGGGTTTGACGCCAGTTCAGGCGCTATCTTAGTTACATCAATTTTTGCAGTAAAGTCACCGTAAATGCCTGGCATATCAGCAGACTTCACTTGCTCAATCGTTGGCTGAGTTTCTTCTTGTGTGATATTAGTAATATTGCCGTTCTGATGTTGCTCATTATTTTGGCTCAAAGCCAAACTAACAATAGAACTTGTAATCGTTATGGCAATTAAGATACATGTACAGATTACAAAAGCGACTGGTCTAATGTTGATACTTTTTAAAATTGGTGATGCGTCACGCTTTGTTGCCATTTTAGTAACTCCTATTATCGTAATAATCGCTATAATTCTTCGGGCTTTTTGGTTTTAGCGTCTCCGAGCCGCCATACACAATTTGTTTTTCCCATGCTTCAAGGAATTCTTTGTCTTCATCGTGAAGAATTGGCACAAATGTAAGCCCATAGCGCTTAACTGGACTAGAAGATTCATCATAAATAGTAATCATTTTGTTACCCGTTGATTTGCCAGTGGCAGCTAAAGTTTTATCCGCAAAGATATCCCAAATCCTCCAAATTATGAATCTATTTTCCTCTGGATATTGCTCTAAGTATGATTCTTTGCCTTCATTTGCTTCGTCCGCGTCAATCGTAAAGCCATCTGGCAAGTCATATCCTATACTAAGTTCAGTGCGGCAATTCGCTACTCCGTATTTTGCAAACCGATTCTCGGCGAACCCGTCATACTCCGTGGACTCATTTGGAAATGTTCCATTAACCATTTTCTTATTTGTAGTATAGTAGTTTGCGCTTAGCTCGCACTGAATAGGAATAGTAAGCATTCGTGTCGTACCGTCCTCTTCGACCAAATCATATACCGTTATTGTATCAGCGAGGCTACTCGAGATATGTATGGTAGGTTCTTTTACTTCTGTCTCTTCGGTAGTCGCCTCTTCTTGCTCTAAGCCAGGAACATCTTGTCTCCGCAAAATAACACCGACCATAATTACAATTGAGGCTAAAGCTAATATTGATAATGCCGTAAGCGTAGAAACTCTTATTAGCTTTTGATTTTTAGTGGACCAACCCTTTTGCCTCACTTCGTTGCATTCCTTTATCTTGGGCGTCTGCTTATCGCTTTTTTGTGTCCTTTTATCCCCAGACATCACTGTTCTCCTTATTTTTTATAAATTATAATTTCAGAAACATATTCTGTTTTGCTATGGTTATTAGTATTGTATCGGTATTCACTTGAATGTTTAACTTTCATTTCAAAGCCATTCCAGCTATAAGTGCGTGCACTATTAGCCTTCTTTGCGCTTGAACTTCCATTGGCATATTCCAACCAATCATCCTCAAACTCCTTCCGTATTCGCTCTGGCATTTCCAACATTCCACGTATGCAGCGACCAATATTATTCTCGTCTGGATAAGACAAACTGCGTGGCTCAATATTTACAACCAAACTACTTCCATTGTCTGATAGTCGTATTTGCTTGTTATTGGGAGTTGTTGCGTCAGATGCAGGAAAACCATCTTCATCCTTACCCCAATTCCCATATTCACTATAAAAAGTTGAACAAACATCATAAGTAGCTTCGATAGTGCTTAATTCTCGGGAGTATACAGCGTAATAGATATAGTTACTAGCGCCAATCGGAATTCCAATGACACCATTGAAAGCATCATCTATTTCTAGCTTGGAAAATTCTGATGGAACCTCTCCCGACTTGATGGCTGAATTGTAACTAGTTCTATATTGCTTTTGAGCTGACGACATTTTGTCATATAATTCTACTCTATCCGTCAAATCTATTAGTTTTAACATAAATAAAGGTAGGTCTTCATTGTAATACTTAATGTATACTGCATCATTAGAGTTTGACTTTAACACTTCTGACCCATCGTAAAGGTGTATTCCAGTTGCGTCAACTTTACTTATAGACGAACTACTAGAGATGTCGTTAGTCATCTCTTCGTATATTTTGGCAATTCTGTCTTCTGGCGACATGAGACACCGCTGAATAACTGGGGTTAAAACCATTATCAAAATAATCAGTACGGCAATGGCAAAAAATATTATAATGTTGCGTTTATGGATGCGTTGATGTTGTTTTGTGGCAAGTGTTGATTTACATGTGCCCATTGCTCGATTCTTGCTTTCGTTATTTGTTACGGCTTTTGTGATTAGTAGTATGGAAGCCGCATAGCCCTCTAACAAAAAGCAGCCATGTACGGCTGTTCAAGGCTTTTCGCAATTTAGGTTTCAACCTAAAGCTAGTACATGACTGCTTCTAAGGTTGAAACCTGACTAGCTGTCAGTTTTTCCTAACTTGCTAATACCTTGAACAGTTTTATTATACACCAAATACCTTAATCTGTATAGAGCGAAAGCTCAATCGTACTTGTATATGGTACTCTTGAAAAAATGCTAGATTATGCTAAAATAATTACAGGAAGTTGTATGGATGAAGTTGTAAAAAAGCCTAACGAAATAGTGAAGGAACGTATTGCTGTAAGTGTACAGAAGATAGGTGCAGTGGAGTATGAAATTGAAGGTAGTATTGACGTCGAAACAGTACTGGATAATATCTCTCAATTTGAATATTCCAATCCCACACATAAGTTTAGTGAAGAGCAAATCAACGATAAAAAGCTATTATCCATACGCGATGGACTGATTCAAAATATGAAGTGCAATAAGCTTGCCACGCCTGACACTACTCCACTTGGGGAAAATTATAGTATTCCTGATAGAGAATGGTTATGCCAAGCAATAGACAAGTTTCTTAATGATGTTAAAGAAAAAGTGCTTCTTGGCGGACGAGTTGAGACTATCGTAAAAGAGAACTTTTCTGGTGAAAAGATTAAGGAACGGAAACTCATGCATCACAAATATGAGATTTCTGCAAAGTGTAGTTCAATACTGTCAAATATTAAAATCGTTTTGTGGAATCGCGATAGCGGTCAAATAGAGGACTCGTTATGGATTCGATGCGTAGAATGTGTATTAGGAAGAACTGAGACTGGGTACTTGCTTCGTCAATATAACCCTGATGAAAGCGTGACCTCAGAATATCGTACAAATTTAACTTACATCATTACGGCTACGGGAAACGTAACCGTGAAAAGACCAGTCATAATTACATCGAGGTTTATTATTATCCCCGAAGACCAGACTGATTTGATATTAGAGTATGATAATGACGAACTTAAAATGGCGGTCAAACAATTAGCGAGCGATTTTTCGGAGATAAGAGTATTGCCTAAAAAGCTTGATGAGCTGCGTTTTAAGATATTAAAGGATAAGAACGGCAGAGAACACCCGTGCTTAGTTTTAGACGGAGTAAAAGCCAAGTTAGGAAGCATTGATTCATTGAAAGTCGGGCTAGCGAGGTACATTTTTAATGAGGCGGAATACTATTATGGCGATGTGATTTTCTTCGCCGATATACACAAAGCGGTTGAAGGTTTAGATTGGTCTGAGCTTGTGAAGTCCGAGCAACAAAAATTCACTAACCAGCTCGAGACGGCTGTAAGGTCATTAAATGATTCGCTTGCAAAGTACTTTGGGCTAGGTGACACACTAGTTATCAGTATGGATAAAGAGAGCTTGGGTATTAGAATGAAGCGACAATTTTTTAAAAAGGCAAAACGCTCCTGTATTGAATAAAGTATTCATTGATTAACTCGTATCAGCCCACCGTACGACGCCGTACGGTGGGCATTTGATAAGCTTGGTGCTATATGAGTACTAACAAGAAAAAGCCGATGCCCACGAAAACTCCACGCCGAGGTCTGGCACGGCTTGCGGAGGTATTAGACCATTTGAACCGCATACACGGCGTAATACCCACACCAACCAAAGAGGATGTCGAAAATGAAAGGCAAAAGCAATGAGCCTGATTTCGGAAATTCAGATTACACCTTTGCACTCAAAGGACGGCGAGTTGGTCGCTTTTGCCAATTTTACGGTAGCTGGCGCAATTCGATGTAAGTCGGTGGGCATTTTGAGGAGGCTGCACGGTGGATATAGGTTAACTTATCCGACAAAAAGACTGACTGACCGACAATTTAACTGTTTCTTTCCTATTAACCGAGCGATTGGTCGGGAAATTGAAGATATGGTAATTGCCGAATACCAGCGTGTTATAGGAGGAGCCAAATGGTCGACACCGTCATTCTAGAGCATAGTTTTATTCCCAATGACATCGTTAGCATTATCAATCCTGCAACCTACGATAACTGGAGCCCAAGCCTAAAAGGCATCGTGACTCCACCATATTATGGGCTTGGCAGTGGAGGCTTTATGAAGTCCATTTTAAACTTGTCAAATAGGCGGCTTGGTGTTTATGCACCAAAATTAACCTATTACAAAAGGGCCGTACGAGGTGGCTTTAGACATATCTTATACATTGAATTTTCAGCTCCAAAATTGCTCTATGGTAATAATTTTGAAGAGTTGACGGATGATGACTTTGTTCGTCTATGCTCAAGGCTAAGCATGACCTTGAAAGAGGGTGGAGTCAATTTGTCGGCAAACGAATTAAGGAAATGCAGTGTTAAGGCTATCCATTACGGTAAAAACATCATTTTAAGTGATAATTTTATGCTAGATTGTATTCTTCGGCATCTTAGCAAAGCTAATCTTTCATTAAAACAACAGGAGCGAAAAACGCTTTATTCTGATGGCGGCATAGCGATTCACGCTTCGACCATACCAAGGGCATTTTGCGCTTACAACAAGAAAAAGGAACTTATTAGTTCTAGAATTACCGAAAAAGGTCGCCTAGAAGATGATAGCTGGTGTCAAATGGAAATGTTAGATGCCCTAAACGGCATTGAAGTGCTACGTCTAGAGTTGAGACTTGAAACAAAAAAGGCGATTCGCACAGAACTAGAGAGACACGAGATTGCTACCTCTCTAAACCTTCCTTTCGTAGGACTGTTCAATGCAAAAATTGCCCAGAAATTATTACTAGCGCAGCTTGCTGATATGGAGAATCGGATTTTGCCGATTCTGAAGAACGAATCGGAGCTAGCACGGTTTACCGAGCAGATTTCTGCATTGAACCCTCGTATACGCTTAAACACCGTTGCATTGGCAGTCACCTTGAAGGCACTCACGGATGAGGGGAAAAGCATGAGAGAAATTCGAGAGTTATTGCGAGTAACTCCTCAACGATGGAGCGATTTGATGGCTCGAATGGGAAACCTCAATATTCCTCCACCAAAGTTAGACTACTTAGCCGATGTCAAAGAGCAATTAGAAGCGTTTGAGCCAGTCAGACTGGAAAGGATAAAAGATTTAGTTTATAATAATTGAAAGGTTTAATATGAACAAAAAAGTTAATAAAGCAACGATTGAGCAAAAAAGAAGGGCTGTAATTTTCGCACGTGTTTCTACGGCACGACAAGAGAAAGAAGGTCTGTCACTAAAGGAGATTCAAATCCCTCGGGCTAAGGAATACGCCGAAAAACATGGCTTGGAAGTTAGGGATAATGACATTTTTTCAGTAAGTGAAACTGGTGGGCAATATAAGATT
Organism: uncultured Candidatus Saccharibacteria bacterium; assembly: GCA_964402815.1. Lineage (GTDB taxonomy): Bacteria > Patescibacteriota > Saccharimonadia > Saccharimonadales > Saccharimonadaceae > Nanosyncoccus. Next base: position 31,659 of record CAYODP010000006.1, on the reverse strand, counting down.
CGCAAGAAATTTACCGAAATGGTAAATTATGTGAAGAAAAACGATAATATAACCGATGTTATTGCGTTTAGAGTTGACCGTATTACTCGTAATTTTCAAGACGCAGTTGTGGTTGACGACTTGCGGTCGAAGTATGATAAGCGCATTCATTTTATTGACGACAATTTTGTGTTGGACAAAAACAGCAAGAGTAATGACATTCTACAATGGGATATGAAAGTTCTCATCGCCCGACAATATCTCGAAAGAGTAAAAGAAGACGGCATTAACTCGAAGCTCTCTAAATTGCGAAAGGGAGAGTTACCATGGAGCGCTCCATTTGGCTATAAACACGCGAAGGATATGAATGGCAATAAAACCGTTATCGTAATCCCAGAAAAAGCCTACATTGTAAGGGAAGCGTTTTTACGCTACTCGACCAATACATACTCTTATGACTCGCTAGCTGCTGAACTAGATGTTGAATTTGGAACACACTTTGGAAATTCTAAAGACAGCATGTTCCGATTATTAAAAAACAAATTTTATATTGGTATTATGGTCGATAAGAAGGATAACGGAGCAGAATACCCTCACAATTATGAGCATCTGATAAGTGTGGACTTATTTGAGAGAGTGCAGGACGTTATTGAGGGGCATAATCGTAATCGTCGTCGTTATTATGGAATTGAATCAATTTATCGAGCCATGATTCGATGCCCAATTTGTGGGTGCTGCGTCACCTCTGACCACAAAAAGAAAATACAGAAAAACGGTAATGTCCATGAATATATCTATTATCATTGCACGGACGCCAAAAACAAGCATAAGAATGATGGCATAAAGGTTGGTCGCATTGAAGAAAAGAAGATTAACCTTTGTATGGAAGAATTGCTACGGATGCTAAAGCCATCAAAAGAACGAATGATTGAATTGCGTGATTTATTAGTTAAGGCGCATTCCGAGAAAAACCTTTACTTTGATGAAAAACGTGCCGAGTGGACGATGGAACAAAAGAAATTGTTCAACCGTCAACGCAAAACGTATGATTTATACATGGATGGGGGTATTACACAGGAAGATTATAACGAAAACATGAGCCGTTATCGTGAAGCTATAAAGGAACTAGAGAAGAGGCTAAAGAATATAAATGCACATGACCAAGGCTACTATATCACCGTATCATATCTGATAAACCTCTTTGAGCATGCTGCCGACATCTTTAAGGTTGCGAAAGCCAACGAAAAACGTCAAATTCTTAGTCTTTTACTATCCGACCTCGAATTTGACGGCGAAACAATCAATTTTACTCTGTTAGAACCATTTGACAAGCTCTTTAAACGCCAAAAAGGTTCGGTATGGCAGGGGCGCACGGAATCGAACCATGATCTACGGTTTTGGAGACCGCTATACTAACCGTTGTACTACGCCCCTAAGGTTATATAATATTTATTATAGCATATCTTGAGCTGGATGGGTGGGAATTCGTAAAATATGGAGGACGGAAGTGTAGAATTTTTGCGAAAACTGGAATAGGTATGGTATGATAAGAGTAATGGTTGAAAAGAGAGGTATTTAATGCGCGCGCTGCATTTGGGGTTTCAGTTATATCAGGCTTATAGTTTGAATAGCGCTGATAATTGGCGAAAAGGTTATTTTGGCGGTGAGATAGAGTTTAAAGAGGCTGATAAACGTAACTTTCAGCCGCTGTTCGCTTTGCTGGAGCGTAATGTGCAGCGTTATAATAAATTGCATGTTTCCCTGGCAGTGTCGGGCGCGTGGTTAGAGCAGGCGGAACATTGGGATGCGGATTTGATTAGTCGTTTGAAAAAGTTGGTACAGACTGAACAAGTTGAGCTAGTGGTCTTGCCGTATAATTATGCGATGGCGGCGTTTTATGATTTGGATGAGTTGACGACGCAGGTGCAACGAACGCAAGAGAAATTCGAGCAGTTGTTGGGAGAGAAGGCGCAGAGCGTGGCGTTGCCAGGATTGTGTTATCATAATCGTTTGGCGCATTGGGCGGAGAAGTTGGGTTTTCGGACGATGTGGGCGGGAGCGGCCACGAAAAGTTTGGCGTGGCGGAGTGTGAATAATTTGTATGATGTGAAGGGTAGCCAGCATTTGCGAGTGGTGTTTGTGAATGAACGTTTGTCGAAGATGGTGAGTGAGGCATCGAAGTTGACGACCGTGCAAATTGAAACGGAAATAAAAATTGACCAGCCTGATGTAGATATTGCGACGGAATTAAAATCGCAAACTATGACAGCAACGGATTTTGTGCGCGGCATCCAAGAAACGCAAACTGCGCCAGAGTTAACGACGGTAAAAGTAGAGAAAAAGACGGTATTTTCGGCGAAAAAGTTTCAGAAACAGTTGGAACTGGAGTTTTTGCGTGGCGATTTGGTAAATTTGTATTTTGAGGCGGAAATTTTGGGAAAATGGCGTGATTTGGGTGTAATAGGTTTTTTTGATGAGTTGTTTAAATTGTGGTTAGAAGCACCAGGTGGTAAGCTGGTGGGGGTGCAAGAATTGGAAAAATTGGCGCCGGTCGCAGAAATCTCAGTGAAGAAAACAGCGAGTATTTGGGGTGAAGCGGAGCAGGATTATGGTTTACCGAAAAATTGGACGGAGGAACGTGTGCAAATTGCGCAACGGTTATATGGTTTGCGGCCGAAGGTACTAGCAAGTGGCGAGGCGGAGCTTTATCGAGATTTTGCTCGATTGACGGATTTAAACTATGCGGATGGCGGTGATAATTTTGAGGCGATTGTGGAAGATTTAGAACGGAAGCTGGCACAGCGTGTGATGACGGCGGAAGATGGAAAAACGCAAGTAGCACGGGGAGCAGTAGCGGAGACAACGGCTGTTAAAATTAAGTTTGATCATAGCGCTAAAGAAATGCGCGAACGTAACGAGGCGCTTTATCGACATTTGAAAGAAGTTTCTGGTGTGATAGATGATGAATCGGAGCCGCTTTGGGAAGCTGAGGATGATGTAGAAGCGGCAATTCAGGTGATGGCACAGCGGATGAAACGTTCGAGTGAACAGCAGGAACGTGACACGACGACGTTAGCAGAAGCAGAATTGGTGGATGAATCGTCGGAATTTATTGAAATGGATGATGTTTTGGCGGATTTGGAAGTTGATGATGAGCTAGAAGATGAAGAACCGCAGGAAGAAACTCCTAAGAAAAATAAAAAGACGTTTAAGAAAATTGTGATTGATTAATAGATGGACATATCAAAATATCGTTACTTTAAATTGAGTAACGATATTTTCTGGCTGTGGATGGTAGAAGTGAATGCAATTAGTGTTTCTTCTCTTTCACTTCGTTGCGACCGAGATTTTTCTTGGTCTCAGTGAAAACAACGTGTTTTCTAAGAACGGGGTCATATTTGCGAAGAGATAACTTGTCTGGAGTATTCATCGTATTCTTCTTGGTGTAGTATTGACGAATGCCAGATTCTTCAGAAACCAACCCAACCAGTTTGCGCTTAGTATTATTCTTCTTTGCCATAATATCTTATATTGTATCACAATAGGTTTAGACTGTAAATAAGTAAATCTGATAAATTAAGTTAATGTGGGGTGTGATATACTTAAATAGATAAAGGGAGAAAAAATGGGGAGTCTGGGACTGTCGTTATTGTGGTATAGCATCGCTTATATAGTGGTTACGTGCATCGGAATGCTACATACGGTGTTTAATATTGTGGTTTTGCATATGAAATCAATGAAAGATAGTCCAGGAATGGGTGAGGCGTATGAGCGGACGAAACCTTGGCATCCGCTTTATAATATAATTATCTTTCCGATTTGTGCGTGGTTATATTTCTTGAATGTGGGTGAAGTGGATTTTACTTTGGCAGTGTGGACGGGACTATTTTGGGGGACTTTGACTTTAGTTTTGGATTTAGTGGGTTGGGTACTGATAAAGCATCCGTGGTCGCTTAGTTTTAGAGAATTTTATATTGATTATCAACCGTGGATTAGTCTGATTTATTTAGCGATTTATGTGAGTCCAGTGATTGGCTACGGATTATGGATGTGGGGTTGAAGTAGGGGTTTTATGGGTTTAGTCGGAAGTAGTCGTCAGCCTTGCGGAACTTGGTAATTTCCTATGAAGAGTGGTTGATTGGAAATGAGTTTTAGTTGGAAGTAGGAGCCTGCGAGTTGCTGCGCAACTCTTAGCGGCTGGGCGTCGGTTCGGAAGAAGTTAAATAAACTTTTAACTTCTTCACTCACACTCCTACCGCCTACGAACCTCTAAAGAGGCTCGGCCCCTACTTTTTGAGTAAATAGAAATGAACTGAGCAGATGCTCAGTTCATTTCTATGGTGCTGGAAGTAGGACTCGAACCTACGAAGGCCGAAGCCGAGAGATTTACAGTCTCTTGTCATTGCCACTAGACGATTCCAGCGTGTTGGCTTAACTTCTTGATTATAGCAAACTTATAGCATTCTGGCAACTTTTTTCTGGAGACTTATGGCGATTTTGTGAAAACATTAGTCTGGTTTTTGAGATATATATTATATATAGTGGAATTGTGGAGATTTTTAAGGAAAGTCTTGTTTTTGTGGGGGATTTTTGGTATGATTTTAGTAGTGATTAAGCCGTGTTAGCTCAGTTAGTAGAGCAGCCGCCTTGTAAGCGGCAGGTCGTCGGGGCAGAGCCGACACACGGCTCCATTTTTTTGTTGAAGTTATTTTTTATATTTTTAGCGACTTCGTAATATCGCTATCTAAATCTGACGTTGGCGGCCGTTACTAGGAGTGCTGCGACGTGGTGGCATAGCTTGGCTGCGCGGGCTACGCGTCATGGTAGTGCGCTGGCGAGCAGAGCGTTTCTGCATGAGAGCTTGTCCATCTTCGGCGATTTGAGCTTCGATGCGTGCGGTGGTGTCGGCGAGACCTTCAGCGTCGCCGGTGGTTTCGTAAATAGCGAGAATGAGGCGTAAGGTACTAACGCTGTGGTCGAGCTGATAAGCGTGCTCTAGAGCTTCGACGGCGCCTTTGGCTTGTCCGAGACGTTCCCTGGCTTTGGCGAGTGCAATATAACGTGCAGGTACAGTATTCTCTAGCTCGATAGCTTGCTCGAAAGCCATAGCGGCCTTTTCGTAAGCGCCAGTTTCGAGATAAATAAGCCCAACGTTGTGAAGCGAAGATGGGTTGTTGTCGAGTGACTGAGCGATTTCGAAACATTCAATGGCTTCGTCGAATTTTTGCTCCTTCGCATAGAGAATGCCGAGACGGTTATAGGCGGCGGCGTTTTTTTCGTCGAACTTGAGAATGGTAAGCAGGGCTTTCTCGGCGCGGAGCGGTTTGTGGTCGCGCATAGAAGTCTGAGCGGCGCTCCAGAGTTTCTTCATCTGCATGTCATAGCGAGCGCTACGCGGAGCTTCGGCTTTTTGGCGCTTAAAAATCGGGTACAAAAACACCAAATATAAAGACATAATTGCAATAATCGCAATACCAATCATATATTTATTTTAGCACAAAAACGCGGCGTACGAAAAATATCAGCACAAGTCAGCGACAAGGTGTAGCTTGATGTGGCCATTATGACTAAGATTGTCATAAAGTTGCAAAAATTGCGGGAGTTTGGTCAGAAAACTAGGATTGTTGGTCTTGAAATAAGATTTATACAATAATTCGATAGCGGTGGCAACGATTTCGAGAGCTTGCTGGCGGGTTTTGGCCTTATTTTTGGTGAGGTCGGTGGCGAGTTGAGGAAGATTTTTGGTGGGGGTAGAGATAAGAGTTTTGGCGGAAGCGAGGACGGCAGGTTTGGCTTGGGGCGGCTGGTTAAGAGTTTGGGTTTGTTTGAGGTAAAAAATTGGCGCGCGGGAACGAATCGTGGGGAGTAGTAGATTGGGCTGCATGGTGAGCAGGACGAAATGGCAATGCGCTTTTGGCTCTTCGAAAGTTTTGAGGAAAGCGTTTTGGGCGGCTTCGTTCATAGCATCGGCGGGTGTGATGATAAAGAAACGGTCGTGGACCTCGCGGCTATTCGTGGCGGCGAGAAACTCGCGGATTTGCTCAACGCTAATAATGTTGCTGGTTTTGCTTTCGTCGGGACGGAGGTAGAGCGGCGTGGGGAGATGGAGCTTCAAATCGGTAGGGACGACAAAAATACTGCAGCCGGTTTGACTGGCGATGTGTTCGATGGCGGTAATTTGGTCGAAAAACATAATTTTTAGTGAATTAAGCTTAATTACTATTGACTTTTATGACAAAGTGTGCTATAATGGAGAGATAGGGGTATGTTAACCCATAATTTTCTTAAATTCTGCGGGGAGTTCGGCGGTAAAGGTTTTGCGGAGGTTCCCTTCTGGGCTGGGAATGGTGATTTCGAGTGATTTAGCATGAAGCATGAGGCGCGGAGCAGAATGGGCGTCGCCATAGACGGGGTCGCCGAGAATGGGAGTGTTGAGATGCTTGAGGTGGACGCGGAGCTGGTGAGTGCGGCCGGTGACCGGTTTGAGCTCGACGAGACTTTTGCCGTTGGCGGTCTGTAGGACTTTGTAATAAGTCTGAGAAGGCTTGCCGTTACGGTCGATTTGGAAGGTGGTGGGGCGTTTGAGATTACGACTAATCGGTAGGTCGATAAGTGCTTCGCTCAGCTCGGGCGTTCCGTTGATAATTGCGAGGTAAGTTTTGTGGGTTCTGCGGTCTTGGAATTGTTTGCGGAGATAAGATTGGGTGGCGGGGTCTTTGGCTAGGATGACGACACCGGAAGTATCGCGATCAAGGCGATGCACTAATAACCCATAGTCTTCGAGTGTCGGCTCGGGGCAATATTCACCTTTGGCCATGCTGAGAAGCCCCGAAGGTTTGTCTAAAACTAAAACATAATCATCTTCATAGATAATAGGAATCTTTGGTAATTCTCGGGCGCGGGGCGGAACTTGGAGCGCGATGACGTCGTCTGGCGCGACCTGCTCATTGGGCTTCTGGGCGGTTTTATCATTGATGGTAACGAAACCACTTTTGATGAAACTTTGCAGGCTGGAACGGTTGTAATTGGGGTAGCGCTCAACGAGAACGGCGTCGAGGCGGCGCTTAGTCGCGGGCGTAGCTGCTTCGGGTAAGACGGTGTCGCCGTTGATGACGCGAGAGAGCTCAGGTTTGCTAAATTTTTTGCCGGTAATAATCATGTTTACCTCAAACAAAAGGCTTTCTGGACTTGCAAGAGTTTAGCGTTGGCGATTTGATTGGCGTAAGCTTCGCCTTGGTCGAGTAGGTCGAGAATTTCTTGGTCGCTAATACTGGCGAGCTTGCGCTGGAAATCACCGAGGAAGGTGGCTACATCGCTGGCGACTTTTTGCTTTAAATCGCCATAATGAGTTTCACCAGCCCAAGTAGAAATAATTTCTTGAAGTGGTGCACCGTTCACCAAGGCGTCAATTTGCAAAAGATTACTAATGCCGGGCTGATTAAACATATCGAACTGGATTTTGCCGACGTTATCGGTGGTGGCGGACATGATTTTTTTCTTGATTTGCTCGGGCGTGTCGGAAAGCATGATTTTGCTGTTGGCAGAAGTGGCGGATTTGCTCATTTTTTTCTCGGGGTTTTGTAAATCGCGAATCCGAATGCCGTTATCGACTTGCATGAATTTAGCTTGGTCTTTGGGTTCGTGGGGCAGAATGAAAGTTTCACCAAAACGTTTGTTGAAACGCTCAGCTAGGCGCCGAGTGAGCTCAAGATGTTGGAATTGGTCTTCGCCGACTGGTACAAACTCGGCATCATACAGTAGAATATCGGCTGCCATCAAGACGGGGTAGTCGAAAATGCCAACATTAACACTATCTTTGCCATCACTTTTGTCTTTGTACTGGGTCATGCGGTTCAGTTCGCCCATGGTAGCGACGCAATTTAGCATCCAGCAGAGTTCGGAATGGGCGGGGACGCGTGATTGACGGTAAAAATGTATATTAGGATTAAGATTAAGCCCGGCGGCGAGGTAATATTTAAGCGAGCGAATAATATTTTGCTGTAATTCCCCGTCGATTTCGGCGATAATCGAATGCAAATCGGGTACAAAAATATTAATTTGATAAGTATCACTATGGGCATTGGCGAGACGCACCATGGGCACAAGTGCTCCCAAAAAGTTACCCAAAGTGAGTTCGCTATTAGCGCGAATACCGGTAAGAATGGTAGGTTGATGTGAAATAGACATAATTTGTTCCAGTTAAATTAATATGCACGGCTAGAATTAGCGCCAGCAATATTTGTAAAATTGGAGAAAATCTAATACCGATAACATAATATATATTATAGCGTAAGTTTTGGGCGATGTCGAGGAAAATTATGTTCGGGCAGAAGTGTTCGGGTTGTTCGGGTAAAAGGTTGGAAATTGCCAACGGGAGATACGAAAGGGCAATTCCAAACATTATATAATACAGCAGGTCTTGCTAATAATACGAGTGGTAGCATTAAGATTAGAGGGTTGCCGTATGGTTTTCGTTATGTTGGTTTTATCGGCAATGGTGTGCTTGGTAGCGAGACTGCTATTGGCTATTGGTGGTCATGTACGCCTAGCGGCAGTCAAGCTACTTATAGCTTGTATGTTCATGCTAATCAAGTTAACCCGATTAGCCTTAGTGGTCGAAATGGCGGTTTCTCCCTCCGTTGTATTACTACACCTACTAGCTAATTGGTGGGAGAGGGGAGAGTAATAGTCTTAACTAAGTAAAGGAATGTTTACCATTAGTCCAATACATTTTCACGAGAAACGATGTTTGATTAAACTTACGTCGTTGTGGTTTCTAGCCAATACGACTTTTCTCGACCCGCGTCGCCAGCGCCTGCCGTTGCAGGGCTGTCGCGCTTGTCCGCACGCTAGCGCTGTCTGTCTGCGTCGCTCAAGAAAGAAAGTTTACACTTTCTTTCTGTTCGCTATTCTCGACAGTTCGGCCGTAGCTCCGGATGGTCTTCGAAAAGTGTATTGGCTAGAAACCTTCAGAAAAAGTAAAACTTGCATCCTGTTTTAATTTGCTTTCTCTGAGAAACATATTGGACTAATGGTAATTATAATGATACTTAGTTGAGGCCTATACGATAGTGGTAGAAACGTAGTGTGCGGCTCAGCCTTATAAAACGACCGCTTTATAGTGGGATTAGTAGAAGTGACAGCGAAAACTTAATTGAGAAAAGATTTAGTTAAGACCTATACGATAGTGGTGGAAAATAAATGTTGAAATCAATTTTAGTGGAAGTTTATGTTTTATACAAAAATGTCTATGGTTGAATATATTTGCTTGCGCGATGAAGCGAGTTTGTGCTACAATGGAGTTGTTGAATAATTCAGTAATCGGAATATTTCCGAGACGATAATATAATTCGAAAGATGGCAACGGCACCGTTAAGGTTTAGTTTAGTCTTTCGAGTTATCGAGCTGAATTATTCAACACCCCTTTGCGGTGTTTTCAAAGATAGTAACGACACCATGCCGTGGTGCCATTTTCTTCGGACTATCTTAGTAAGTTGCATTTTCGATACTTTTATTGTATCAAATCTGCAACTCATTGTCAATTATTTTGTTAAAGCTTTTTAGTTAACGTATGTTGGAGTTTTCCACAGAATACTTAAGCTTATAGAGTTCTTGTAGCGATGAATCGTCTAAATCGTGCAAATATCTCTCTGTTATTTTCTCGGTACTATGTCCTAATCCTTGCTGGATTAGCCGGGTTGGTGCGCCCAGTTTTTTGAGGTCGGTAGCATATGAATGTCTTAGTTCGTGCATTTTGAAATCCTTGACACCAGCCGCCGCAAAGACTTTGATGGCTTTATGTCGAATGGTGTTTTGAGATTTTGGGTAGCCATGCTTTCGGTCACTCTCGAAAATATAGTTTGTAATATGGTTCATGACAATTAAATCATCTAGTCTTGACCGTGTTTCCTCGCTCATAATCACAAATCGATGCTTGCGGCCTTTGCCTATGATGCTAATACGACGTCCATCTATGTCTGATAGTTTAATCGTACGCAGTTCTTCAAACCGTAAGCCACAGTCGAATGCCAGCTTAATAGCAATCCAGATTTCCCGGTCGGCATATTTGAGCGCATTATATATTACGTCTCGAGTAAAAGCTCGTCTTTCTGGCGGTTCTTCGGTCAATCTATGTAGCTTCCGGAGGTTAAGGTTTGGTAGTTTCATATCTTCTTCTAAGTAATAATTAGCCATGGCTTTCAGATGTTTAATTCGGTCATTGACAGTAGTGGCTTTTAGCCCTCGCTGCATCTGTGATTTGATATAATCTAGAACTAACTGCGTGTCTACATCTTCGAGTCGCTTCACCTGTGGCATTCTTGCGAAATGTAAAAGCGACCTTCGCTTATCTTCTATGGTTGTTTTAGAGAAGTTGCGTTCGTAGCGACAATGGTCTAAATATTGATTGATTTGTCGCATAAACTCGGTATTTGGGTCTTTGGTGCCTTTCTTTGGGCGTGCCATAAAAAACTCCTTCCCACCCATTAAGTTAATAATGACTGGGAAGAAGCAACTTAGGCAATTTGAGCTAATCGTTTAGAGCAAGACTTGATGAAGTATTTGATTGGCGATGTGATTCTGCCTTTTTGAGATGCTTCATACATCTTCCAGATTTCATCCTCGCTAAGATAATAAGCAACCTTGTAAAAAAACTTGTAGCTTTTCGGTGCTGAGAATTTATCGACCAAGCGTCCAGCGATTAAGTCAGCACGAACTTGCCTCGGATTATTTCTATCAATGTTTATTGATTCATTGAGGTTTCTCTTTGAGAAACTCCATTGATCATTGATTTCATTGATCCGCTGTTCTCTCCCCATATTACCTCCATTAAGATTTTACCAACAAAAACCTCGCCGCTCGGCACGTAGTTCCTGCGTTTAACTATATATGACGGTATGACGTATTTCGAGCGCGAACACGCTATACCGTATTTGTACCTAGGGGCAATCAAAAACCCCTACCCTCGTATAGAGGGCGGGGCTTTGAAGTCGCTAACTTATGTTTCTATTGTAGCAAACGTGGGCGGGATTGTCAATACTAGATTTATCTAATTAGCATAACCATAACAGGTAGCAATAATACTTGATTTTTCTATGCAAAACACTTGCATTTAATTAGCACTCGGTATATAATGAGTGCTAGATAAGGAGCTAATACGCAGACTTATTTAGGATTAACAATTCAACGGAGTGATGACCGATAGCGCAAAAGCAGCTAGAACGCAGCTGCCGAGGAGAGTGAGAATTCATCACCTCCAGACGGAGTAAAAGTCTTTTGCGACGCTTACTCTCCCCGACAGGTGCGTTTTTTGCGTGCCATGTGTGGGCCATTTGCCGAATGGTAAAGGCGGCGGTCTCCAAAACCGCGCATGAGTTCTGGTCGAACTTTTACGGGTTCGATTCCCGTATGGTCCACCAACAAAAAAGTCCTAGCTAACATGCTAAGGCTTTTTTGTTTGTTCTGGTCGAACTTATCGCACATAGGCGACTGATGAGGCTTCATCAAAAAATGCAGCCCCCTCAGTTGACTACATGATATAAATGAGCGACTGTAATTACTTACTACATGATTATAATCGATAATAATAGAATATTCAACACTTTTTTGTCTATGCATTTTCCACAAGCAAAAATAATACCCATAATATAGTCTACGAATAGGTCTAATTTATTGGTGCTATGCTTTTCTTATATTCCCAACCGCTACTCTAGCATAGATATCTCCGTCATCGCTTTTGAGCACGGCTGTATTATCGCTCTTGCGGATTTGGAAGACCGTATAAGGCGTAGATTGAATATTGGCCAGAGCCGTGCCGTTCACATCGACGTATTTATTGAGAAAGACTTTGTCGCCTTTATTGAATGTTTCTGCTGGCTTAGTAGGCTGTAGCTTAGGTGTTGGAGCTGGAACTTGTTCCGCTGGTCTAGGAGCGGTGGTATTTACCCAGCCTTCATATCGGAAAGCGCCGAGAAAAGTCGCTAAGCTCATATTTATAGTGTTGAAGCACGCCCCGCCGCCCACATAGGGCGCTCCACCTTGATTCTGACCTAGCAACCTAATATAACCGTTGCCATTGTAATCTTCGTCCGCAAAACCGATATGCCCAAATTCGCCAGTGCGGAATACAAGTACGTCTCCACGTTTAATTTGTGCCTTGTCCGTAATCAGTATGAACTTGTTAGCTTTATTTACATCTTTCTTCAAAGTCCAGCAGCCATAGGCGCAGCCGTTGCCAGTCTGTAGCCACAAGCCAAGCTGCTGCCACAGCAAACACACCCCATCCCAGCACTGCGCGCCCCAGCTTGAATCGACATTGAAGCCTTTACCGATGACATCTGCGCGGAAATTATCGTAGTTATCATATCGGACACTATAAGAAGCCCCACGGCCGCCTTCTTCTTCCCACTGCTTGTGTTCTTCGACTGCTTCTTCGGGAGTGTACAGGCTAGTGACTACATTTATTATATCTTTCGCAATCCCAGCATAGTCTTGCTCGCCTGTTACCTTGGCGACATGGTTTGTTCCGATAAACTCGATGAAATTGCGGTAAGCTTTCATGGCATAGTTAGCCGAACCACCTACAATCACCGCGAGCAGCCCAACTACGGTGGCGCCGTCCAGCACCGAGCTGATGTCCATGCCGAGTTTCTGCGTGTACCAGTCGAGCACGTTCATCAGCACTACCCAGCTGAGAATACCTATACCCATAATGAGAGTTTTAACGATATCTTCCCACATCCGCTTCCACGACCATTTCTTGGTTGAGAAAAGATTATTGGCGACGCCGGAAACTAACCAGATAAACCACGCCCCTGCGAGGATTCCGAGACCAGCGCCGACTGTGATAAGTTGATTCAAAATATTTCCCATGATTCATTCAACTTTTGGAACAGCGAACGTGTCAAGGCTAATCTTTGGCGATGAAGCAGGCGGGGAGAATATAATTATTAGTGCGCGTATCTCCATTCGTAGCTATATTACCAGCCGAATAAACATAATTGGCTAGTAAATTACTACTACTCCTCCTGGCCGTTCTTAACCAATAGTTACCCACTACGCCATCTGCTGTTCTCATCACCCGTCCGGCGTTGTCGTTATTATTCGGTGTTGTGAGAGCAGTCCGTTGCTTCCAAAGTTCGAAAGCAATGCCCTCGGCGCTTGTGGATGCTCCCACCATTTCCGTCGTTGACATCACGAAATACTTATCTTCTATATGAGTAGCTGACCACGGTAGCAATATCGTAGAAGATAGGAGTTGCAATTCAGATGAACAGTTGTTGGCGTAATCATTTATCAAAAAGCTCCTTATCGTGGAATCTGGGTAATTATTACTATTTCCAAAAGGGGTGACAACACTGTCTAGCAGGTACTTTCTTATAAGTATTGCACCTTCAGCTCCACCATACAAACTGCTATTACTGCTATCTAGATATTGACCTACGATAAGCGGATTATTGTTGCCATTCCAAGTGTCTGGTATTTCAGTTCCGATTGGGTACTTTTCTTCAGCGTTACCAAATTTTAATGCTCGTTTAAGCCCGGCCAAACTTGGCGCGGTCGGTATGCTCGCTACCGCTGCTGGAAGGTTAGCGAGGTTCAGATTTCCAGATAATACCCCCCCCATTTCAGCTACAGCAGCATAGGCGTTCTTGATGTACTGCTCGGATTTGGTGACTTCGTTTGCTATGCTCATTTTGTCCTTTCTATCTATGTGTTACAAAAGTTATATCTCCGCCATATTCTTTCGCCCAATCGGAGTAAATCTGGCTCATATACCAGTCCCCGCCAAGGTCGACGAAATAATATCTGGCTACTTTTTCTATTTCTATTACGTTGGTAGGGTTATGAGCAATCAGTGTAGTTAGTTCTAGGCGCGTGTTACTCAGTTCAAGCTTTCTGTCTGCTTCATCGGACTTAGCGTCAAGCGCTTCTATTTGCGTTGTGATTGACTGAATCTTACCGTCTAGGTGAGAATCGAGCTGATTTGTCACCCAGCTGGTAATGCCAGTGACTAGCCCGATGATTGTACCGAGCGTCGCAATCGCGCCAAGCAGTCGTTTGACCCACTTGTCCACGTTGTCCCATTTTTGCTCGAGTTGTTTAAGCTTGTTTTGTGCACCTACCATTTATACTGAACCATGTCGGTGTTATAGTCATCTTCCCAGCTCGGTGTATCATCTGGCTGGAATTGACTGAGTTCGTAATTTTTTGTGTATTTTGTTGTACTCATTTTTATCTCCTTTAACTTTTTGCAATAAAGCAGGCTGGAAGGACCGCATTTGGAAGATTAGGAGCCTGTGAGGTAGCCGTGCCGTTGAAATCAATATACGCCACATTCGTTGAAGCCATAGACCGCAACCAATATGACTTCTTTTCCCCATCGAGCCCATCGGTTGCTCGTCCATATTTCTGTCCACCAAAAATATCAGGACTATTCAACCCAGTTTTCTGTTTCCAATAATCCCACATTATACCTTCGTAGCCTGTGACTCCATTAGCTCCTTGATTACATACCTCATAACAGCTCATTGTAAACCACCTAGCAGCTACCGTAGACCTATTCACAGGGATGTTTATCTCGGAAATTACAGCTCTTAAGGCATCGCTGCAATTATTCAAATAAGTGGTGTCTAAGAGCGTTTTGAGTACAGAAACAGCATAGTTGTTACTATTCCCGAATACCTGCGAAGTCGGTTCAACAAACTTTCTCACCAGGATCACTCCAACAGCCCCACCATAGCTTGAGTTATTACTGTTATCGAGATACTGTGCCACAATAAGCGGGTTACTATGACCATCATAAGTATCATCTATCTCCGTTCCTACAGGGTACTTTGTGGGCGCTGTGCCGTTGTCTAGCGCCCGCTTGAAGGCTTTAAGAGTCACTATGCCAGATATACTTAGAATTGCTTCAGCCATATTTTCTAAATTCTCATTCTCTGGTCGTTCACCGCCCATCTCCTCAATCATATCGTAGACGGCTTTAGTGTTTTGCCCCATACTGGCGATGGTCTGCATTACTTCTTTGCCTTGATCCGTGTTCATACATTACCTCCTTTCGCAATAAAGCAGGCCGGGAGAACACCGTCCGAACTCTGCGGCACCCCAGCATCTAGCGCGCCGTTGAGAAAAATCTCATAAACGCCACCATCGACTCTGTAGCGTGAGCGTAGCCAAGCGTATCTCGCCGTTCCAGTGCGATCCCTTACTATCCGACCAGCTCGACTGCCATCGGTCGGCGAGGTCAGCCCAGTCTTTTGCTTCCAATAATCCCAGAAAATGCCTTCGCCGGGCTGAGATGTGCCACCCGTCTCTATACCAGACATCAAGAACCAATTATTGTTATCCACCCAGACTGAGGTTACCGCGCCACTATAGCGAATAGAAATGGGCGAAATGACAGCTTTCAGCTCGGCGCTGCAATTCCCCAGATATGTCGTGTCTAGGAAATTCTTAATCGTCGAAGTAGGATAGTTGACGCCTGAGCCAAACACTTGTGACACCGGCTCCACAAATTTTCTGATCAGTATTACGCCGACCGCACCTTTGTATGCCGAGTTATTAGTGCTATCGAGATACTGCGCTACGATGAGTGGGTTGGGGTTGCCAGCGTATGTGTCTTCGATCTCGGTGCCGACAGGGAATTCGCTGGGCGCGGTGCCTTTGTCGAGAGTCTTCTTCAGCACAGGCAGAGATGGCCCGGTCGGAATAGTAGCGATAGTAGTCGACAGATTCGCTAGATTTTTCTGCTCCGGCATCTCCGCTCCCATTTCCTCCGCCGCAAGGTAGGCAGACTTAATGAAGCCTTCCGAGTTTTTCGTATCACTGGCCAGGCTCATTGAGGGTTACTCCTGTTCCAGTATTAAGTTTCACTAGTGCTGTGTTGATGTCGCCGATGTCGTCTTGTAAGTCCGTTATTGCACCGGTCACGACTTTGTTCTGCACGGGGTTCGTCGAGTTCGGGTCGAGCATTGCATCCGCCGCGGCTAGGCTAATTGATTGTCCGGGCGTGATATTTCCCGCTACCACATCGGTCATCCCTTCGGTTACGGCAATGGTCGCGAGGACGACATAGTAAGCCGTCGTGCTTGAGCCGCCGTCCGTGCCGATTGCCGTGCGAATCTGTGCTTCGGTCGGCACTACTGGATTATTTGTCACTACATCTCCCGCCACTGGTATCATTCCGCAAGCTGCTGGATTATCAATCGCCGTGGTGCTGCCTTCCGGTGGGTTATCTACGTAGGCTACGATTACATCGATTCGCTGGCCGATGGTTGGCGCCGCCGCGAGTGTGATATCGACTGGTTGTTCAGAAATATTGTTGATAGTTGTCTTGTTGCCAGTGTCATCTTCGGCGATTGCTACATCACGTGCCGTGCCATTACCGCCCAGCGCTACCGTGAGGCCGGTCTTTGGTACACATTGCCAGCCGCTGAGAATACCACGCCCAGCGAAACCGGCTAGGACGTCGTTAAAGGCATTGACGCTGGTTCGTCCGCCGTAAGCACCGTTCGTGCCGACTGCATTTCCGGGATTAGTCATTTTCTCTCCTTTCTGTGTTAAAATAATCCGTTGTTTTCGCCATTTTCACTCTGCAATGCTGTGTCTTCTTGCACCAACGGCAGTTGAGGTTGCAGTCGAGGCTTTTCTCAGTGTCTCCCAGCACCCTGCCGCATTCCGGACATAGTATTTTAGTCATAAATCACCTCGTATTGCGGTACGCATAGGCAATTCACATGAGCTTGCGTCACCTCACCACCGTCGTTATATGGCGTATGCTGCCAGCTTACCTGTTCTCCATCTTTAGTCACAGCGTTGTCTGGAAAAGCGTCCGTTAATTCTACAGTCTTGCCATCCATTGCTTTGCAAATATCACAGGCGTCTGGTTGTGCGTGCCAAGTTTTCTTGATTTTGAGGTTATATTCCTTAGCAAGGTTTTTGGCGTTTTCTAGGCTACCCGCGCGGTAGGCATAGACCGTCTCATTTCGGGCGATTACTTCGGCTCGTGCTGCTGGCATTACGTCTGATAGTTGCTTCTTGATTTGCTGAACGGTCAAGCCTTCACTTTCTGTGTTTTGAAGCACTTTGCGCGCCGTTTCGCGGGCTGCTTCGTCAAGTTTGGACACAACTAGGTCTACCCGCTTTTCCATGTGTTTTGCGAAGTCCTCACTCACGTGATAGCCACCGTTTTTGAGGACACCAGCGATTTCTTTGGAGGTTTCTCCTAACACAAAACCTTGGATTTCTGCCGCTGCATCATTTTCTCCTAGGTCAGCTTCTTTGATGAGCTGCTCTAAGATAGCGAGTTTGAGCTTTGCGAGGTCTTCTTCAGAGAGAATTGCCGTCTCTCCCAAGACTTCCGCAATAGCGTTCTCCAGCACCTTAGTTAATTCTTCGTAAATTGTTTGCTCTTTCTCTTCACCCTTGGCAAAGGTGATTTCTGCGTCAGTTTTGACGTCGTGGGTATGGTGGCAGTGCTCGCAATGATGTATATCTAGATTTTTACGCCACGGATTATCAATCTCAAACCCAGTCGTTGCAATAGACTTGCCCACATAATCCTTAAAGGCTTCGGTGAAGTCGTCGGACTTAGCGTCTTTATTTACGTAACATAGAGTGATATGCGGCGTATATACTGAGAATTCTTGTTCGTAATGGTCTAGCGCCAAGAAGATGTCATGTAATTGTTGCAACGCTTCGGTCTTCCTCAGCTTAGCAACTATGACTTTATAATCGTCGTCATTATCGAAGACATCGATTTTGTCGATGATTACTTGCGACGGCATATTCTCTTGAATCTTCTCCCCTAGGTCAATATCGGGAGTTTCTAAACCTTTCTTGGTCAACCCGTAGAATACCGTAAAATGCGGATTTTCTTGGGCTGGTATATTAGTCTTTTCTACGTCGAGGTCGCCTGTATATAGCTGGCTGCGTAGACGCTCATCAAGATGACCTAACACATCGAGCTTCTCGGTTTTTGCGCCAATCCAGCCCTGGTCGTTGGGTTCTTCAGCCTTATCTAGACTCTTGCTGGTTTCATCGCCTAATCCATCCGTTGCAGTTTGAGCAGTAATCTGGCTAGGCGTTCGGCTTAATAAAGTGTTAAGTGTTTCCGCATCCTGCCGCCGTTGCTTTTCGGCATAGAGCCCATAAGCCACATCCAGCCACTCTTCACCTAGCCCTAGTGCCTTTACTGCTGCCCTCGCAGTTGAACCAGCAGTAATCAAATTAGTGAGGTTCTCGACATTCTTCTGAGAAATCTCCGCTTTGACTTTAATCCGGTCAGTCAATTCCGGTATATCGAGGTCAAAATTGATGGCATATGGAAGTCCATTTGGAAGCACCCGGTCGAGCTCGTGTTGGAATTGACTATAAAAGCTGATGAGTGCGGGCAGGACACGCCGTTTGGTAAACTGTCGGTCAGAAAGTTCGGCGTTATCATACTTGGCACTACTATCATTGCCGAGGATGAACTCCGACACACCGTAGGCCTTGTTAATCTCATCGTGGACGATCGCCATAATGTCTTTGATGGCTAGCGTCGAGTTGTTACCCTGGATCGGTTTCACCTCCACTTGCGCCATACTCTCGCCAGTGTCTAGTACTTGCTCCCAGAGGTAGATAGTCTTGTTGCGGTTGCTCGCGCCTTTGAGTTGACCTTCGAGGTCTTTCTGCACGGCGTCGAATTTCGCTTTCGTGGAAGCCCGAATAATCGTCACACTAGCTGGAACGGCGCCGTTTTCTAGGTAGGCTCGTTGGTATTGCGCCATTAAGTCGGCCACTTGCGACCAGATGAAGACTACGGAGGCTGGTGAGACGCCTTCCGAGATATTGCGTGGATTCCGCGAGTAGCGTAGTGTCATTACTTCATCGGGTGAGTACTGCTCAATCTGGCCATCAGCATTGGTAGTCTGGAAATAATACTGGCCATTACCCAGACTTTGCCGCGCCCCGACTGGTAAGATGGTGTAACCATAGATTTTGCCACGACTATTCTTCCAGACGTGAATGTTTAGCTCTTTTTCTGTTAGCCACATGGCGAACATCAAATCAGCGAACTCTGCCCAGCCCATTTCTTCATTCGGATTCTCCAAAGCAGCTAGTTCTGGCGTGCGAGCTAGTGGTAGCCTCGCGCCATTTTTGCCCACGCCATATGGCCGCACGATTTTGAGTTCGTCAATCAGCGGCCGCACTTGGGGGAACACATTCTCATAAGTCGAACAAAGCGGGTTCACAAAAAGCTGACCGCTAATCTCTTGCTTGGCTACTTGCTGCGAAGATTTGGTTTTGTTCGAGCCTAAAGCGTCTTTAATCTTCTTGATTATCTCCATCAGCTTCTTCCTTTACGGCTTTTGCAGTTTTCGCTTTAGCCCGAGATGGTTTAGGCTCTGCAGCTTCTTCGGTTTTACTGTCCTTAGGTTTACCATCCACGAAATCAATCAGATTATAGCTAAACCTCTCACCGTCTGTGAAGAACGGCATAGCGTCTACTCCTCGGCTCTCGGCTTTGAGAATCAAACCCTTGGCTCCGGGCGTGTTGAAATGGGTTGGCAAGACTTTGATGCCATTCTCTTGCGCTACTTTCGTCTGCTCTTTGCCCCATGCTTCTCGAGGTGCGCAGTACGGACAATCTTGGAAGACAAGCAGTACTTCTTTACTCATCAGCCTTAGCCTCCATTGCCTTGTCCATTTCTTTGTCCATGAACCTGTCCATGCGCTTCTCGAAGTTATCTAGGCCAGACTGGCCTTGCGTGAGATAAACTTGGAGCTTGGTATAATCCATGAGAAATAGATTTTTCTCCATAAAGATTTTGACTTTCTCAGTATCATCCCCAAAACATTTAGAGATTACATCTCGTGCTTCTTCTAGATTATCTTCAGTGATTTTAAGATTTTTGACGCGTAGCATTTGTTCTTGACTGAACTTCGGAACTACCTCAAAATCTCCGAACCTTACTGCCTCAATTTTTGCTAAAGTTAAAGCCATAACTGCTCCTTTTATTACTGATGGCTCAGTATCGGTTTCGAACGGCGAACCTGTCAAGTACTTTTTTGGCAAATACTTAAAACTTTGTTAAGTATTTTTACTTAATTTGTCTTAACCCATCAAAAAACCGCCCCGAAAGGCGGTAAGATAGCAAGATGGCCTAGTCGGTTAGATGGTCAACCGCATATTGCGCTTCTTCGGCGGTAAACTTTTCGCCGTAGTTCGACACCAGTTGGTCATAGACCTTGTTTTTTGACATATGCATATTGTTGTAGTAGTTTTTTGCTGTGACCAAAGCATTCTCAGCCCAATCAATGTCTTCTAAGTGGTCTATTGCATATTGGGCATCTGCCGTTGAAAATCCTTCGCCATATTCTGAAATAAGTTGGTCGTAAATCCGTTGTTTTGACATATGCATGTTTTTAGCATATGTTTCAGCCTTCTTTAGCGCGTTCCTTTGCTCGTTAGTAGGAGCTACGCCAAGCGAGAAAGTGGCAACAACTCTTGCACCCTCCTTGGCATTATCACCCGATGCAATACTCTGCTTTATATATTTGTCTTTTTCCACGGTATCAGAGTATTCGCGTTCAATAAAACAGTTTAGCTTATTCTCTTTGCACCAAGTCAAGATTTCTGCTTCAGTTTTTCCGTTAAAATCAATGAGAGTAACTTCATTTTTGGCTGATTCCTGTTCGGATGAATCATGTTTACCACCGTCTTGTGTCTCCGTATCATTGGATGCACCTGCTGCGCCGGCACAAATTACTACCACCGCAATAATAGCCCAAAACCAAACTTTTTTATAGAAAGGTTTCTTTCTCGCACCACTCTTATCTTTGGCTTCCTCGCTCACTTTATAATCTCCTCACCCATACAAAAATGGGCCAATGTTTAATATATTCGTTCACAATACATCTTAGGATTTAATCCTAGAGAAAAACATTGACCCGTTTTTTGGATTAAAAACTCCTAAAATATATTGTGAACATTTATATTGTACCATAAAATAACCTTAATTTGAAGCGGTTTTTAGGTTAAGCAGCTCATTCTGCATTCGTACCCACTCTGTCGCGAACGAGTTTGTGTTGACCGCTTCACCACGTGATAAACTAGGTGTGATTTCTTCAGCGCCAGTGTTCTTTACTGATACTTGCAGTGAGTTCACTCGGAACTTGCCCGAAGTCATACCGGTCTGGTCTTGATTGTTCTGTACCGTCACCGTGTCGCCAATCCAGATTTTGTACTCGCCATTTGGCGTTGGGTTGACAGTCCGGCCACTAAGTTTTAGCTCGGGTTGCCATTGCATATTGGAGGTCGCAGCAAGCTCAGTTGATACATTCCGTGCCAAGACATCCTGTGATGATACGCTCGAGTTCTGCAAAATCTTTTCGGCGTAGCCATATTCTGCTACCGCCTCACTATTGGTTTGGACGTCGGTAATGGCTGTCTCTTTTCCTTCGTCGCCAGAGACCTGCCCAGAGCCAATCCCAATTACCGTCGACGCGAAACCGTTAATCTCTTTGGCGCTCATGCTGGTGGCCGAGACAGCGTTAATCAGCATGGGGTATTCGATAATGTAGTCGGTAATTTCATCACCAAAGTCGCTGTCTTTAATCACATCAAAGGTTCGGTCGGGGTGCACATAGAACTCAAACGGGCCAGCTCCACTGGTATTGTCGCAGCGGTCAGAGATAGCTCCCTTGATGTCTTTGTAATTCTCAAAGGTCGACTGCACTACTGCCATGTCAGAGATTTTGCCCGCCGTGAAGCCAAAACCTTTGCCTGCCTTCGTGGCGCGGTCTTCCGCAATCGCTACCCATGCCTTGACTAGGTCGCCCATTTTCCCAGTCGCCGTGATGCCGGGGCTAAGATAGACATTGGCGAGATAGTTGATGTAGCCGTCAAACTTCATCGCAAGATTAGCACTATTACCTTTGGGCTGGTAGCTCGGCATGGTGGCAAGATAACCTCCCGCCACCGGCACACCGTTTCTAATCACACGACAATCCAGTGCCAGAGGTTTAAGAAGCTCGGCTACGGTTGTACCGCGTTGCTCACACCATCTAGCTAGCTCGATGTCGTTGAGGGTGAAGCTGATTGAATCTACACCGATTTTGGTGCGCTTTCGTGTCCAGCTTAGATTCTGGGTGTGTTCACGGATGTTGCCGATTAACAATCCGTTAAGTCTAAGTTCTACTTCATAGGTTGCGACGCTTATCATTGCATTACCACCTCGGCCCACTTGATATTCGAGTTCGGCGCATTATTATTATCGGTGATGTAGTTGATACGATTACTGCCTGGAGCAAAGCTCAGTCAAGTACCAGTCACGTTTTGCACCACATTCGTGCCATCGAGTTTAGCGGTGTGGTTCAGCATATCAATCTCTAGAGTTTGCCCCGGCGAGACGCGACCTTTATACTGGATTTTCTGGCCAGTGGTAAGGTTTTCTAGGGTAGGGTTATCAGATAGCCCGGTAACTGTCCAGATAGGGTAAACTTGTGCTACGGAGTCAATTTTAACGGTAGTGGTGCCACCTTTACCCGGTGCCGTCACCGCTCCGACCTCGTCCCAGACCAGGCCCTTGTCGTCCCAAGTGAAGCCACCGGTGATGGCATTGTAGAGCAAGATGGTTGCCGACTGCCCGTAGATTTCTTCGCCCGTGGTGTCGTCCTCTTCATATTTGTAGTAGTTCACGTCTTCGAAATTGAGCGTCACACTATATTCGGGGAACATCTGCCAGAGTTCTTGCACTTCTGGCGCATTCACCACGAAGCCACGCTGGCGTTTGATTGCGCTGCCATCTGGCATAATATAGACCACTTCGTATGGAACATTTAGCTTGAAAAAGTTGATGAACTGCCGTCGAAACACCTCAATTTCTTCTTTACTCACACCTGCGTCACCGATATAGCCCTCGAAGGTTTGGTTAGCCGCCTTCATAGTCTGACCTGCCAAAAGCACGCCGTTTCCACCCTGTACGTCAATTACTGTGCTGGTGATTTTATTGGCAGCGAAGTGTTGTTGCTTATCGTTGAACATAAATGCACCATCGCCCAGTAAGAGACGCTGCTTGTCCTCTCGAATGAATAACGCCATAATCCAGCAGCGCGGCGTAATACCTTTCATTATGCTACTCTCCTAATCTCTTGTAATAGTTCTTCGTTGAACTGCTCGAACTCAAAGGCGCTATAGATGTTGTTGGTCTGGTTAATCATCGCTGGCTCACGTGTCTCATTGTTATCGTCGTCATCATCCACGAAGATATTATTGACCGCACTCGCCCAGCCATTGAGACCGTCAATGGCCGTGGACGGCATTGCACCAGCCATTTCTTTACTAACTGACTTCATCTCTTCGTCAAAACCTAATCCTACGCCTTGCGCCATATACGCACCGACTTCGTCCGCCATTACCTGCGACGGTGAGTGGATTTTCATGGCGGCTTGCATCTTGGCTACAATCTTAGCACAGAGACTATCGACATACCTCATCAAAGCCGGCTCTTGCGCCCGCATGCCCTCTTCGAGACCCTTGATGATGTTTACACCCAGCTCCTTGAACTTCTCTGGTAGTTTATTTGGCTGTTCGAGAATCTTTGTATAGAAGTTTTTGCCGATTTCTGCGGCTTTTGTAGTCATTTGTTGCCCGAATTGAGTAATTTTGCTGATTATATTCTTAGTAAACTCCTGTACTTTGTTCTGCGTCTGAGTGACCCACTCGTTGAGTTTCGCCGTATAGTTGCTGAGATGCTGGTTATTCTGGTCGGTCAGTTGCTGATAAAAGGCCGTCATCGCTTCAACATACGCCACCCGCTGCTCTTCAGTTGTGAAGAGTTGACTGCCAATTTGTGCGTCCGTCGTCACACTCACGCTAGCGTCGGTAGTCATTGACGGCATATTGCTGGCTAGCACGTCCTGCATCTCCGAATTGACCGCACTCATTTCTTCGGTAAAGCCTACACCGATACCTTGCGCCATATAGACACCCACCTCGTCGCGGAAGAGTTTGGATGGCGACTCAATGCCGAAGAACGATTTGATTGCGTCTACGATGCCGCTACAAAACTCGCCTATTTTCTGAGTGAGCCAGTTCCAAGCACCAGAGATACCGTTCCAGATGCCTTCAACGATATTCTTACCAATATTAAGCATCTCCCCAGGTATCTCTTTCACTTTATTAACGAGATTGTCAAAAAACTGTTTACCGGCTTCTAAAGCTTTGCCCGCCATATCGCCAACGAAGGTTGCCACTTTGCCAATCGTACTGGTGAGGAACTCCCAGATTTTGCCCGGAAGTTGCGTAAAGAAGTTCACGATATTTTGGATGAATTGAGTGCCAGCTTCCACGGCTTTACCAATCATTTCTCCTACCCAACTTGCCACGTTTGCAACTGCCTGAGTGAGGAAATTCGCGATATTCCCGGGGAGCTGCGCGAAGAAGTTTATGATGTTTGCCACGAACTGCGTTCCTAACTCAATGGCTTTATTTACCATATCATTTACGAATTGGATTGTCGTGAGCACCGCTGTCGCTAAGAACTTACCGAGATTATATGGCAGCTGAGAGAAGAACTCGCCTATAGCGCCTAGGAACTGCCCGCCTAGCTCTACGGCTTTTGCTACCATATTGCTCACCCAGATGCCAACGTTTGCCACCACTTGCCCGAGCCAATTTGCGATGTTTCCAGGAAGCTCCGCAAACCACTGCCCAAGACTTGAGAAAAACTGCCCAATCTGTTCTCCAATCCAGCCGAAGAATGCGCCGAGTTCGCTAAAGAAATTGGCTACAAAATTCCTAAACTCTTCGCTATTTGCAAATAATAGTCCTAGCGCCGTTACCACAGCCGTGATTCCACCGACGATTAGCCCAATCGGGCTCATATTCAGCACCGCATTAAGTGCCGTCTGAGCTGCGCCCATAAGATTAGTTGCGACTGTCCACGCCTTGCTAGCAATGGTTGCTCCTTTTGTCACGGCAGTATAGGTGGCGATTCCGGCAGCTAACCCACCGATTACCGGGATTACTTTGTCTGCATTGTCCATCACCCAGCTCAGCGCGTCCGCTAGCCCACTAGCCGCGCTCACGCCCGCTTCCAGAGCTGGTTTTACGGCGTTATATATCTTAATTTGTAACTCTTCGAATTTAGAATTGAGAGACTTTAGCCTGCCCTCCAGATTGTCGTTCATTACTGCGGCCATATCGGACGCCGTGCCTGCAGATTCTCGTAGTGCTTCCTCGAACCCAGCCGCTTCACTTACGCCTGCATTCATAATCAAATTCAATCCTTTGATAGAATCACTAGTGAAGGTTGACTGCAATGCAGCGGCTCGTTCCGCATCACCCATACCTCTTGTCGCCGCTTCAACCTCGAGCAAAATGTCGGTCATATCTCGGTAGTTACCATTGGCATCCATCACTTGCACCTTGGTATTGCCAATAGCAATTGCGCCATCTTCCATCTTGGCTGTCATATCGCGCATTACAGCATTTAACGCCGTACCAGCCTCTGAACCTTTAAGGCCTTGGTTTGCCATCATTGACAGTAGGGATGTAGTAGTTTCGATATCTTGTCCAGCGGCGCTCAAATTTGCTGCGCAGTTTTTATAGGCTTCACCCAGCGCTTCGGCTGTCGTATTACTGTTGGCCTGTGCATAGGATAGTAAGTCTGCAAAATAAGCGGACTGGTTAGCCTCCATCCCAAACGCACTCAGATAGTCGGTCACTAGGTCGGATGACTGCGCTAGAGCCATTCCTGATGCTGCGGCGAGGTCGAGTACGCCGCCTAAGGCGCTAGCCGATTGGTTTGCATCCCATCCGGCGAGAGACATATACTTCAGCGCGTCAGCCGCTTCTGAAGCTGAGAACTGTGTGCTGGCACCAAAATCCCGTGCCGTCTTTTCAAGTAGTTGTAAATCCTTTCCAGCTGCCCCACTGATTGCTGCTACTTCACTCATCGAACTCTCAAAATTCTTGCCAACCTCCATAATAGAGCTGGCCAAGTCTCCGATTTTACCAATCATCCCCTGAACGGCATTAGCGGCTAATACACCAAGTGCCGTCTGCATGGCTTGACCAGTTTTACTAATTTTCTGTTCGGCTTGATTTAGACCCTGGTCCATTGACTTCGTATTAAAGCCAAGCTTAATTTCAAGTTGTCCTACTACATCCGCCATTATGCTTCTCCTGTGGTTGCAATTTTCATTTCTACGTTAATTATTTTTGCCGCCTCCTGTGGTCCTTTGGGCTTCTTTTCTTTCTTGTGACGCCTGATACAGTCTTTCACCAAATTTGCCACAATGCTTTCCAGCGGTAAAATATAGGCCTTTTCTCGTGCTCGTTCAGCACAAAGCAGGCGTTCCATTTTCTCGTCGTCAATCTCCCATCTGTCCCACTTCTCATAAACGTCGTAGCCGAACCTCGCAATAATTTCCGCTACTCTGGAATCCACCTCATCAAACTTGCGCTTGCTTTTCTTGCGTTGCTTTTTCCGTTTCTTGCGAGCCTCTTTCTGTTCGTTAGTTAGAAAATCCGACACCCGATAAGTCTTCGGCTCTGGATTAAGCCGAGGAGACTTTCTGATGTTTTTGAGCGTCAGTTCGGGTGCCGTCATTCTAACTACTCTCCCGGAGTGGCAGTTACCGCTTGATATTCGCCAGTTGCCGCGTTGAGGCGCATCTTAGTGGTAAGGTCGTAGTCGCCCATGCGTGCCGTATAGGTCGGGTAGCCATCGTCAGCGTGCGTATTAGCATTATAAGCGATTGGATTGAGGTTAATTGTTACCTCGTTCGCGTCGGTACCGCCAAGCGTGACATCATCAGTCAAAGCTGGGAAGCAGCGGGTGAACTCGACATCGGTCGAAGAACCTTCGTCACAGACACCTTGTACTACAATGTCGACATACTCGCTTGAGCCACAGAGGTTCGTGCCATCGCCAAGGATGATATTCCCGTTAGCAGCGGTTGCACTTTCATAGGTGGCTGGATTCCATGTGCCGAGGAACTTGCCGATAATGTTCCAGGTGTCGGCAAGAATCGTTAGGCTAGCTGATAGGCTATCAAACGTGCCAGGAATTGGCGTTGAAGTGGTACCGAGCATAGATGTGCGTTCACGCATCTTCGGAGCGACGTTGAAAGTCAGCATATCGCTCTCGGAGAGGTCATCTGGCCCGATTACCAGCTGAGATTTGAGCTTCTTCGTAGTCGCATCATACTTCCGTACTACAACTTGGAAGAGCTGGGAAAGATTACTAGACATTTTGTCCTTTCTTTTAGTTAAATATTTACTTCGTCGTACACAAGCTCCGCGCTTGCTACTTTTACAATCAAATTGTTCTGTGTTGCACCGTCGTTCTGGGGCGTGGTTGCCGGTTGAACGCGGACATTGTAGAATTGGTAGTTGACGCCGCCAACGCTGCCGCTAAGGCTGCAGAAATACCGGTGTGAGGTGAGGTATTCCCGAATCGCTTGATGGATTTTCTCAGTCTTAACTTTGTTTTCGGTTGCGACATAGAAGTCCACCGTAGTGCGTAGGTTGAGGCCTTTGCGAGTGTTGGTAATACTGCCACTTCGCGTGACTAGCCAGACGCCGTTTGCTGGTTTGCCGTTGTGCTGCAGAGGTATCTCATCCCAGAAGAAGTCTTTGTTGCGGGTAAGTCCGGCTACTTCATCGGTGACCATTTGGCGAAAGAGTGCGAGCGTAATCATTTGGTTACTCCCTTGAACTCTGTCGCGTAATGCTCATTCAGCCAGCCAAAAGCATTCTTCATATAGTACTTCTTGTTCGGATGCAGGTTGTTCTCGTACTCCCGTCGGCGCGCATAGGGCACGTTTTTGCCAGCAAAACTTCCACCAGCCAACACGTAAACCGTACTCTTATGGTCGGTGGTTGTGCGGATGCTATTGATGAGCGCGCTAGTCATCACTGGCGCGCCATGCTGCGCTTCTGTGGCCGTTTTGAATCCCAGATTTAGCATCCGTGCCATCACATTAGTCTTGAGACCGTTTAGCCTAGCCTGATTCCACTTGAAAGTATAGGTTGCACTACTCATCTTCGGTCTCCTCGTTCAGAGCTACCTCGGTTGGCCGTAACAAGAACTCTACGTGTTCGACTACGCCAGTCTCTTGATTCTTACCGAGGTTAGCATTGCGAATCTCATAATAGAGGTCGTTCACCTTATCGTGCCACATATAGCCATTCGTGAGCTTGGCGGTCACCAGCGTCGGCATTTGTTCTGGTCTAGCGTAGAGCAAGATGTCGCTCGAGATATACGGCGCTTCTGGAGCACTCCCATTAGAAGTCTGAGTACCTTCATCTATCACCACATCACAGGCCACTGGGTTCGAGAACACAGTTCCAATCTCCGTACCCATCTCCGCTTCGCCTAGCTCAAACTGATTAGAGACGATAGCATTCGGGAAAGCCTTAAAAATGTCCATAGCAACACCTCCGAGCATTACATTCCACACAAACACCCGTACCACATTGGGAATACTTAGCGATAATATCGCCGTAGTTTCTCTCAAGCTTAGCAAAAGCGTTGGCAGCGTCACTACCATAATTGATTGAGAAATTGCGAACCCTTTTAGACGTAATTTGGTCATCATTTCCTCGATGAGTTAGCATTAGGCAGAGAAAGTTAGCTAGTAACATTGCAAGGTCAGCTGGTAAGACTGGCGTATCGCTACCAGTCAATAGTTCTTTACCGTACCTGTCATATTGATAAGCTGTCAGCTTCATACTGTCGTAAACGCTGGCCAGTAGTTTCAGTGCATCATATTCTTGCGCAGTTAAAGCCCCTTCCTGTGCTGGGCTAAGATTTTCGAGACAGAGGAAGCCAGCAAGACGAACCGCTGCAATGCTGACAAGTTTTTCCCAATCATCCGCAGAGTAATCGGTGGTCTCGCCGGTATAGAGTTTGTAGTCGTCTTGCGTTAGCATTCCTATGTCCTTATTACGTTAGGGTTATTTATTACTCTGATGGAGTGGCTGCGGCTGGAGCGATAGCAACAGCAGACTTGTATTCACCGAGCGCACCACCACGAGGAGTTTCATCGAGCAAGATGTTCTCGTTCGTAGAGGTATCAAAGTCGGCATGAGTGTTAATCTGGGTCTCGCCAACCATCTTGTAGGCCTTATCGACGATGAGATAAGCATCGTTGGTGTCACCATCCATCCATTGTGGTGTGTAGACGCGTTCGACGCCGAGCAAGTCTTCAATCTTCGTACCCGGAGCTACTAAGTAGTCACCAGTGCCGTTAGCGTTGAGACGAGCGGTGAGAGCCGCAGCCACCCAGCTGTTCTTTGCCACGATGAACTGCTTGCCTTCTTTCTTAATCAAAGCGCGAGCCTTGATAATCGTGTCGTAGGCGTTGTCACCAGAAACTTGCGTATAGGTTGAAGCGGTGAGGTTACCGAAGCCAGTTGTGTCAGTGGTGCTGGCAGCAGTCGCAGCATCAGCTTTAATGCTGATAAAGCCACGAGACGTACCATCCCACAAGCGGTAATCTGGGTTATTGCCAGTAGGCGCAGTGCGACCATCGCCGATAACGATTGCGCGCTCAATTTCTAGGATGATGGCATCAACTAGTTCACGAGAACGGAAGTCGATGAGATTTGGATTTTCCCAAAGTTCCATGGCGTCGAGCGGCAAACGCTTGTAGACCATCTTACAGAGAATCTCGCGGGTGGTATTCGCTAGCGACTGATCAATCTTCTTGTCGCCTTTCTTGTGGCCGTGAGCGCGAGCTAAGTCTTCACTGCCAGTAACAGCAGAGATAAGGTTAATCTTGAAGCCTTTGGCATTCACTACTTCAACGTGGCTCAAAATGCCATCTGGTTTCTCGAGAGCGTCACGGAACATCGAAACGATGTCGGTTGGCGTCGGCAAACCACTAATACCGTCGAGGCTAGTGTGTTTGCTGAGCTCAGCACGCCACAAACCATCGAAGGTTGCGCCCATCTTGCCAGCTTGTTTGAGAGCCTTAGCGAAGGCTTCATGGCCACCCCTACCAGTCAACCAGTCTTGAGTCTTCTTCACATCTTGTTCTTGACACGCCTTCTCCTTGCTGTCCTTGATAACTAAGACCGGCATATGATAGGTGTCTTTAGTTTGGTCTTTAACCTTAGTGTCTTCTCTCTTCTCTGGCTCTTCTGCGTCTTTGACTTCATCTTTGGTGTCACGAGCAGTAGGCTCAGTTTCTGATTCCGGAGCGTCAGTAGTGAAATCGTCGATAATCTCATCGAGTGCTTCAGATGCCCGGCGCATAAAAGCAGCGCGCTGGTCCGGAGTCAAATCGTCAATAGTTTTACCCATTGATTTATTTCCTTTCTTCTTAATTGTTTTGTCATCACCAACAGCGTCGCCAGTTGCAACCTTGCTGATTTTGGTGTCAATAGTCTTAGCGCGCGGGTCATTTCCAGTCAGTACCATCGAAATCTCGCGCAGGATTCCGATTGGCTCATCAATTTCTTGGCCAGCTCCGTAATAGCCATCTGGGTACCAATCAATGCCAGTTGAGTAGCTAGCGTCTTCAGAAATGGCCCAAGCATGGTCAGCCAAAGTGTCATTGTCAGCAAAATACATTCGAGCGTGCAACTGTCCGTCTTCAAGCCAAACTTTACAGCTGCCAAATTGTTTTTCAATCGAAGGAATTAGTTCGCCATCAACCAGTTCGCCGTGGTCAGCTTGTGCTTTTACGGCATAGCTCTCAGTCTGCTTATCAGGGTTGCTATTGAGGTCAGCTACTTTAATTGGTTCGCCGTCTCGGCTCATAACATATAGATGCTCAATGTCTCGCACCTCGCCATCCTCGAGAATTTTTCCAGATGCAGCCAAAATGTTCCGGAATCTCCGTTTATTTTCGGTTTTGGCGTCATTTAGCTGGATTTTTGCGGCATAATATTTAGTCATGCTTCGTTATCGTTGTGGAACGAAGAACGTGTCAAGTACTTTTTTGAGTTTTGCTTAACAAAGTGTTAAGTCATTTCTTGAATAATGTTATGTCAGTAAGCAATAACCCCTGCAAAATACAGGGGTCGATGTTATATTTTCATTTGCACTATGCTATAAATCAAACTTTGGCCGTTCTAAGTCATCAATCGCATAGCGCAGAGCGTCCATAAGGTGGTCATTACCATCTTGTGGCTCTTCTAGCGTCTCTCCAGTCGATTTTTTCTTGCGCCAAGCATAGGTTAAAAACTCTCGCTCAAGGTTCTTGCCGTAGTAGCGAATAGAACGCTTGGCTACACGCTTAATCCCCCGCATGACTGAGCCTTTGTCTTTCAGCGCTGCGATACAGCGGTAGCCATCTCCACGAATCGCTGCTATAGTCTCTGGCCGTGCTGCATCCGCCACCATCAGTACAGAGGGGTCTATTTTTAGCTCCTCAAAGCTCGTTTTATAGTCGTCATCCGTCATATGATTCCTATAGAGCAGCTCAACGATACCCGTAGCACCATCTTCCAGCTCATAGATAGCCACCAAGGCTGTTGGGTCGTTATAGCCAAAGTCTAGACCATAGCGGATGAGTTTGCCTTTCTCTATCTCCGTTCTATCGATAGACTGCCATCCTTGATAGACATTCCCCTCAAGACTCCCAATCTCCCCAAGCCCATACACTCGCCACCAGTTGTTAGTACCATCACCCCGCTCTTCCTCAATATCAGCCACACTGTCTTCATCCAAACATTCA
>CAYODP010000005.1:0-46700 GCA_964402815.1 uncultured Candidatus Saccharibacteria bacterium | reverse complement strand
AGCAGGCGATTCTTTTATACAACCATTAGCAACAACCTAATTTTGGTATTAGACCAAGAAATGTAATGCGCAAGTCCACTGGGGTACCAATAATCCAAAAGGAGGGCTCCATGCTAAAAATACATCAACCTTATAAATATTTAGTTGTGGGAACAACACTATTTGTTTCTGGAGCTCTCCTTTTAGGCTATTGTAACTCATCATTAGGTTTTGGAGAAATGGCTAGGACTTATGCGGCTGAAGATTTCTCTACCGAATATCGTACCATTTCTGATATAGAATACATGCAAGACATGAATAAACAAATCTGCTCTAATACCCATACACCTAACGGAGTTGAACCGCTAACAGTAGTAACATTGACTGATAGACGCGGTGGAACGGGGAGTGATACATATAAAGTCGCAAAGTTAGGTGATGGGAATTGTTGGATGTTAGAAAATTTACGGTTGCCAGGCGGAACATCATTAGACAGTATTAATAGTGATGTAACTTCGGCGTACACGTTGCCGGCCAATCAGGCGGTTGGCAACACCATTAATAACTGGGGCACAGACAAAACTTCGCAGAATATGGCAGAAGGTAGTACAGGTATGAAAATAAATGGTAGCGGTGCTTGGAAACCAGCTTATGGTAACTATTACTCTTGGTGTACAGCAACGGCAGGAACTTGTAAAGACTCTGGAGACGCTCCTTCAAGCATTTGTCCGAGAGGTTGGAAACTGCCGTCTAATAGTGACACAAATATCGGCACTTACACTGCGCTAAATAGTGCTTATAGCGGCGCATGGGAGACTAACGTAACTATTAATGGCACTAGTGGCTATACCGGTCGCAGGTTTGGCTATAATTCCGCTGATGCATTCTTCCTCGCTGCCGGTAACGTCAATGGCAATGGCCTGAACGATTCGGGCTCCAACGGTTTCTATTGGTCTAGTACGGTGGGCTCTAGTAATGTTAACTACGCGTACTACCTGCGCTTCAGTAGTGGCGGAGTCTACCCAGCCTACAGCAACTACGGTCGCTACTACGGCTTCTCGGTGCGGTGCGTGGCGGCAGGCGGCCTCGAACCCAACGAAGCTCCAGCCATTCCACCAAGTTCTAAAAACGGCAATATTACCGTAAATGTCATACCAACAATAACTCTTGATGTTTCTGATGGAGTTACTGCTATTGCAGAAGCAGATAAAATAGCCACTGGAAATATAGAAGCAACTGTCACAAGTAATTCCGATTATGATGTATTACTCAGTGCAACAGAACCAAAACTAATTGGTAAAGAAAACTCTAATAACTTTATTCCAGTTGTTTCTGATACTAATCTCGTACAGCCTGGTAACGATGCTTGGGGCATACTAAACAAATCTGGACTATATGATGCTATAACTAATACACCAAGTCCATTCCATAATACACCTACAACAAGTGATAATTCTAAAACTCATATATTTACTGTTGGTATATCAATAAGCTCATCTCTTCCAGCTGATACTTATTCTACCGAAGTTACCGTTACGGCGGCGACAAAATAATCCCAAAGCAGTAATTTGGATTGCGGAGTAAAAATACAAAACTCTAATCCCGATTAGAGTTTTACGAGAGCTTAACAGGGGTGGAGGCTGTTACAAACTCTAACTCGGATTAGAGTTTGAGAAACTTGAGAAAGCGGCAAGAAGGTAGAAAACTTAAGTATTTTTTGTCCCAAAGGTTGGAAATTGCCAACGGGAAATAACAATGGACAATTCCGTGGACTTATGGTGCATGCTAATATATCAATAGGTAGTGATAATGAAGCGGGTGGCACGAAAGTTAAAACTTTGCCGTATAATTTTTATTATGCTGGCTATGTTCGCGGTGGCGCTATCAATAATGAAACGCTTTCTGGGCTATGGTGGTCGCGCACTGGATTTAACGCTGATTACGCTTATTATTTAGGTGTTAATGCTAGCTTGGTTAATCCGACTAACACTAATGTTGCGCGTCATAGTGGTTTCTCCCTCCGTTGTATTACTACACCTACTAGCTAATTGGTGGGAGAGGGGAGAGAGGCACTAAAAATCATAACTATTGATGATTTGGGATGGAGGATTTGGCGGAATATTTCTTCCAAGCGTAGCGGAAGGCGGGTAGGCCACACTGAAGGGAGCGCATGGCGAGCTTGTCGCGGCGGGTGGCGAGGGGGTTTTTGAGGACGTCGGATTTGTGTTTGCGGAGATATTTGACGACGGTCTGTTCAGCGTGCTTGAGCGATTTAGGGTCAATAGTAGATTCGGCGGGATTAAGCATAACAAGTTGACGCAAGATGCTGAAGCGTGCGTGCATGCGGCGTTTCTGGATGAGGTAGGTGAGCTGAGTTTGCTCGGCAGGGCTGAGAGTTTTGCTCCACTCGGCGAGGTCGTCGCACATTTGGTCGGTGAGATCGATAAGGTCCATTTTGCGGAGAGTGAAGTTCTGCTTGGTGATGGACGCGTCGTGTTGGTAATAATTATAAGCTTGAGCGGAAGAAACGGCGATGCGGTCGCACTGGAGGACGAGTTTGTAGGTGGTGCCGACGTCTTCGTACAGGCGATGCTCGGGAAAGCGAACGAGGTCGAAGAGTTCCCTGGCGTAAAGTTTGCCCCAGGCGGACATGGAGAAGCCTTCTTCGCAGAGCATGGCTTTGAGGCATTCGGTAGTACTGAGAACACGCTCGGTAGTGGGAGCGGAGGAAGGTGGCGTATTAGCAGCGTCGTCATCACTGGAGACTTCGCGAAAACCGCAGATAGACATCTGAAGTTTGTTAGTATAACACATGCGGTGAAGTAGGTCAATCATGTCGGGCTGGAGATAATCGTCGGAATCGACAAAAGTGAGCCATTTACCGGTGGCGAGCTTAAGGCCGGCGTTACGGGCGGCGGAGAGACCTTGATTAGACTGGTGAATAACTTTGACGCGAGGGTCTTTTTTGGCAAAAACATCGCAAAAGGCGCCACTCATGTCGGTAGAGCCGTCGTCGACCAAGATAATCTCGAGATTGGGGTAGATTTGGTTACGAACGGACTCGACACAGCGTTCTAAGAGTTTGGCAACATTATAAACCGGGATGATGACGGAGATGACGGGGAGATAGCGCCCGGTGCCCACACTTTCTGTAGCCATTAGCGGAGACTTTCCTTAATTTCTGCGAACTTATTTAGCGCGGCAGCGATGGTTTTGTCCATGTCGTAGTAAGCATATTCGCCAAGACGACCACCGAAGATAACATTGGATTCTGCGGCAGCAAGCTCACGATATTTGGCAAGGCGCTGGCGGTCTTCGGCGGTATTGACGGGGTAATAAGGCTCGTCACCGCGAGACCAAGTCTTGCTATACTCGCGGAAAATGACGGTTTTGCCGGAATTGGCGGCGTAACAACCGCTGGTACGCTCAGGATGGAAATGCTTAAACTCGAGAATGCGAGTGTAATCTTGGTCGAGGTCGGCGTAGTTCATGACGGGGCAACCCTGGTAATCGTCAACATTGACAACTTCTTTCTCGAAATCGACGCTGCGCCACTTGAGTTCGTCGAAACGATAATCGTAGAAACGGTCGATGGGGCCGGTGTAGATAGTGAAAATGCCGGACTGACGGAGCTCCTGCAGGGCAGGGTCGGTGAAATAATCAGTATCGAGTCGCACCTCGAGGAGATTACCGCATTTAGAGATAATGTTTTGGAACCAAGCGTTGTAACCATTCACTGGCAAACCTTCGTGGGTGTCGCTGAAATAATTATTGTTGTAGTTGTAGCGCACGGGGAGACGCTTGATAACCTCGGGCGGGAGCTCTTCGGCGGGAGTTTGCCACTGTTTAGCGGTGTAATTCTTGATAAAAGCGTCGAAAAGTGGCCGGCCAATCAGAGAGACGCCTTGCTCGGCAAGATTAGTAGGGTGGGCAGGGGCGCTGGCGGCTTGGCTGGCAATCTCGGCGCGAGCAGTATCAGGAGTATAAGTAGAATGGAAGAACTGATTAATAGTGCCGAGGTTGATAGGTAGCGGGTAAACTTCGCCCTTGTGCGTAGTGTAAACTTTGTGAACGTAGTTCGTGAAACTGGTAAACTGATTAACGTAATCCCAAACTTCGGGAATAGAGGTATGGAAAAGATGAGCGCCGTATTTGTGACATTCGATGCCAGTAGTAGAGTCAATCTCGGAGGCGCAGTTGCCACCGATGTGATTGCGGCGGTCGATTAAAAGGACACGCTTGCCGAGCTGGCTAACAATGCGCTCGGCCATAGTAAGGCCATAAAGGCCGGCGCCGACGATGAGGACATCGGGCTGATTGGTAGTAACTGGGGTGGATTTGGTGGTTTTGCTGAACATAAGCGTCTCCTTTATTGCCATAAACTCTCGTAAGCTTTGGCGACTTTATCGGGGCTGCCTTCGGTGGCAATTTCCCCATTCTCAATTAAAATAGCGCGGTCACAGAAGCGGCGAACATTGTCCATGGAATGCGTGACGAGAATGACAGTCTGCTCGCCGTGCAGGCTGGCGAAATAATCGTTACACTTTTGCTGGAACTCGGCATCGCCCACGGCCAGAACTTCGTCAAGGATGAGAATATCACCTTTGGCGCGAATGGCAATAGAGAAGGCGAGGCGCACCTGCATACCAGAAGAATAGTTCTTGAGCTTGGCATCCATAAAGGGCTCAAGTTCAGCAAAACGAACAATCTCGTCGTACATACCGTCCATTTCTTTGCGGGAGAAACCAAGCAAAGCACCATTGAGATAGACATTTTCGCGGCCGGTAAGCTCAGGGTTAAAACCGACACCAAGCTCGATGAACGGCACGAGAGTGCCATTAACGGTGATAGTTCCCTGCTCGGGGTAGTAAATGCCAGCAAGGAGCTTCAGCAAAGTGGATTTACCAGAGCCGTTGCGACCAACGATGCCGACGAACTCGCCTTTTTTGACGTCAAAACTGACGCCGCGCAGAACTTGATGCTCGGTATAGCCCTTGATACCCTTGAGCCAGTTAAAAATGGCTTGTTTGAGGCCGCTGGCGCGCTCGGTGGGAAGACGGAAGCTTTTGTGGAGATTCTCAACTTTGATGACGGTAGCGGGTGAACTTGTACAGGCTTTACAAGTTCGATTGGATTCTACCTCTGGAGATTGGGTGCCGGAAATGGGTTTATTAACGGATTTTGGCGGGTTTTGCACAGGTTTTTCCACGGATTTATGCGCATGTTTTTGCACAGATTTAATGGACTTCTGCACAGATTGAGGGGATTTTTGCACAGGTTTTCCACTGATTTTAGTGGTTTTTTCCACATTTTTGGAAAGTTTTTCCACAGATTTAGCGGAGTTTTGCACAAGAACGGATTTTTTCTGCTTTTTCCTGCCCATAAGCTAGACCTCCTCCGCGAAACGGCGCGAGCGTTTGCGGAAAAAGAGCGCAGCAAGCACTAGAGAGAGGGCGACAATCAGAATAGGCATGAGGCAGAGCGGCCACTCAACGAAGTTCCAAGTGGTGATAGTAACTTTAGTAATGAGGTTGTAACGGATGTCCTGAATAACTTGGGCGATGGGATTAATGAGGATGATATTGGCGGCGAGCTCACCGATGGCGCCGCGCTCAAGAATCATGGAGATAGGGTAAATAATCGGCACAGCGTAAAAAAGCGCCTGAATGAGAACGTCCCAGATAGAGGTGACGTCGCGATATTTAACATTGATGGCGCCGAGCAAGAAGGAGATGCTGAGAGCGAAGGCATAAAGTTCGAGAACAAGCGGAATCACGAGCAGCCACGACCAGCTGGGGGTGACGCCGTTGATAAGGGCAAAAACGATGATTACACAGAGGTTGATGGCAAAGTTGATAAGGGCGGTAGAAGTGGCAGAGACCACGACAATCCATTTGGGAAAGCTGATTTTGCGCAGGAGGTCACCGCGCTGAATGATGGCCTGGATGCCTTGACCAGTACATTCGGTGAAAAAGCTCCAAACTACCGTACCGGTCATCAGATAAACTGGGTAGTGCGGGATGTCGTCGCCCATGCGCAGGAGTTTGGCAAAGACGATATAAAGAATTGCGAACATCAAAAGCGGTCGCAGTACTGCCCAGAGGTAACCGAGAACGGACCCCTGATACCGCAACTTAAAGTCGGTTTTGACTAATTCTCCCAGCAAGATACGATTCTTGCGACAGAGTACGTTTGGAATACGACTCATATGCATATATATTAGCATATCTTGAGGAAAATGTCTAATGTTTTATGCGAGAAAGTCCTTATTATGAAATAAAATACTCGCAAATACAACCATTTTGCGATATAATAGGACGGCGTGGTAGTGTAACCACGGGCATAGATTACCGAGTTGCCGAGTTTTTACAGAGGTGACGCGATGCAAAGAAAGCTCGAAAGGGCGACGGTCTAGCTAGTCGAGTAATCTGGCTAAACTAGAGGAACTTTAACAAGGAGGGATTTAGTATGCAAAAACGTACGAAGAGGCTAGTGGCGCTGCTGATGGCGCTAGTGATGATGTGTTCAATGATGGG
Organism: uncultured Candidatus Saccharibacteria bacterium; assembly: GCA_964402815.1. Classification (GTDB taxonomy): domain Bacteria; phylum Patescibacteriota; class Saccharimonadia; order Saccharimonadales; family Saccharimonadaceae; genus Nanosyncoccus. Next base: position 40,185 of record CAYODP010000005.1, on the reverse strand, counting down.
CGCAGCATTGCCAGCCATGGCAGCCGAGGAGACCGACGAGTCCGACGAGACGAGCTCGATTGACACGAGCGAAGCCGTGACGGAATTGACCAAAATGGGTGACCAGTTGGTTGATGGGGCGGGCTTGGTGTACGGAGAGCCACCGCGCAGCGCTCGGAGACTTCGAGCGGCAGCACGCACAGGCGTTTGCCCGACTTATCAAGAGGCTTACGACGGTATGATGGCACTACAAGCGACCTACCCGGAAGGCACACCGTGGACGAATTTCTTACCCTATGGGCGAGATGGGACACTGGGTGATGCTTATTGGTGGAAAGGCGGCTCAGTGAAAGGCGCGAGCGGCGGCGTAGGCTGCGCAGCGTTTGTTTTCATACTGAGCGATGCAGTGTTTGGCAATTTGCCCGCAAGGACGATTGACAACGGCGGATTCCAGTATGAAGACATTAAAGTCGGTGACATTCTGCGCATTAATAGTAGCCATTTTGTGATTGTGCTACAGAAGAGTGCTGCAGGCGTGACCGTGGCGGAGGGCAACTACAACAAGTCGATACACTGGGGACGAGCGATTAGTAAAGAGAATGTGATGGCGGCGAATTTTATCGTGACGCGTTACCCGGAAAGTTTCGTTCCCCCTGATGATACCGATGCGGAAGAAGTGACCGAAAGTGGTACGGAAGGCAATCTCAGCTGGACGCTGACAAAAGGCGGAACGCTGACGATTAGCGGAAGTGGGCTGATGCCAGATTTTACACCAGACCAACTACCGTCGTGGAGCGCGCATAATGACGCAATTAACGCAATAGTAATCGAACCAGGCGTGACGAGTATTGGTGATTATGCATTTTATCAGAGCAAGGCTCTGGGCGTGTATATTTCCGAAGGTGTGACGAAGATTGGTAACGGAGCTTTTTATAAAGCAGCGTTAGTGGCGGCAACGATACCGAGTACGGTAAAAAGTATCGGCAATGATGCGTTCTGCATGTGTCCGAACTTGGCTTCGGCATCCGTAGCAGAAGGCGTGGAAGTAATTGGTGAACGCGCGTTCCAAGGCTGTACAAACTTGGGGTTTATTGATTTCCCAGCGAGTATTACAGCCGTGGGCGCGGGAGCGTTTGCGAGTTGCAAAGCGATGACAAGCGTAAGATTTAAGCCGAGCGACCATACCGTGACGATAGGTAATAACTTATTCTCGCAATGTTGGCATTTGACGGATGTAACTTTGCCATTAAAAGCCGACCGGATTAGCGCCGGGATGTTTGAGTCTTGCAGTTCGCTGTGCTCAATTTATATTCCGGCAGATGTGACGGAAATTGGCGAAATGGCTTTTACGCAATGTTACTATTTACAGGCGGATGGGATTTATTTTGGTGGCAGCGAAGCGACTTGGAACGCCATTGGCGGACAGTCGGTGCTAGTTACCTTGCAGCCATACACTGTAAAAGTAACGTTTGACGTGGAGTTTGAAGACCCATTTGCCAAAGACCCGAATGACCCGGGAGATTTGACAGCTGACCCGACCGACCCGCCAGCAGATGACCCGTGCAAGAACGGGCATGTTGGAACACCAGACGAGAACGGGAATTGTTCAGTTTGTGGTAAACCGATGGAAGCGCCGGCGACTCCGACTCCTGAACCAACATCGACACCAGAAGAAACGCCAACTCCGGCACCGACCGACACGCCGACGCCGGAACCAACACAGAGTCCGACACCTCTGCCCAGCCAAACGCCTGAGCCAGCTCAGCATCAACACGCTTGGGATGTGCGTTGGACTTATAGTGGCGGCTATCACTGGCACGAATGCACGGCACAAGGTTGTACGATTACAAACAACGCCGAGAAGAGTGGCTATGGAGCTTGCGTGTTTGGTGGCTGGGTGATTGACACTTATGCGACCGCCTCGACCAACGGTAGTCGGCACAGGGATTGCACAATTTGTACGAATCGTCAGTATGAGACCATCCCAGCAACTGGGATAAGTACCACGCCGAGGCCGACTAACCGGCCGACAGGTACACCAAGACCAATCGCTCGACCGACGACTAAGCCAACCGCTCGACCAACCACAACACCGAAACCACCGATAGCGACGCCGGTTCCTTCCCTAGCGCCGACGCAAGAACCAGACAAACCGACGACGGTGATTACAACTGACCCAGAGACGGGCGCAACGATTGAAACAACTAAGCGAACGGATGGGTCGAGTACGGTAATCACAAAGCAGAAGAACGGCATCGTGGTAACGGAAGAGACTAGCAGCAAAGGCGAAACGAAGACGGAAATCAAACTACCGACGTCAATAGTAGAAGCGGCGCAGCGTGACAGGCTACCAGTGCGTTTACCGATTAAAGCCTTGCCGGTAGCAGACACGGCGCGTGAAGCGAGTGCAATGACCGTGCATACTGGTAGCATTGCAAACACGAAAGTTGAACTACCGGTAGACAATCCTACCACGAGTACAATAATCGTAATTGTGAATGCCGACGGTACGACAACAACGATAAAAGCTGCGGCCGTAACGGACGACAGCATCGTGGCGATGCTACCGGACAATGCCGAAGTGAAAGTCATTGATAATCGTAAAGATTTTAATGATGTACTGGAAGAAACCTGGTACACTCAAGCGGTGACTTTTGCAGCAGCGCGAGGACTATTTGCGGGGACTACGGCAACAACTTTTGCGCCAGACGAGCCGATGACGCGCGCAATGCTGATGACAGTATTGGCACGGTTTGATAATGTTGAGACAAATGGCGGAGAAACTTGGTACGCTAAAAGCGTCGAGTGGGCAGTCAGACAGAAGATTAGTGACGGCACAAGGCCGAATGATAAAGTCACACGCGAACAGCTGGTGACGATGATTTGGCGTTATATTTGTCCACCATCTAGCTCTGGAACGCCCTTAAAACACGACGACGCCAAGCAAATTAGCGGCTACGCCGAAGAAGCAATGCGTTGGGCGGTAGAAAACGGGATTGTCAGCGGAGTAGGCAATAATCGCTTAGACCCGAAAGGCTTTGCAACACGCGCACAAGTGGCGCAGATACTAAAGAACCTCATTAACAAAATAACTCTAGAAGCGATTAGATAGCAACTAGAGCCAAGGCCGTTCACGATAACGTGGGCGGCTTTTCTTGGCTTAGTGATGTTTAGCCCAAGCGCGCAGTCGTAGGATGCGATAAGCTAAACACGGATGCTTAATGATGGTGTGCAAAGCGAGCCAATCTTTTTTACTAAAATTGGATTTTTTGAGGAGACCTTCGTCGTTGGCAGAGAGAAGCTCTTGACGCCAGGTTTGGTAAAATTGTCGAGCAAGATCGGGGCTGAGCCGCTGGAAGTTCCAATGGTAATTACGGAATTTGGCAGTATTCATAGTCTCGCCAAAATCGGCGAAGATTCCCCGCTCGCAAAGAAAAGTCTCAATCTCGGCGTATTCATCAACAACGCAGTTGACTTTGCCAGGGTTATTGACTGAAGAGTTAGCATTATCAATACGGTAGTGAACGAAGGCGTCGGGCAACAAGACGGCGGTCTGAGCGAGCGACCAGACTTTGAAGTTAAAACTTAAATCTTGGTAAGAAGCACCCGGAGTGGTGAGAAAAGTAATTTTATTCTCGGCGAGAAAGTCGCGTCGATAAATTGCCGACCAGATAGCGGGCGCAAACTGGAAAACAGCACGGTCGTCGTGCGGATGAATAACTTGTGGCGCGGAAATCTCGGTAACTTTGAGAATATCGAGGTTATTTTTAACTTTGTAATAATTAGCTTTAACGACGTCGGCGTGATGCTTGAAAGCGGCGTGGTAGAGAGTAGCATAAGCGCTAGGGTCAATCCAGTCATCCGACTCGAGAATACCAACATAATCACCTTTGGCGATTTTGAGGCCACGATTCATGCTGTCGCCATAACCAGAATTGCGCTTGTTGATGATTTTAATACGGTCGTCTTTTTTGGCAAAGCGCCGCAGAATATCGAGCGAACCGTCAGTAGAGCCGTCGTTGATACAAATGATTTCGATATCTTGAAGACTTTGGTCAACGAGACTAGAGAGACACTGAGGCAAGAATTGTTCGACGTTGTAAACTGGTACTAAAATAGAGACTCGCGGGTTCATAAGTTGATTATAGCATAAGATAAGCGGAGGAGAAAGCCGTGTTACAGGGTTGCGATGTGAGCTAAGTCGGTTATAATATAAAGATATGGAGAAGACGGCGCAAGCACCAAAACCGGACATAATTGATAAGCTAATGGATTGGGGGTGTAAGACTTTTCACCTGACGAAGTACCAGAGAATTTTGACGCAGATTGCAAAGTTTGGAGTAGCTGGAGTAATAGCTACGCTAATCGACTGGGTGATATTTTATGCGTTGGTTTATTTGTTACAAATGGAACCGCTAGTAGCACAGTTGTTCTCTTTTACGATTTCAACGTTAATTAGTTATTACATGAACACGATTTGGGTGTTTGATACAACAAAAGGCAAATCCCGCAAACGCTTGGTGACGGAGTTTTTTGTGTTTAGTGGTATAGCACTGGGGATTTCGGAAGCGTTGTTGTATGTGTTGATTCATTTGCTAGGCATGAACGATATGCTAGCAAAAATCCTAACTACAATAGTGACAATGGTGTTTAATTATGTGACGAGGAAGTTGTTTTTGGAAGAGAGAAAAGAAAAAGCAAAAACATAAGAACTTTGTTGTGATTATAACATCAGAGGTTTACATCGGTAAATCTTTTATGTTATAATGACTGGAAGAAGTGAGAGGAGGAGAATGTCAGCAAAAGATACCCCAAAAGTGTCAGTACTAGTACCGATTTATAATGTTGAAAAATACTTGCGTCAATGTTTGGAAAGTTTAGTAAATCAGACTTTGCAAGAGATAGAGATTATCTGCCTGAATGATGGCTCGACGGATGGTTCCTTAAAGATTATCAATGAATTTGCTGAGAATGACCCGAGAATTGTGGTAGTAGATAAGCCTAATTCTGGTTATGGCGATTCGATGAATAAAGGCTTGGAAAAGGCGCGTGGCGAATATGTGGGGGTGGTGGAATCGGATGACTTCATAGATTTGGTCGCGTTTGAGAAGTTGTACAACTTAGCACATACTTATGATGCTGAGGTGGTACGCGCAAATTATTATTTTAACAAGGGTGGCAAAGATAAGAAAAACTATTACGTTGACCCAATAGATGCAGGCAGGATAATTGACCCGGCGCGGCACACTTGGATTTTTTATCAGTCACCAGCGATTTGGTCGGCAATCTATAAGCGTGAATTCTTGAAGGAAAATGAAATTAAGTTTTTGCCAACCCCAGGAGCTTCATATCAGGACACGGGTTTTAATTTTAAAGTTTGGGCGAACGCACACCGGGCGTATTTCACAACGGAAGCGTTCTTACATTACCGAATTGATAATGAGTCGTCTTCAATTAATAATCCGGGCAAGGTGATGAATGTTTGCTATGAGTACGAGGAGATTGAAAAATACTTGAAAGAGCGGGGGCTGTTCACGGAGTTGGGAGCGCTGATGGAAGCGGCAAAGTTCGGAGCGTATTACTGGAATATGCTAAGACTGAAGCCAAAACTGCTACCAGAGTTCTTGGAACGCGTGAAGAAAGAATATCTTGAGGCAAAAGAGAAAGGTTTGGTGGTAAAAGAGTATTTTGAAAGTCCGATACAATGGAATTTGTTGCAGTTTATTTTAAAGCATTCAGCCAGACGGGCGGCGTGGCATATACGCATAACAAAGGCATGGCTAAAAGTGCGCGAGGCGATTAAGACGGTTTGGATTAAGCTACACCCGTCCTACCGAAAACAAAAGAAAATTGCGGAAATTATTACTGAGCTGTATGCAGAAAATGGGTTACTGAAAACTAAGCTTAAAGCACTAGAGGAGAAGTTGAATGAAAACGCCGGTCGTTAGTATTATAGTGACGTCTTTTAATGATGCGAAATATTTGCCGAAATGTTTGGATGCGCTGAAAGACCAAACTTTAGAAGAGATTGAAGTGATTGGCGTAAACGATGCTTCCGAAGATAACACGCTAGAAGTTTTGAAGGATTACGCAGAAAAAGACGAGCGGTTTAAGTATATTGATAATCCGAAGAATATAGGCTTAGCGGCGTCTCGGAATCGCGGGATTGAAGCCTCTACGGCACCGTTTGTGATGTTTTGTGACGCCGACGATTATTATGAGCCAGAAACGTGTGAAGAGCTATATAAGGCAATCACGGAGAACCAGACGGATTTGGCGATAGGCGAGATTAGAGTCATCTATAAGGCGCATCGCGAAATGAAGCTGAGTGATGATGGCTATTATGCGCTTAAGTTCGCAGGGCGACAACAAGTCAATGACCATTTGATTTTTAATACGGATTTATCGGCGACGAATAAAATTTTTCGACGCGAAATATTAGAGAAGTGCCAGATTAGTTTTCCGGAAGGTTTGCGGTTTGAGGATGCCTATTTCTGCGTGGCGTATTTTTGTGAGAGTACAACGGTTTTTTATGTAAATAAACCTTTATATAATTATGTGCGGCATGCGGGCAGTATCATGTCGCAGACTTGGTCAAAAGAAATAGAAAACGACCATGCGATCGACCATTTACATATAGCTTTTGCGTTGTATGATTTTCTGGAAAGGCGTGCATTGCTCGGCCGATACAATGAATTGTTTTGGTGTTTCTTTGGAGCTTTTGAATCTTTTGCGATTGAGCATAGTAAAAGTCATGAGCGGGTTAAACAGGTAAAGCATGAGGCGCGGGAGTTCGTGGAACAACACGCTGAATCGTTTAACGCAGCAGAGGTAGCAGAGCAAGAATATGTGCGACGTCTAAGCGCAGGACGTTTTCATATTAGTAGTACGCGCGTTAAACAATTCCTGCTGCGGTTTATGCCAACTTATCGGTTAAGTATCGCAAACATTCACCAACTACGAGCCCTAAGCCGACGCAATCAACAACTGCTAAAACAAGTTGATGAGCTAGAGAATCGTCAACAAGAAGTTAAGGAATGAAGTATTAAGCCGATTCGTCCTCAAGGTCTTCGGCAATACAATATCGAGGGCGGGCTTTGGTTTCGCTGTAAATTTTGCCAATATACTCGCCAATAATACCCAAGAAGAAAGTTTGTAGGCCGCCCATAAGCCAAATAGAACAAACGATAAAAGTCCAACCTTGCACAGTGTTCCCCAACATATTAACAATGAGTGAGTAGAGTAAAACTAAACCACTGATGAAAGTAATAATAAAGCCCATGACGGCAATAATACGCAAAGGCTTAACGCTAAACGAGGAGATGCCATCCCAAGCAAAGCTGAGCATTTTGCCAAGGGGGTACTTTGATTCCCCGGCGAAGCGCTCGCTACGTTCGTAATAAACAACTTCGGTACGGAAACCAATCAGCGGAAAAATTCCGCGTAAGAAAAGGTTAGTTTCTTGATATTTTTCGAGTTCGTTTAAGACTTTGCGACTAGTCAGACGATAGTCGGCATGGTTAAAAACGACGTCAACGCCCATAAGTCGCATAAACTTATAAAAACCTTCAGCAGTAGTACGTTTGAACCAAGAATCTTTAACACGGGAGGAACGGACGCCATAAACAATTTCGGCACCAGCGAAATATTGCGCAAGCATTTCATCAATGGCGTTAATGTCGTCTTGAAGGTCAGCATCCATACTAATAATAATGTCAGCACGTTCCTTGGCGGTCATAAGCCCAGCAAGAAGGGCGTTTTGATGTCCGCGATTACGCGATAAACAAATGCCAACGATTTCTGGATGTTGCTGATGAAGTTTTTTAATAATAGACCAGGTTTGGTCTTTGCTACCATCATTAACGAAAAGGATTTTACTCTTAGCGTTGATTTGGTGATGGTCTTTAAGTTGTTTGAGCTTAGCTAAAAGCCGTTTGGAAGTTTCCGGTAAAACCGCTTCTTCATTGTAACAAGGTAAGACTAGATATAGAATTGGTTGCGTTTTGGCCATATTTCACTCCCATATTTTCACTATTATAACATGTGATTAGTCTTTATGAGTTTTAGATACGAGTTTTCTGGCGGATTTGGGAAGCGCAAGCGTTCTGAAAAAGGAAATAAAATCCACAAGATAGCAGGCAGAAAATAGCGTGAGAAAAACTGTGAGCGGTAAGACGTAGCGGTGCATAACTTCAACAAGAAGAGACGCTGCAACAAGACCACAAAAGCTGAGCATTAGAAAGACTAGATAAGGTTGCCAGGGTTGAGTTTTTTGGTTAAACAGTTTAAAGAAATACAAAAGTGAGATTAGAAAGCCGATAAATAAAGCAATCGTGCCGCAACCGTCCATGAAGCGATAAAGCGAGTGCTGAGGATCGACGCGAAAACCTTCGTAAAAAACCCAAGTGGTAGTATCGGCATTATCAGCAAAGAAGACGGAGGACTTGTGCACAAAATGAGAAATAAGTTGAGTGAGGCTCATAGATTGATAACGCTGCAGACCGCGTTGGAATAAATCTTTTTGCATACCGACAAGGTCAGAATTAACCTGCGCTTCATCGCCAGATTCTTGATAAAGCATAGAACCGAAGACGGTTGAATCTTGACGATTCCAACGACCCCAGGAATCATAATTAGCGCCAACAAAGAAATTCCAACCAACGCCAGTGCCACCAGGAACATGATATTGATTAACGGCTTGATAACCTAAATCAATGAGCTTCCCGGTGCCAAATAAACCAGCGAGGACAAGAAGCAGACTAAGGCTGACCGATAAGAAAGTGTTTTTGGGTTGGCAAATAATTTGCAGAACGTATAGCAAGGTAAGAGCGATTAATAAGACGGTAAAAATCGGTCGATAAGCATTACCAATTCCTAATACAACGCCTAAGGCAAGCGATAAGGCTGCCAACTTGAGCCAAGATTGAGAGCGAAGAAGTTTGATGACCAGAAAAACTAGAAGTAAAGCTAGAGCAAGCATAGTATTAGTAACTACAATCGATACACCTACGGCACAGAAGATAATCTCTAAGGGGTTGAGTAGCCAAATAATAGCACCAAGCCGGGCGGCTTTTTGATTGCGCCAGCTCTTAAGCAAATAATAAAGGGTGGCAGTAGTGATAAGGTCGAACAAGAGATTAGACAGGAGGATGGCTTGATAACCAGTGCCAAAAATCTTCATAAAGATGGCGAGAGTAGCAGAATAAGTCATCAGATGTGGGAAGAAAGCCCCGTAACCGCCATCATATACTCCGGGCGCCACGCCATTAGCAAGTTTTTGCGCAAAGAACCAATGAAAGCCAGTATCACTGAGGTCGCTATCGGGAGAATAGTGCTTGCCGATGAGTAAGAAAATGAGGCGAAAGAGAATACCAATCACGATGGCAACAATGAAGACAATCTGTGAGGCCTTAGCGCTAGTCAGCTGCGGGATTTTGCGCTGAAGCCATTGTATGAATTTGAGATAGTTCTGGTGATAAGCGAGAATACCAAAGCAAACGAATGCGAGAAGAATAATTAAGAGGAGTGCAGTCGAAGAGATGCTAAGGCCATTATTAAGATAGACAAGAACCGCCCAAAGCAAAACGAGGTTCATGAGCACTAGAAGTGCGGTGAAGATGAATTGAGTAAACCTGCGATTAACTGATTCGGTGTGTGGGGATTTTTTGGTTGCCTTCATGAAATCATTATAGCACCAGATAGGCTAAGCGTCACTTATTTTACTTCGGTAAGAAGCCATTGCTGAGCAATGCCGTCGTGGCTATCCCAAATTTGAATATTGGTACGATTTTCTAGATAGCCACCATAGAGGTCGAGCGATTTATACAAATCGCAAGAAGTTTTAAGAGTGTACTTATCGGTGCCGATTTGCTGGATGCGCCAACGTTGCCCACAGCTAGAATTGCCCGGCCAAATCTGGACATTCTCGCCGGCGCGAGTATAACTTCCGTAAAGGTCAAGGTATTTATCGGAGTAGGCATTGTATAATTTATAATCATCGGTGCGAGGATTATAAGTGAACTGCCATTGCTGCCAAGCACCACCATGATAATCGAAGAGTTCAACGTTAGTTCCCTCGGTTGTATAACCGCCATAAATGTCGAGAGCTTTATCGTCGGCGGCGGCAGGCTGAATGATATAAGTTCCTTCTGCGATGGCGGGTGCAATGGGTATAAATTGCCAGCGCTGACTATTTTGATTGGTGAACTCGCCAAGTTGGACATTCTGTTCGGAACCGGCTTGATGATTCGCGAGGTCAATAGCGTAGCCTGCGGAACAGCTAGAAATAATGTTGTAACTATCGCCGTTTGGTATAATATGCCATTTTTGCGCACAAGAGTTGTTAGCAGTCCAGATTTGGAGATTCTGCCCGCTGGCAGCAACGGCGCTATACAAATCAAGATTTTTTTGCAGAGCGGGGCTAGTGAAAGTATAGTAACCGCCCTCGTCGTCATGATACTCTAAATACCAACGTTGATGAGTTTCGAGATGTTTGTTCCAAAGTTGAACATTGGTACCATTGGCAGAATAGCCACCGTAAACGTCGAAGGCTTTGGAATTGTCGAGTGCCGACTGAACGGCATAGACACCATCGGGAATAGTACGAGCGTAAGCGAGTTCCCACTTTTGTGAGTTGCCACCATGAGTGAGGTAGGTCTGAACATTAGTACCGACAGCCGAGTAGGCGCCATAAACATCAAGGACGATGCCACTGGTGCAGGCAGATTCAAAAGTTAACTTATCGTCGGAAGTGCGATAAATCTTCCACTGTTTAGAACAAGTAGTGGAGCGGCCAGCGAGAACGTTATTCCCGAGGCCAGGGTCAACGGTTTGACTAATAAGCGGTTGACTAGTAGAAGCATTGATAAGTTGGTAATAACCAGTAGAAGAATCGCGTTGAAACTTCCAGCGTTGGGTGCGGTCGGAGGTATCGAGAGAAGTAAGAACCGCATCGGAACCAGCAAGGCCTAAGCTACGATTATTAGCTACGGCAGAAATAAGGTTATATTCCCCGTCAGGTATAATGACTAGCTCACCATCGACAGCGGCTTGAGTGCTACCAAACCAATCGGTGAAGTAGAGGTAAAAGTTGCGGTTGCCGTAGGCGGAGCAGACATCACCAGTGCCATAACCGGCATTGAGAGCGGAGCTATTGGGCTGGTAAGGAGTGTATTGATAAAGTGCGGCGGTGGCGCGGTTTTCGATGTAAACGGTAGTGCCGCCACAGCTAGAATTGGGGTGGTAACCGACATAAACATTGCGACCAGCGGGGTAATAAACGGAATTATGGTCGAGAACATGGCGGAAAAGTTCGGCGGCACGATAAACTTGATTCTTAAAGCCGTAATATTTGGAATCACAAGCGGCAGTATCAGGGCAACCATAACCAGTGGCCTTACGATAATCAAAATCATTGGGAACTTTGTCGGTGATGAGGCTGGACTCTTTTTGCAAAAGGACGAGCAGAGCTTGAGGGTTGATACGACTCCGCTGGGCAGCATCATGAATAATCTCAGCGGCCGTCATGCCGCTACCGATGACTTCGCCATCACCAAAACGCTCTTCGGCCATACAAACAAAGTGGCCATTGTAAGGTTCGCCTTCCCAGTGCCATTTAATGTTGGGCTGGTTATGAGTATACTGGAGATAGAGGTCGTAGTTACGATTGTCGCATTGATTTTTGCTAGAGAGGAAGTTCTGAATATCGGTGACGCTCATGGAACTATAATTGGACATGACAGCATCACTAATGATATTGCCGGGGCGAAAGTCGCCAGTGTTGGCAGCGGAAGTATTATGTGCATTGCCGGTAGATAGAAAAGAAAAAACAAAAGCCATACAAAAAACAAAAACAACAAAAATCAGGTTGCGGAACTTATGAAATTCTTCTTTAAGATGATGAATAAACTGCTTGGGCATAGATTTTTCCTTTTTAGTGTTGATATTTTAATGTTTGCGAGAGCAATAACAAGGTTAAAGCTCTAAGGTATCTGTAATAATGCCACGTTTGTCATTACCAGTAACGATAACTTCAATCTGATAATTCCCTGGCGCAAGGTCGGCAACGGAGATACTGAAAGGCCCACAGACAGACGTAGTAACATCAGCGGAAGCAACAGCAGAAGCAGTACGAACGATAACGTCATCACGCTTAAGATTGAAGACACACTGACCGTCGGCTTGCAGATATTGATTGATACTGACGGCGGAATGCAAAGTTTGCGTCTCGACATCAATGTCTTTGTAAATAATGACGCCAGTCAAATCGTCGAGCTGATTAGGGTCTTCGCCTTCGAACTGCGGGGTCTTATTCTCGGGGTCGCTAGTAGGCGGAAGCGGATTAGTATCGGGGGGTTGCTGCTCGGATGGTGAATCAGGAACAGTAGTAGGGGCATCAGAATTTTGATTATTAATACTTTTAAACACAAACACAGTCACGACAACTGCTAATGCCAAGAAGATGAGAAACCCACCGACAATAATAGGACGCTTATAAGGTGGAACTCTGTGGGGCACGGATGCAGTATTTGACATGACATTCTCCTAGGTCTAGTATAGCAAAACCACGGAAAAATACAAGCAGTTAATTAGAGCTAGAGGTTTCGAGGTCGAGGCCGAGAATTTCGGCAGCTTGACGGAGAATGTCTTGTTCGGCGGGAGTCGATTGGGCAAGCTGTTGATGGAAAAGTGCAGTAGTCTCGGGATAGCTGAGGTCGACAACTTCGAGCGAACGAGCGGCACCGGGAGTTTTCTTGAGGGCGCCTTTTTTGACTAAGTTATCAATATGTTCGGCAACAGCAGAGACGGAAGAAAGGCCAAGCGCGGTCATAATTTCGCGATAAGACGGAGATTCTCCCTGACGGGCGGTAAAATCCTTAATAAAGTCTATAATAAGCGCTTGTTTTTTAGTCAATTTTGCTTTCATATGTTATAATAAATATATCACAAATGTTTAAATTGGGTAAGTCTAGATGTAAAAGGTGTGGTTTTTACGGCTAGATAAGTTAGAAACAATAAGTTATAGGAGTTAGATGGCAAAAACAACTATTGACGGCTTGAGAGTGCGCGAACCAAGTTCACAGCGACAACATAATGTAACTGGAACGAGTAGTGCTCATGTTGTTGATATGGGTATGACTGCCCGCTCCAATACGGCACGGAAGCGCGTTTCTTCGGGAGAAATGCAACAGCGTAGAGAGCTGATAGATTCGATTGACGCGATTCGTGGTAATCAGACAGGCGACAGTAGTTTCTTAGACCCAGTGCAGACATTTGATTTTGATAATGAGCCGACTACGGAGCCGGATGATGAGTTTAGCGGAGCGGCGGAGAATGATTGGTCGGAGCTGTTGAGTAATTTTGGCCAAGCGGCGAATACAACATCTAAGAGTGCAGATAATATTGTTGATAACTTGGCGGAAGCTTGGGGCGGGAGTGAGACAAGTGATTTTCTGGCGGACGCGATTGACGATGAGCCGGAAGAGGAAGAGACGCCAAGAAAACAACCGGTACGTAAACCACGCAAGGTGCGAGCGCCGAAAAAGCGTCACATCGGGCGAACCATCGCGATTGTAACGGTGTGTTTATTAGTAATTGGTGGCGGCGTGTTTTATAAGTGGGGCGATGAGCTAATTTCTAAGTTGACTGGCGGAAGATCGGGACTATGGGATGCAATTTCTTCGGTAATGTCGGATGAAGTTCCCTTTGAGACTGATAATAATGGGCGGACAAACGTGCTGATTTTTGGAACGGAAGGCTATAACATGAGTGGTGATACGGCGCTCGGTCAGCATGAGGGGGCGCAGCTGACGGATTCGATTATGGTGGCGAGTTTTGACCAGAAAACTAAAGACGTGGCATTGCTAAGCTTGCCGCGAGATTTGAAAGTCTCTCGGGCTTGCTCGGCGGGAAAAATTAACGAAGTGTTTTGGTGTCATAACCAAGATGGTACGGATGAAGAACGCGGGGCGATGGCGCTAATGGAACAAGTGGGCGATGTGCTAGGAATTGATTTTCAGTACTATGCGCATATTAACTGGGCGTCGCTGATTGATATTATCGATACGCTAGGCGGAATTACAGTAACGCTAGACGAAAATATTGCGGATTATGGCTGGACAAATGCAGTAGCGCAGGCAGGAGTACCAATGCAAGTCAACGGTGAGCAAGCTTTGGGCTTGGCAAGGGCGCGACACGGTACAATAGGTGGAGATTTTACGCGCGGGAACACGCAGCAAAAAATCGTCGAAGGTATTGTCAACAAGTTCTTGGAAAACGGGATTGATGTAGGCAGTGCACTGGGGTTATTAAATATTTTGGGCGATAATTTGCGCTCGAATTTTACAACAGACAATGTGAAAGCAGGTGTAAGGTTGATTTCTGGGTTTAATATCGGAAATATTCGTCAGGTGCCGCTAGTGGATTATAATACGAATACTTTCTATGTGACTACGGCGACAATTAATGAAGTGTCTTATGTGGTGCCGTCGGCGGGCAACAATAATTATAGTGAAATTCACAAGTATGTAGAGGAAATGTTTAATAGTGACCCAATGGCACGAGAGAAGGCGCGAATCGCGGTGTATAATGCGAGCGGACAATACGGGGTGGCCGGAGCGGAACGCGATAAGCTAGTAGGAGATGGATTTAATGTAGTAGGTGTAGGAGACGCAACGCTCGGGGATTGCGAGGAGACGTATTGCGTATATAAGGTAAGCGATTTAGAGATGTCGGCGACGGCCGAAAAACTGGCTGAGCGATATGGGGTGACGATACGCGGACGCGAAGAATTGCCAGAAAGTATTGAGCCGGGAGAAACGGATTTTGTGATTGTGTTAGGGTTGAATGGGAGTGAGATGTAGGCTTTAGGCCTGTGAAAAGACACTGGCTGATTGGCCGGTGTCTTTGGTGGTTAGTCTTGTTTCTTCTCGATATGGAGTTGACGTTCTTTCCCTTCGCCTTCGGAATGAGTGATGATGTCGGAGTAATCTTGGGCGACTTTGTGGACAATGCGGCGGTCGGCAGCGTTGAGATTAAGAATTTTAGGATGACCAGTGGCGCGAACTTCGCGAATCCAGTTCTCCGCCTGTTCGGCGATACGGTCGGCGCGTTGGCGTTTGTAATCGGCGACATCAACATTCACTCGAGTAACTTCGGCTTCGCGACTAATTAATGCGGCGGAAACAATATGTTGCAGGGCGCGGAGATTGTTAGCTTCTTTACCGATGAGCAAAGAATTCATAGAAGTGGAAGGGATGGAAAGCTGAATAACTTCGTCGTCAATAGTAGAATCGATAGCCACATTAATACCAAAAAACGAGAGTAAGTCTTCGAGATATTTAGTGGCAAAACGAATTGATTCATCTTTATTCATAATTAACTCCTTTTCTTCTTATGACTTTTGCGACTCTTGGCGGAGACATGGGTGATATTCACACCGGTCTTACTTTCGCTCTTGGCAGCATTCTTGCTCTGCATCCAGTGGTTGTTGGGAGCGTCTTTGACGATTTGCCCCTCTTCAACTTTCTTGAGCTCACGCAGAATCTTTTTGTCGGCAGAAATCTCCATGGCTTCTTCGTTTTTATTAAGGATGTAGCGCTGCTGCACGCCAGTCATAAGATTGCTGATGAGATAATAGAAAACCAAGGCGCCCGGAAGATTAATCATAAGCAGAAGCATCATAACAGGCATCATGTAGGACATTTGACCGGAAACGATTTGATTGAGCTCAGACTGGTCAGGTTCTTTGCCATCGGCGGCTTCGCGCATGATTTGGCGGAAAGTTTTGCGGTTTTGCTTCTTGGTGGGGAGTTGCTGGCGCGAAATCCAATACTGTGAAAAAGCCGAAGCGAGAGCAAAGGCTAGAATAATAAGAGCGCTAACTGAGCCGAAACCAGCTTTCACATCGAGGTCAACTACGCCAAAGAGCGTAGGATGAAAATCGTAAGTAACAGCTGCTAAATCGTTAATTTTGGCGGTCTTTTCTTCATCATTTAGACTGCCATCATTACGAATCTCGGCAACTTGTTTCTGATAATCAATATAAGGTTGCTGAAGCTTGGCAACCTCTTCGACACGTTCCATCTGGGCAATCGGAGCATAGACACGTAAAGAAAGATTATCACTAGGTGTCGGGAGCACCATGACGCGAACTGCAGTATACAAAGCAATGAAAATAGGTAGCTGAATAATCAGCGTTAGCATAGAGCGAAAGGGCTTGATATTGTTACGCTTATACAAATCTAACATCTGGAGAGATTCGAGCTGGCGATTGCCGTTACAGTTCTTCTTAATCTCAGCGAGCTCAGGCTGAATTTTGCGCATCAGGCGAGTTTGGTGAAGCTGACGCTTGGCAAGCGGCCAGAGACAAATCTTTACCAGTACAGTAAACAGAATAATTGCCAACCCAAAATCGCCGACCAAACCGTAAATGAGAAAAAGAATATTCGCGATTGGCCGAACGATAATCATATCAATAAAAGCAAACATGCCTTCATTATAGCATAATGTTCCCTCGAGTGCCACCCCAGAATGGAGAAGTATGGCAATTAGCACGATATAAGGCATTAGATTAGTGCTATTGTTATTAGTCCAATACATTTTCACGAGGGGTGGCTTGCCTTGCCACTTCTATCTAATTCCACTAACGGGGTCTAGGTGAGCCTCTCATCATCTCGAGTTAAGTTAATTTGCTTCAGATGCATCATCACGAGAATCTGACCCGGCTCAGCCTTATAAAACGACCGCCTTATAGTGGGATTAGTTAGAGGTGGCTACAGAAATTTCCAAAGGTTGGAAATTGCCAACGGGAGGAGAGAATGGACAGTTCAAGAATTTAACAACCAGTGCTAACATTCTTACTTCTCCGTCCGTGACTGATACGACACTGTTAGAGCAAAGTAGTGCTAAAATCCAAGCTTTACCCTATAGATTCAGTCTTGCTGGGTATGTAGATAATGGAGCTCTTGGCGTTGAACGGATGTATGGAGTCTGGTGGTCTTGCATTCCTAATACCACTAGTTATGCCTACCGATTTAATGTTGGCTATCGTAGTGTTTATTCGACAGATAGCAATAGTCGTTATCTTGGTCTCTCCCTCCGTTGTATTACTACACCTACTAGCTAATTGGTGGGAGAGGGGAGAGAAATAAATCTAGTAGCCAATTTCGGTGAGACTGCGGTCGAGTAGTTCCCTAATAGTGCGACGGAGTTCTAAAAATGGCATGGTAGCGATGGATTTTTGATAAATAACAAACAAGTAGTCCATCGGGAGAGGGTAGTTAGGAAGCTCGAGACGAATTGCTTCATAAACACGGCGACGAATACGATTGCGACCAACGGCGTGTTTGAGAACTTTTTTAGATACGACGACACCAAAACGGCGAAAATGGCGAGTGTTGGGAGTAAAAACAAGAGAAAGCACAGGCGTGCGAATGGTTTTGCCTTTTTGAAAGACATAACGGACGCCACCACGAGAATGAAACCGGTATTTTTGAGCTAACATTGTTTTGATTCTATCATATTTACTGGATTATGGCAAATTGGCGCAGTACATATAATAGTATTTTGCTATTTGGCTCGGCGGCGACTAATGAGATTCCAAGAAGAGTACTCGCACAAGTAAAACCATCAGCTTTTATACTGATGGTTTTGATGAATTAAATTAAACAGTAAGGCGGGCGCGACCTTTGATGCGGCGGCGCTTGAGAACTTTTTGGCCATTCTTGGTGCTATTGCGCTTCATGAAGCCGTGTTCTACTTTGCGTTGGCGCTTGTGTGGCTGATAAGTGCGTTTTGGCATGACTTATTACTCCGATTGATTACTTCTTTTGCTTTAGTATTTCTGAATTACTTGCTCTAGTATACACCAGTTTTCCACTTTTTTCAAGAAGTTTTCCACATATTAGTTTAGAGGTTTAGTGGAGGCTGTGGAAAAGGTGACCTCTGTGGGAATTTTTAGATATTAGAACATGGTTAGTGAACTTAAAAAACTGTGGAAAAGTCGGACGAGGTTTGGTATAATGGGATTAGTAATTAGAGGAGGTCACTAGGGGTCATGTTTGACGTATGGAAGAATGTGCTGGCGGAAGTCGAACAGGCAATCCCGAGTGAGCAATTCTCAACTTGGTTTACGGGGTCAGAACTAGTATCGACTGATGACGGATTGGTTGTAATTGGGGTGCCGAATGTATTTAAGCGGACACAGCTACAAGCAAAGTATTCAACCATTATTAAAACGGCGTTTGAGCATAATGATATACAAGTAAAAGAGCTACGCTACGATATTATCACGAAAGAAAAAAGTAAAACCCGGGCGCGGCGGTCGAATGTGACGACGGTAGGGCAAACCAGCAGCCGGCGAGCGACAGGTTTGGCGAGTAGTTCCCTGCAGACGGGGTTGAATCCGCGCTATACGCTTGATAATTTCGTGATTGGATCAAATAATGACCTGGCGGTAAGCGTGGCGCGCAATGTGATTGACCACCCGGGGACACGTTATAATCCGTTCTTCCTCTACGGTGGGCCGGGGCTGGGCAAAACACATTTGGTGCAAGCGATTGGAAATGAACTATTAAGATTGAACCCGGAGATCAAGATATTATATACACCAATCTCGAGTTTTTATTCGGATTTTATTAAATCTTTGCAGAGTAAACGGAGCGACGAGTTTCGGCAGAGATTCCGAAAGCTGGATGTGCTGATTATTGATGATTTCCAGATGATTATGAATAAGGATGCGTCACAGGCGGAGTTTTTTGATATTTTTAACGAGCTGACGCAGCACGATAAACAGATTATCGTGACGTCGGATCGATTGCCAGATCAGATTAAATCGGTAGATGAGAGGTTGGCGTCGAGGTTGTCGCAGTCGGGGGAGTTTGATTTGCAGATGCCACAATTTGAGGATCGGTGTGCAATCCTCAAGTCGATGGCAGAATTTAGAGGGGCGGAAATCGAGGACGAGGCGATTGAATATATTGCTGAAAATATTAAGACGAACATTCGGGCACTGGAAGGCGAGTTGAATCATATCTTGGCGGTGGCGGACTTTAAGAATATGACGCCGTATGAAGTAATCAATGAGGGGTATGTAAATACAGTAAGCAGTACGCGCGCGAAATCGGTGTCGCCGAAGCAGGTAGTGGAGCGGGTGGCGAAGTTTTATCAGCTAACACCGAAAGAAATGTGTAGTAAAAGCCGGGTGGCGCACATTAAGAACGCGCGGCAGGTGGCGATGTATATCTTGTCGAAAGACTTGAGCATGAGTACGCCGAAGATTGCACTAGAGGTAGGCGTAAAAGACCATACGACGGTAATGCACGGGATTAAGAAAATTGAGGGAGATTTGAAGCTAAATTTTAACCTGCGCGACCAAATTAGTGCGATTAAGGAGAAGATTTATGGGTAAAATGGGTATGAAGTTAAAAATTGTGCTCGGCTGTATAAAATTTGTTGTGGAAAAGCTGTGGAGAAGATTGTGCGAAAGTTTGTGGGAAAATTGTGAACAAGTTTTGCACATGGCGGCAAAAAATAAGTTTTCCACGGAAAATGTGGTAAAAGTGGCCGATTTACACAGGCTGGTGGAAAAGTTTTGCAGGGGGATTTGCACATGACTAAACAGGGGTAGAAATGGGTTTTGCACAGTTTCCACAGCCCCTACTATTACTACTATTAATTTATTTAGTTAGGGCGGGTAAGGAAGTGTTATGAAAATTAAGGTTGTACAAGAAAAGTTGGCGAAGGCGTTAAGCGGGGTAAGCCGCGTAGCGGCGGGAACCCGAGCAACGTTGCCAATATTAAACAATGTGTTAATCCGAGTGGATGATAATAAAGTAAGTCTGACGACCACCAACCTAGATATGGCCGTGGTAAGTTTCTTACCGGCAACCAGTAGCGAAAGCGGGGTGGTGACAGTACCGGCGAGATTGATTGCGGAGTTCGTGAGTAATTTACCGAGGGGCGAGATGGTGGAAATTACGGCGGATGGAACGAAGGTAGAGGTAAAATCAGGAAGCTGCGAATCGGTAATGAACGGAGCGTTAGCGGATGATTTTCCGGAGCTACCGGAGCTAGATAAAGAGAAGACGGTGAGTTTCCAGATGGGGGCGGAGGAATTTAAGGCAGGTCTGTCACAAGTAATGATGGCGGCGAGTAGTGATACGGCGAGGCCAGCATTAACGGGGGTGTATTTTAATACTTTTGAAGGGGGGCTATATGTGGCAGCGACGGATGGGTATAGATTGGCCGAGCGAAAATTAGTGGAAAAGATTGAGGCGGAAGTGGCGGCGGTGGTGCCGGTTAATTCCCTGCAGGAGGTGATGCGGTCGCTGGACGAGAATCAGGAAGAAATAGAGATTTTGTTCGATGAGACGCAAGTGAAATTCCGATTGGGTAATATTGAAGTAACATCGAAATTAGTGGATGGGTCGTTCCCGGATTATCGGCAACTGATCCCGAAACAGACTGAGATTGCGATAGAGGCGAAAAAGAGTGAATTAGTAAGGTTAACGAAGCTGGCGGCGTTGTTTGCGAAAGAGGTAGGCGGGTCGGTGGTTTGTAGTACGGAAGCGGAGAAGAAGGTGTTTGTGATTGCGGCGGTGGCGAATGAACTGGGTAGGAACAACTCGGAGATTGCAGTAGATGTGGAAGCGGATGGAAAAGTGACGCTAAACTCAAGGTTCTTGCTAGATGCGATTAATGCATTAAATGCCGAGAGGGTGTCCTTTGGTTTCTCAAATAAGCTGGATCCGGTGGTGATTAGAGGGGTGGGAGAAGAAGATTATATACATATTGTAATGCCGTTAAAGAGCTAAAAGTGAGATAATGATGTTAAGGTCATTTGGTTGTCGAGGAGATGGCTGCTTGCGGTATTTGATTTTTTTGCGTATTGACCTAAAATTGGGAGTACTGATGGCGCGACTGTTTAGTGGTCGAAAGGACGACTGTTGCTTGCCGCGTATTGACCTAAAATTTGAGAGATTGATGGGGGAGCGATTTAATATGTGGAAAATTTATGGTTGTTGGCGGCGCCTGGGTTTTGCACGGATTTTCAGGGGTGTCGTTTAGACTGGGAGCGGTTGGTATGATTATTAGAAGTGTGAAATTGATGAATTTTCGGAGTCATGAGAGTTTCGTGTTAGAGTGCAACCCACATACAACGACGATTGTAGGGGAAAACGGATGTGGAAAAACTTCGGTGCTAGAAGCGATTTATGAGGCACTAAGAGGAAAAAGTTTTCGGGCGGTGGATCGAGAGATTGTGCGGAGGGGGGCGGAGTTTTACCGAGTGGAACTGGAATATGAAGATGGTCGGAAAACGGTGGTGGTGTATGATGGGCAGAAGAAGGAGTTTGTGGCGGAGGACAAAAAGACGCGAAGATTGCCGAAAAAGTCGCAGTACCCGATTGTGTTGTTTGAGCCGGATGATTTGCATTTAGTAGGGGCGAGCCCGACGAGCCGGAGGATGTATTTTGACCGGATGTTTAGTCAGCTGTCAGATAGTTACGGGATGAGTTTGGCGCGATATAATAAAGTGTTAAAGCAAAGAAATGAGCTGCTAAAGAAAGAAGATTTGAGGGCGGAGGATTTGTTTGCGTGGGATGTGCTAATGACGAAACATGGGGCGGAGCTTGCGAAAGCACGGCGGGATTTGGTGAAAAAAATTAACGAGAAATTTACCGAGACGTATCGAACGATTGCACAGAATGCGGACGAGGTGGAGCTGAAATATAGTAGCGAGGTGGAGTCGGAGAGCGAGTTCTTGCGGATTTTGGAGAGAGATTTTGAGCGAGATTTGTGGCTAGGACATACGGGGTATGGAGTGCATCACGACAATTACGAGTTTATTTTTAATAAAGTGAAGGCGGATGGGTCGGCGAGCCGGGGCGAGGTGAGGTCGAGTGTATTGGCGCTGAAATTTATTGAGGCGGAAATGATACTAAAGGTATTAGGGCGGAAGCCGGTAGTGTTACTAGATGATGTGTTCTCGGAGTTGGACGAGATGAGACAGAAATGTTTGGTGCAGAATTTTCGGGAGAACCAGGTGATTTTGACGAGTGTGGGGAGTGGTGAGCTGGAATGTGGAAATGGCGAGGGATGGAATAGGCTAAAGGCAGTGGAAAACTAAACGGAAAAGTAAGAAGTTTTCCACAAATAGGGGTGGGGCGGTGGAAAAGTGCAAAATAAAGACGAAAGGCCGGTGTAGCAGGAAAAGCGCCGGATTTTTGATGAGGCGGTGGAGAAAAAAGGAGGTTTTCCACATGTGGGGAAAAGTAGGGTGTTGTGTAATGAATGGAATATGGTGTGGTAAGATGGTGTAGTGTTCGGGTTGTTCGGGAAGAGAATAACAGAGGAATGTAATGTGTTCGGTTTTAGTGTTCGGGTGTTTTATAGATAGGAAAAGTTGTTCGGTGAATATGTTCGGGTATTATATGAGCAAGAAAAATGTTCGGGAAATGCGTTCGGAGGGTTGATAATTCCCTGTTTTAAGGGGGCGGTTTGGCGGGATTGAGGCTGGCGACGACACTGATGTCGTCGAGAGTAGATTAGTAACAGGGGTGAGGAGAAGTGGTTTGACGACATATGGGTCGTCGAGGTAAGTGAGTCGGTTTTTGGCGAATAGGGGCTACTTGGTGCGTGAGAAGGGTGCTATGAGAGGGGGTAGCGAAGAGTCAATAATAATAGTAATGAGGGTTACTGACGTATTAGAGGGGTGCTATGGGGGTGGTCTATTAAAGCACCCTTGCGGTGTCGTTTTATAAAAATTGTGTGGCGAGCATAAAAAATAATGAAATTTGATTTAATTGAAATTAGTTAGACGCAGGCTATTCGAGCATTGTTCCTGCGAGGTTTTTTATGAATTTGGTACCTCCTTTTTTTTGGTTGAGACTAAATGGCGGAGCTTCAATATTATGTTTGGAAGAAAAATAAGCCCAGAGAGAGCTTATTTGAGGGCAAGAACGTGAAAAATAGGTGGGGTCATAGTTGCTAATCGGCGCGAGCGGGCGGGCCGGTGAAGTAAGGCTCGTAGGAGTAGATGATTTCGTAATCGTTGGGGTTGAAGCCTTTGGAGCGGATTTGCTGGAGGGCTTCGGCTTCGTTGCCGCCGGTACGGTCGGTGATTTTGAGACAGAAGTCGGACTGGCAGCCGTCGAATTGGCCGAGGTCGATACGGTATTCTTTAAGTTGATAGGAAGGTGGGTTGGTATCGACGACGCTAATGGGTAGGATTTCGCTGATGGGGTACTTCTCGCGGTAGGCATTGGCGGATTGGAGGGCTTGGAAATCGGTGACGGAGGAGAAGAAACGCTGCTCGTTGGGGTTGCGGGAGTACCAGCCGAGGTCGCCGTCTTCGGGGAGAAGGTAGAGGGCAAGAGTGGTGGTCTCGTGGGCGATGAGTTCGAGGTCGACGGTTTGAGGCTGGAAGCCACGAGCGGAAATAGTGGCTTTAGTAGTGGTGGGGGCGAATTTGAGCTCAGAATTGACAGTGTGAGTTTTGCCGTCGATAGTGATGGTGGCGAAGGACGGGGCGATAATGGTTTTGAGGGTGGCGGTTTTGGTGGAATTGATAAGGAAAACTACGAGCGGGATGAGGACGAAGAGGCCGACGACAATGGCAGTAGTAATGGTAACGATGCGTTTGTGATTATTAGTGTTATGAGTGATTTTGCGCATAAAATTCCCTGTTAGATGTGCCTAAAAATGTCAAAGCCGGGGTCGTTGTACCAGTTGCTGACTTCGGCGGTGCGTTCGCCATGGGAGGCGGAAGCAATAGCGATAGTGCCGTCGGGGAGCTGGACGACGAGTTCGATATGAGTGTGAGCTTTGATACGGATGTCGCCAGGTTGGGCGATGGCGGAATTGTCGGCGACGCCGATGTGTTGGTAGAGTTCGGGGTGGGTGGCGAGATAATTATATTGACCGTCGCCGGAGTCGGTGCCGCCAATACCGCAACACGGGAAATTGGGGTCAACGCCGGAATAGCGCATAACGGTGGCGACGAAAGCGTCGCAGCTGGCACCGATATTGACGTATTGGTCGCCGTAATTGCTGAGGCCGACGGATTGGAGGGCTTGGCGGTAGGCAGGAGTGGGGTCGGAGAGGCTGTGGCCGGATTCGGGCCAAGCGAGTTCGAGAGCGGTGGCGTTGATGTCGTGATTACCGGGTTTGCAAACGCCGTTACCGCCGCCGAGAGCAGCGTATTTGGTATAAGCGCCAAAGGTGAGACTGGTAGAACTAGGATCGTAAACGCCGTCACTCACGAAACGACCGGGCCAGAGCGGACTCATCTCGGGGCTGGCGGGGTCGCGACGAGCGTCGTAGCGGTTCATGACATAATAGGAGCCTTCCCCGTTCTCGGCTTCCTCTTGGGAGAAGCCGAGGCTGAGAGCCTTTTGAATATAAACACTGGCGGTGCCGTTGTATTTGAAGAAGGCGCGTTTGATGCCGTCGTCGGTGGTGAGATTGTTTTCGGTGGAGAGGACGTTGGCGGCGAGGTCAGTTTGCTCGCGGAACTCTTGGTCGGTGAGAACTTTGCCGGACTCGAAAAGGGCGGCATGCTGGTCTTTGATAGAGTGGAGTTGATAAACACCTTCGCCGGCGGAACCGTTGCTTTGGTAGGGGTTGGTGCGAGAGAGACCACTTTCCATGCTATGAATGACAGCGAGAAATTGCCAAGCGATACCGTATTTAGCGGCGGCTTCTTCGTAGAAAGGTTGGTTGGCCTGAATAAGAGCCATTTCCCCGTCGGTCCAGACTTGGATGCCGGCGTAATTGAGATTGTTGCCGGTGCTGACACAGCTACTACTTAAGGAACCTTCGCGGTTGTAATAGTAAACGCCGTTGAGATAGTTTTGATAAAGCAGTTCTTCGGAAATGGCGGAGGTAGGCAAGGTAAGTATGAGCGTAAAGAAGGCCATAAGCGCCACTTGCAGGGTGCGGAGGAATTTAGGTTGAAGACGAGACATTAGGCGACGTAGCTCCGGTTGCGTAAGTCGGCGTAGATGATAAGTTGCTTATCAGCGATAATGACGGGCTCGGCGGGATGGATGGAATGGTTGTTAAAGTAGTGAGGTTGGCTGGCGGTAATCTCGGCGATAATAGCGGCGCTATCGGAGGGTTCGGAAACGTGACCGGTCATGGCAATGCGAGTAGCGGAGTCGTACTGGTCGACGAAGTTGTAGTATTCAATGAAAGCGAGGACGATTTCGGTATTCTCGCGGGTGAGACCGGAGATACGAGAAAGATAGCCAATGTAAGTATTAGCCTCGGGGTGCTGTTCGAGATATTCTTGTTCGGTAGACGTTTCGTAGGCGAGAACGGGGTTTTTGGAATCTTCAAAGGCTCCCATGTTGTCGAGAAGGCGCATGTCTTCGACGTAACGTTGATAATATTTACCTTTACTATTCCAGAATTCTTGATTGGCTTCAGTGTTGCCGCATTTTTCGCCAGTAGCCCACGACATGTTAGCGAGATTGCCAATATCGTCAACTAAATTAGTGATGTCGCTGATGAACGGGATGCTATTAAGAGTAGTAGAGACGACTGAAGTGCCGCCGACGTCGGCAGCGTTAGACGGTTGTAGTGCGCCGAGGATGTTTTGATCAACAACACCGAAAGGTGAGTTGCGACCATCGCAGTAGGTAATATATTTGGCGAGGTCGCCGGTGGTCTTGATTTTACAATCGCCATTTTCGTCACACTCGGTCTCTTGGTTTATAATATTATTGTATTGGGGGTCGGCAGGGTCAAGGTTGATAGTTTTGACATCGGTGGTGGTGATGGGGTTGCAATAGATATCGCCCGTGGCACCGATAGATTCGAGGTTGGGGCAATTGCCGAAGGTGGTCATATAGGAAGAGTCTTCGCCGGCGGCGTGAGCTTTGCCAATGATGGAACTGAGTGAAGAGGAGGCAGAGCGGAGGAAGGAGGAGAGACTGGTGGCGCCAGAAGAAGTGAAGATGGGGAGGAGACTATAGGCGATGCTGCCAAAGAAAGTGTTTTTGCTGCTAGCGTCGAAGGGGCTACGAGAGTTGCGGTCAACTTCGGCATCGAGGGCAAGAACGACATTGGTAGCTTGATTGTAGGCAAGAGCAGCATCTTTAGAGGAGAGAGATTGCCCGCTACCGGAACGTCCGACGCGGGTATTGCTAGCAGAGGCGCCGCGGGCGAAAAGTTCGCCAGCAGGAACGCCAGCAGCAGCCTCAAAGGCGTTGGTAAAGAAAGCTTGGGCGATAGTAGGAATGAGAAAGCTGAGGAAGGTGCTGACGGCTATTTGGGTGGCAGCTGCAACGACAGTTTTGACAAGTATGTTTGCAATAATAGATGTACCGCCGCTGGCGATGGCGGCGCCAATTTGAGTCCCGATAGATATGAGATTTTGAGCTATATCGACTCCGGTACAAACTAGAGCTGAGCCGGTACTAGTAGTGATGGCGCCACCAAGAGCTTTGGTAACGCGTTCTAATGAGAAGGTATTAGAAACGTTAGAGGCGGGAGCATTAGCGAGCATCATTTGGACACCGGTTGCTTCAAGGGGGGTGCCGTTTTGTGACAGAGTATCGACTGAGGCGGTAGCGTTTGAATCTTGTCCACTGATTTTAAGAGTGCCAAAATTAGTGGTTTCAGTGCTGGCTGGTGTAGAGAGAAAATTGAGTACTTCATGGATGGCGGACTGGTCGCCATAGCCAGCCTTGGTTTTACTAACGTTTTCCATGAATCCCATGAAATAGTTAATGGATTGATAGATTTCGTTGGCGGCAATGGCAACAGAAATCATACCACCGACACGAGAGATGGTGCAAGCCCAGTTGCCAACTTGGCCAACAGTCCTTGATACACCTTCAATCATACTGGCCGCCTTAGCATTCGGGGTGTCACCGGAGCCGGTTTGGAGGCCGGAGCTATCTGGGCTGGTTTTGGTTATGGTGACTTCATGTGCGTTACCATCTGAATCGTATTCGGTTTTGGTGATAGTTTCTTCTTTTTGCTTAACGGATTTGATGCCGGTGGAGTCGGTGTCGAAGTGGGAACTCATAGTATCTTCGAATTTAGTTTTGTCTTGAGCGGAATCGTTAGAACTTTGAAAATCGGAGAACCAGTTACGGAAGGTGCCGAGTTTAGTATAAATTGTGTCGGCAGCGTTGTCGAAGAAGGTAGCGACGCGACCGCGTTTGGCATTAGTATAAGCTTCACGGAAGTCGAGATTGTCTGCGAATTCGGTTTCAAAACTGCTGGCTGGGATGTGCGTAGTGGAAGTGCCGGTGTCGGTAATTTTGGTATAGACAAGAGTTTTGTTGGCTCCAGTCCCCTCGATTTCAATGCCATTATTGGAGAGGCGCTGTTTAAAGGAGTTTGACATATGGGTATATTTTTGAAGACCGCGCCAGTTAGTAGTAGTGGCATTGTTAGCAGTTTTGAGATAATAACTCATGAGGCGAGTAGAACGTAGAGAGGCACTGGTGTACTGTGTATCGGTAGATTCAGTAACAAGAGCTTCGAGAGCGGGGACAAGGAGAGAGTTAGAGGAGCTAAGAAAAGCAGCACCGCCGCCTAAGAGGAGAGCGATGGAAATGATAGCACCAGCGGTGCGGGCACGAATACCGCCCTTTTTCTTTTTGGTTTGATCACTGCGACCACTGCCGGTATAAAGACCGCCGCCTGAACCGGAGTTGGAATTGGAATTCGAATCTGAGCCATAGGATGGCTCAGAGCGAGAAAGCGCATTGCTTTCGGCATTCCGAAGGTCAACGACGGCGGTGGCGGACATGGTTAGCGTTTATCTCCTGGACGTGTAGTAATGAGTGATTCTTCAGTCTCAGAAGCGATAATCTGGAGATGGACGTGGTTGCTGCCAGCGAAGAAGAGGCCGTGACCGACTGGGAAGTTGGCGAGACGTTTCTTCTCTTCGTTAGTAAGTTTGAAGACGTCGGACAAAACATCAACGGCTGAGGCGGATTGCTTGAGGAGGAGCTGCATAGAGGAGTTGGCAACGATGGCACGACCCATTTTGCTACTCATGAAGTCTTCGACGTCTTGGGTGATAGTAGTGAGGCCGAGGTAGTATTTACGGGCGCGTTTAGCAAGGCTGAAGAGGAAGTTGGCGGAATCGTCGTATTTCATGAGCTGCCAAGCCTCATCGACGATGAGGAGGCGGCGTTTTTGGTCGGCGCGAACGATATTCCAGATATGGGAAAGAATAATATACATGGCGACGGGGCGAAGCTCATCTTCGAGGTCACGAATGTTGAAGACGACCATTTGGTTGTTGATATCAACATTGGATTGTTGGGAGAAAATACCAGCAAAAGTACCAGTGGTGTACTTGCGCAGACGTTGAGCGAGTTGTGGCCCAGTGCCGCCCATATGCAAGAGGGTGTCGTAAAGATTGATGATAGTAGGGGGCATGCTTTGGTGGGTGAGGGGGTCGCTGGTGATGCCGGCGCGAGCATAGGTATCAATAAGAGCTTGATCGAGGTCGGCTTCTTCGTTGGCGGTGAGAGCAGGAACAATTTGACCATTGGGACCGATTTGGTTACCGCCGAGCATGAGACGGAAAAGACCGTGGAGGGTGACAAGATTGGCGCGAAGAGCGTCGTTGGCATCTTCGTTGTCGACGACTTTAGGCAGGTCGAAAGGATTGATACGGACGTCAGAATTGAGGGAGAGACGAATATAGCTGCCGCCGACGGCGTCGCAAAGGCGTTGATATTCGTTTTCTGGGTCGATAATGAGAATCTCAGAGCCAATCATCATGGAGCGAAGTGCTTCGAGCTTAACAGCGAAGGATTTACCAGCACCAGATTTAGCGAAAACGACGAGGTTGGCGTTTTCGAGAGAGAAACGGTCGAAAATGACGAGGCCGTTATTATGCATATTGACACCGTAGAGGATGCCTTTTTCTTGGGTGAGGTCGGCGGAAGTGAAGGGAAAACTGGTAGAAATGGCACCAGTGTTCATGTTGCGGCGGATTTGGAGCTGGTCAGTACATTGAGGCATGGTGCTGTTCATGCCCTGCTCTTGTTGGGAGCTGGCGACTTTGGTGAAGACCATTTGCTGGCCGAGCATGGTCTCGATTTTGTGCTGGACGAAATTGAGCTCGTCGAGCGAATCAGCCCAAAGCGTAATGTAGAGACCAAAACGGAAGAATTTCTCGGCGCCGACTTGGAGCTTGTCACGAAGCTCCTCGGCGTCTTGGATGGCGGCTTCGATTTCCGGGTCACGGACACGACCTTTTTCGGCATTGACATTATAACTAGCTTCGAGTTGGGTGACTTTTTTGCGAAGGTTCTTCATGACGACGGTGGTTTCGACGGGGTAGACATACATAGAGACATCAAGAACTTCGTCGATATTGATGAGCGGAGAAATCCAGCCAGTGTAAAGAGAGCGAGGGTAGCCATAGACGTAAATAGTACGACCGTATTTAGTGCCGAGACGGAAATAAGCGGAGTGGATTTCGATAGAGCTAGGAGAGATAAGGTCGCGCAAAGTAGTGATACCTTGTTCGAAGGCTTGCTGAATTTCGGCTTCTTCGGCGGCTTGAGATTGCATAGCAATCTCGGCGGCGGTGAGTTGAACTTTTTTATCTTTCTTGCTCATTGGGTTTATCTCCTTTACGAACGTAAGTAGTGGCGAGCTTAGTAAAGTCGACGAGTGGCTCGCGGACAGCAGTGTCGGGGTTGTTAAAATTATAGTATAACTCGGCTAGTTCCCTGGTGTTGAGGCGAACAGAATGAATACCAATATTGAAAAGACCAGAAATGACGGACTCGACGCGGTTGTTGAGCTCATCGATGGCTTTGTTGTAGACATCACGATTAATACGAGTGACGGCGGGAGCTTTTTTGCCGAAAGTTTTGAAGAGGTTTTTGGTTTGTTCGACTAAACGTTCGGCATCGGCAGAGCTGTAATATGGGATGACGATAAAGAAAGACTTGTCCATAATGTTAGCTTCTTGGGAAAGGACGTCGATAAAGTTGATGTAATCATCCATGAGGACGCCGAGAAGCATGTTGTCGTTGTTACGACGGATGTTGGTGAGGCGCTCGATATAAGGGCCAATGTCGACGCGTTGTGAACGAACGAGAATTTGGATGGTGAAGTTAAGAGAGTTGAGGAAGTTTTGATAGCTGTATTCGACACCTTCACGCTCTTGTTCGGACATAAGGTCGAAGTTGATGGATTGGCAAGCGACAACGGCACGGAAAGAGCCGTCTTTCATAATAACGATGCTATCGCGTAGCTCAGAAATAAGGAGGGTGGATTGGGTGGAAATGGGGTTCTCGACGACATGTTGAGTAGGAGCTTGGTTAGTGCCGAGGGCTTGAGGAGCTTCGGCGGGGGGAGGGGTGGTAAGATTACCAGTGGTGGCTGGCTGCTGACCGACGATTGGTTGAGTAGGAGCGGCTGGAGCTGGTGCTGGTGGCATGGGCGATTGTGTAACGGCGCCGGACTGAGGGGCGGGCGGAAGAGGCATGGCGCCAGGCTGTAGAGGTGAGACTGGTTGGGCTGGCATGCCATTGGGGTTAAAATTGTTTTGTGGGTTCATTAATGTAGCTCCTTAATGTAATGATACGTAAACTTCACTTTCGTTTTCATGACGAATACGGTCGGCTTCGGCTTGGATGTCCTCGACGGGTTGAACGGATGGAGTAGGAAGAGGTTGAGGCTCGGGGATTTCGGAATAAACTGGGGCGGCGGATGGAAAATCGGGCGCGACAACGACTGGAGACGGAGTGTCAACAAAGGGCTGAACGACTGCAGGGGATTCGAATCCAGAAGTGGTGCCGGGCGCGCCAGAAGCCATGAAATTATTATTAGTGCCACTATAACCTTCGCGAGGTTGAAGAATACGTTGATTAGGTAAAACGGCGGCGCCTTGGTTGGCATAGCGGTTGTCGTAATTGTAGTCGGAATTGGCAATGGCGGCGCGCATTTGCTGAACAACGTTGGCGCGATGTTCGTCTTGTTGCTGAGTCATCATAGTATCGAGACTGTAATGGTCGTTTTTATCAAACATGTCGGTGGTATTGTAAGCCTCGGCATAGAACTCGTCTTTCATGGGGGTACTAGCGTTTTTGATGGCGTAGCCTTCGGAGTCGACGATTTCGGCTAAGAAGGAGAGGCGATGACCAGCTTCGTCGGAAGAAAGATTGCGGGCACGAGGAGCCTCGATTTTCTTAGGGGCGGTGATAGTAATGGTGGAATCGCTTTGTCCAGGCATCCAATAACGTTTGTTGGGCTTGGTATAGAAAGACCAAAGGGCGGCGACGTAAGTCTCCATAGGTTGGTCTTTCTTGAGCGGTAAGGCGAGAATACCAAAAAACAGGATAACAGGAATAGGAATGATGGCGAGGAGCGGGTAGATTTGGAAAAGACCCACGGCTAGCACAATAAGACCAAAGTCAATCATAAGATAAATGAATTGACGAAAACTGAATGGACCCAATAACTTATCGTCCGCCTCAACGTCTTGCGGAACTTTATATGTTGCCATATATAATATTATATATTATATATGGCAGTTTGGGAAGAATTTTGTGGCTAAGAGGTTTTGTTCCGTAAATACTCTTTTCCTCGGGCCGCGTCCCTCGAGCCCGTCGTTACGGGTCTCGGGCGTTCATCCTCGGTCGTGACCTCCGGAAGTCCCGAGAAAAAGGTATTTACGGAACTCTGCCAGTTAGAGCAATATTGGGTTATTTGCCGTAGAAGCCGTCGATGAGTGCATTAAGTTCGTCGCGGAAGCTTTCGATATTGGCTTCACTGGAGCGAGCGGCTTCGATTTCGTTGCGATGAGTGGATTGGTAAATGACTTCTTCTGTGGAGGTGGCTGGTTTATCGTCGGTGTATTTGCTAACTAAATCATGGAGGGCTTTTTGGAAGGTGGGGTCGTTCGAGAAGCGGTCGTTATCTTTGAGGTAGTCTTCGACAGCGTTGCCGGCTGCAATGACGCTGATGTCGGGAATATCAAAGTAGCTATTGACAACGTCTCGGACCTCGCTATGGCTAGTGCGTTTGGCCTTGGCGTTTTTGGCTTGTTTGTTGCGGGCTTGACGCTCGGCAAGAATGCGGAGACCTTCGCGATAGATTTGCTCGGCGGTGGTTTTTCCGTCAGGACTGGACCCGCCGTTACCGCCATTACCATTACCACCGTTACCGCCATTTCCACCGTCGTTGTTGGGTGAATTGTTATCATTGTCAGATGAATCATCACCGTTATTAAGTTGAGCTAAGAGATTTTCGATATAAGCGGCAGCAGAAACGACGCGACCTTTGAGTTCTTTCGGATCGGAGTTATCAAAGATGTTGAGGTTGCCGTTGAGACGGTCTTGAGGGTCGCGGGTTTCGGCAAAGTTTTCGGCGCCAGTTTCGATAAGGGTGTCAAGTAAGCCTTTGAGGGCTTTGAGGTTGTCAGGTTTCATGTTATCGAGGACGGTTGGAGAAAGGTCACGGTATAGCATACCAACCATTTTGGTGGCAGCCTTAGGAATAATTTTGTGACGCACGAAGTTTTTCTTGTCTTCGAGGGTAATAGAGGAATCGTTGTGGTTAATTTCTTGCCAGGCTTGTTTGGCTTCGTCCCAGCGGAAGCCATCAAGATGGATGCCATTGACATTGCGGTAATTATTGACATCTTCATCGGGGAAGTATTTGGCGAATAGCTGGTCGTCAAAGGCGCATTTGACTAGGTTTGCCCAGTCTTTGTAGACGTAAGAGTCATTTTGGAAGAAGGTGCCAGCTTTGGAAGCTACGCTGAGGCTCTGGAGGTTAGCAATATTGTATTGTCCGATAGAAGTAATGTAGCCAGAGTTAGCTTGAGAGGTAATCATTGGGGTAACTTCGGCGGCATGTTCTTTGTAGCTGGTTTCAAGCATAGCGGCAGCAATGGTACTGTGGTAACGACGCAGAATACCAGTAGATTCTTTGTCGGAGTGAGCGACGCCGATAGAGGTGAGATAGCGACGGTTGATAGGGTCGGCGATGGCAATATCGTCGCGGAGTAACTCCTTCATGTAGCCAGCATCATCTTCGAAGACGCGCTGAACCATTTCGCCGCTATCATTGGTAATGTCGAAGTAGCGAACTTTGCGGTATGCGTTGCGTTCGTCGGTGCCGAGAGCGTCATATTCGGCTTTGGTGATTTCGTTACCAGTGGTTTTATGGACGGCAATGTAATGCTGCCATTCTTGACGTTTGAAGTTAGTAGGATTGCCATTAGCATCGGTTGTGATGAGTCGATATTGGTCATCTTCGATAGGAATACCATTTTCGTTGGTCTCGTAACCATTGTCGTTGATGTAGGCTTTGTCGAAAGTCATGCCACGCATATAGGCTTTGCGGATACCGAATTTGTTGGCCATAATACGGGCTTCGGTGCGGCGGCGAGTCTCAATCTTGGAGTTTTCGACGATGACTTGACCCATGATAGAGGATTCGCCGGTGTGCCCAAGAGCACCTGCGGCACTCTTGATGAGACGATTATACTCGTAAGGATTTTTGTTGGAACTGGAGATGGCACCCATGTAGCGACCGAGGAGGAACTCTTGGTCGGCTTGAGCAAGGTTTTGTGCGAGGTAATGTTGCTTCATGGATTCGGTGAAGGCTTCGCCGTGCTGGTCGCTCAACCGAGCGGAGGCAGCGTCATGGAAGTGGCTACCGTAATCGGACAAAGTATTCTCATAAGCAGTGCGAGCGGTGGCGGCAACGGTGGAATAATAATTGGCAGTTTTGGCGTTGCGAGTATGACTGTTGGGGCGGGATTGCCAAGTGTCGTTCCCCAACTGGTCGCGGCCAGTGGAAGAGGAGGCTTTGGCATAGACGCCAGCAAGCGAGCGATTGCGACGAGTCTCAAGAGCGTTCTGGGTATCGAGAGCACGGAGGTCACGACGTTTATCGAGATAGCCGCGGAGACGAGCACCAGGGGCGGAGGAGTAAGCGAGATGATTATTCTTGGCGCGTTCGCCATGACTGATAGACCAGCCGGTAGCAGCGCGTTGCATAGGCGAAGCAAGGCGGTGTAGGCCGGCGCTGAGGTTGCCGAGAACGGTGCCAGACATTTTCATGAGAGTGAAGGAGAAAGCGAGCGGGACAATCTGGACGGCGAGACCGAGAATGATGCCGAGAGGGTTGGAAGCGGAGGCAATTAAGGCCCAACCAGCTAACTGAGAGGCGCCAAAAAGGAAGCTGAAGAGCGGGTAGAAGACGAGCATGCGGAAGAGGAGGTCTTTCCACTTCTCGAACCACTTTTCGGTATTGGGAAGGAGATAGGCGACAAAGGCGAGCGGAGCAATCATGATAAGTAAGGCGACAAGAGCTTGACGGGCGGCGATAGTGATAACGCCGATGACGATAGAGATAAGACCGCCGATGAGAATAGGAACTAAGAGCCAGAAAAGCCAGCCGAGACCACCCATGGCGCTAATAACGACGCCAGCGATGGTGCCACCGCTGAGCAGGGTGCCGACGATGGTGGCGATAGGAATATCAGCGCTAAGGGTACTGCTGCCGGCAGTGATGACGGCGTCTTGGATTTTATTGAGGGTGTCACGAAGACTGAACCCGATAATATTACTGAGGTCGACGGCAACGGAACAGATAATAAAGCTGAGATTGACGAGGATGACGGCAATGATGAGACGTGGTAAAACACGCTTTACACCGTAATTGCTGATGCCGAGACCGGTGAGCTGAGAATAAATTACGACAACGAGGAAGATAATAAAGATGACGTTGGTAAGGTTGCGCATGTATTGCCAAACGAGGAAGATAGGGGAGTCGTTGGTCATGGAGAGAGGCTGGACGACGAGGAGCTGCTCGATGGCGCGATAGATAGCGTCGACGATATTAGTAACGATGTCCATAGTAGGACAAACAATCCAGCCAAGGGTGCCGGACTCTTGCTGACAGGTGCTGGTCTCAGGGGTGCTGTCGGAAGATTCGCCGGATTCTCCGGTTTCGCCGGTCTCTGTCTCGGTATTTTCGTCGGTGTCGGTGGGGGATTCGTCGAGGTTAGTTCCCTCTTCGGAGTCTGGAACTTGGACGCTGGTGAAGGGGCGGCGATCGGAATTATTAAGAGAGGAAGCGCTGCTATTATTGTCGGTAACTTTGGGTAAATCGTCGTCACTAGTGGTGGGATTCTCAGGATTGAGGGTAACACTGGTAAAGGGGCGACGAGAATTAGTGTCTTCGTCGGCATGAACGGCAGGAGAAAGCGCTAAATTACCAAAAACAACGCCAAAAAATAGCAGTAGAGCCGTGACAAATCTAGTAACTGTTTTGTGCATAGACCTTCCAATGTTTCTGACAATAATGTATGCTTCCATTATACCACACATAAGCGTTTTAGTCAAGATATTTTATGAAAAAATTGAGAATAAGGCAATTTTGTGCTGTAAAAGTTTATGGTTAAGAAAGATGTGTTTTTTGAAATGTATTGGTAATTAGTCCAACACGTTTTCACGAGAAACGGTGTTTGATTAAGCTCGCGTCATTGCGGTTTCCAGCCAATACGACTTTTCTCGACCCGCGTCGCCAGCGCCTGCCGTCGCAGGGCTGTCGCGCTTGTCCTCGCCGTAGCTCCGGATGGTCTTCGAAAAGTGTATTGGCTAGAAACCTCTGAAAAAGTAAACCTGCATTCTGTAGCTTTGGACAGTTCTTTAAAAATAAAAGGGAGTTGCTTGGTTTTTTGGAGAAACAATGATAAGATGAGGGTATGAAACGGAAAATATTGGGTATTTTGGGGGTGATGATAATCTTGGGGGCGGGGTTGGTAACGCAACCAGCGATGGCAACAGTGGAAATTCCAGGTGATTTGCCAGGCGGCACTACGGGTGGCACGGGTGGTTCTGGCGGAACTGGTGGTGCTGGAGGAAGTGGCGGGGATGCGTGTGGTGGACAGTTTTTGTTCTTCAAGCCGTGGCACGACGGGCTGTGTGATAAGTCGACGGGAGAGATGAAGGCGGTTTGTGAGAAGAAGGCGGATGAATGTAATGCGCTGCATGGGGGCGCGTCAAAATATGTTTCCCTGACGACATTTATTTGGACGATTGTACTAAATGTGCTGTTTGATTTGACGGCGGCCATAGGATGTTTGGCGGTGGCGATGGTGATTTATGGTGGCTATCTGTATATTATGTCGCAAGGTGACCCGGGCAAGATGGCGAAGGGTAAGAAGACGCTGACGACGGCGATTACGGGGGTGATTCTGGGGATGGGGGCGTCGGTGATTGTCTATACGGTTAAGACGATTCTAGGGATTGATTATGCGCAAGGTGCGACACAGTCGTTTGCGCTGAAAGATTTGAACGGAGTGTTCTCATGGGCTTACTCAATGGCTGGATTAGTGGCGGTGATCTTTATTATCAAAGCGGGGATTGATTATGCGATGGCGGGGGGTGACCCGGGCAAAGTGAGTAAGGCGACGCGTAGCATATTATATGCAGTGATAGGTTTAATAGTGGTAATATTAGCGGCTGCAATTACGAGCTTTGTAGTGGGGTCGGTAGGAGGAGCTCTATGATGAAACGAATGATAGCAGTATTGGCGTTAGCAGTGAGTGCGGTGTGTGGACTGGGGGTGGCGCAGCCGGTGTGGGCAGATAGTGACGTATGTCACGATAAAGATATCAGTGATGAGCTAAAAGAGGCGGCGGGGTGCAACACAACGACTAAGGCTGATACATTTATCGGGAATTTACTGAATGTGGTATTGGGGCTAGTAGGATTGGTTGCGATTGGAGCGATTATTTACGGAGGGTTTACTTATACAACGAGCGCAGGAGATACTGGTAAGGTGCAGAAAGGTAAAAGCATCTTAATATATGGAGTAATAGGGTTAATAGTGGCGCTCTTGGCATTTGCGATTGTGAGATTTGTAGGAACCTCAATAGGAGGCTAGGATGAGAAAAAGCTAGACATGCGAAGATAAATGAGTTATTATTTATAGTAAGAGTATACAAACGAAAGGGAGAACTATGAAAAGATTACTACTAAGCGTTGCAGCTGCAGTATTAGCGATTGTTGGTTTGAACGGGGTAGCGATGATGTCGCCGGCGTATGCAGTTTTGTGTGCGGACGGTACGAGCGTGGGGGACATCTCGGAATGTTACACTGGCGGTGAAGGCGGTGGGGTTGATAATGATACAGCCACTCGTAAGTTAATGCCGACAATTAACACGATTATTAATGTGATTATTGGTATCGTGGGCTTTGTAGCAGTGGTAATGATGATTATGGGCGGGATTAGCTTCGTAACTTCGCAGGGTGATGCTGGTAAGGTAGCAAAAGCCCGTAATACTATTCTCTATGGTGTAGTGGGTTTGATTGTGGCGCTACTGGCATTTGCAATCGTGAACTTCGTACTCAGTAACGTATTTAAGACTGCGTAGAGTTTGGTATTTTACGAAAGGTACGGAGGAAAAATGATGAAGAAAAAGATAGTGGCTTTAGCGGCAGTGATGATGGCTAGCTTATCGATGATGAGTGGGACGACGGTGGCGGCGGTGCCATGCCCTACAGGGTCTATGCATGCCGGTTCTGAGAAACCGTCAATAGCGGAATGTAATATTCCGGCTGACCCGTCAGGGGATGTTAAATTGATGGATAGGGTAAAGATTATCATCAATGTTATTTTAGGCATTATTGGGCTGGTGGCAGTGGTGATGATGATTATCGGTGGGATTAGCTTTGTAACGTCGCAAGGTGATGCTGGCAAAGTGGCCAAAGCTCGTAATACGATTCTTTACGGTGTAGTAGGGTTAATTATTGCATTACTTGCGTTTGCGATTGTGAACTTCGTTTTGACGAGTGTGTTTACGTCGGCTACACCAAAACAGTCAAGCTAAGATGATAGTTAATCAGTTAGGTTAAAGCAAAAAGTCTCGCGAAAGCGGGATTTTTTGTGGGTTGGAGTGATATTTGGGTTAATTAAAGTGAAAATGGTGAAAAGTAACAGAGGTAATTTGTGTTTCAACTTGCACAGGCTGTACAAGTTGGAGGTGGATTAATTCCCCGCTGGGTGGCAGGAGGTGGGTAGAACAGCGTGGGAATAACGGTTTGGCTGTCAGAACAAAATGGTGAAAACGGTGCAGCGGAACGAGAAATGGACTTTGCGAAGAAAGTTTGTTATAATAAGCTTATGTTTGGGAAGTTGAAGCGTGTGGGTACCAAAAACTTGAAGCGCGGACGAAACGCGGGCTTAGATGAATACGGGGAGATGCAGCCGAATGAGCAGTTGCAAAACCGAGTGGTGTGGTATTTTGCGAATGGAGAGAAGGCGGAGCGGATGCCGGAGGGGGTGGTAGAAGTGACACCGGAGCAGAAGCAGAAGGTGATAAAGGATTTGCATGCGGGGGCGATTACGCGGAAGCAAATTGAGAGGTTTTTGTTGCAGGTGTTGTCACCGTTACAAGATTTGAAGACGAATTTGAGCGGGATGTATCAGCAGATTGTGAAAGATAAGCGGCAGAAGCAGATTTTGGCGGTGGCGACGGGGCATGATATGCGGAACTGGCAGAGTGTAGATGAAGAGGATTTGGAGAATTTGTTGAGTAAACCGGCGCAAGGGCAGCTGGATTATCGGACGCCGGTGGGATTTGCGACCTTTCGGGCGAAATTCTTGAACGGAATTAAAGATCAGGCGACGCCTGAGCAGATGCAAGAATATATTAGAGCAATGGATGGTGTAGAGCTGGGGCTGTACGGGCGGAGATTTGAGTATTATCAGCAGATTTTGTTGATGGGTGGAGCGACGGCAAAGAGAACGGAGACAAATAAGGCGGATGATGAACTGCTAGAGGCGGTGTTTGCGGAGGAAGCGACCAATAAGAAAACGCCAGAAGAGCAGAAGGTTACGCCGGTGGCGGCGAATGTGCATTCGGTACAAGTGTCGGGGGCGGTAACGGTGAGTCCAGAACGGAGCAGGGAGATTTTGAGTAAGGCAGTGATTAAGGGGGATGTCTGGGTACAGGATGGTGCGGAGTATCATCTGGAAGTGGCGAATCTGATGAGCGGAGGGTTGGTACCGATTTATGAAATCGCGGTGGAGGGGGAGACGATTTTGCTGTCGGAGCCGTTCCAGTTGAGCGACGGGCGCGGAGCGATGCTAGGGTATGTAGTGACGGAGACGGGGGCGAAGGTGCGGGGCTATTATTTAGATATGAAGACGGGGTTGTGGCACTTTGCGCCGGACATTATTAGGGGTGCGCGAGGAGAAGGTTTGGGGCAGATTGGGGAGGCATACGGTTTGGCGTCGACGATGTTGCCGATTGTGCTACAAAATACGATGTCGGGCATTGTAAAGGCGGGGGGATTTAGGGAAATTACAGCAGTGAACCCAGATTTCCTCTTTGCGGGAACGGCGATGGCGTATAATACGCCGCAAGAATATCGTGATTCCCTTTTGCAGGGGCGGATGCGGGGAGATTTTTATAAAGAAGTGGACAGAAGCCCGGTGAATGAGGGGTGGCAGCCGAACGGTAAGACGAAGAATGTGCCGCAGTTGATTTCTGTGAACACGGACATGGCGCCGAATTTCCAGAATAATATAGTGAGGTTTGCGACGTATTCGATGCTGGCGGGGCAAGTGGCGGTGAACGGGTTTATGGCGAATGACGGGCAGCTGGTGTGGAGCTTTTGTAACGATGATTGGGGGAGGGCGTGGCTCGGAAATGTGGAGGTGGTGTCGCCGATGACTTCGACGGGTTGTAGACGAGATTGGATGACGGCGGGAGATTTGGCGACGCCGCTATACGAATATAGCACGCAGGCTGGTAATTATGGTGATCCGAATGATACGAGAAAGGGGCTGGTGGGGATGTGGAACCAGTATCTGAGCAAGATTCCACTGCTGCAGGAGTATGTGCAGTGGCGCGGTGGGCAGAGATAGTAGCTGAAGGGGGCGAGGTGTGGTATAATTAGTGGTGGAAGCGTGGCCGAGTGGTTGAAGGCGCACGACTCGAAATCGTGTGGGTACGTAAAAGTGTTTTGAGCTACAACTTGTTTATTATTAGTAGAATAACAGAGGTAAAATAGCCTCAGAAACACAAAATAACACCCCCTTTCGGGAGTGCTATTTTTGATGTGAGGCCATTTTTGAGGCCATTTTGGACTTAAAACTGCATTTCTTTGGTATATACAGATAGAGCTTCGCGCTTACTTTCTGTGTTACTGTGCTGATAAAATTGCATAGTAACGAATGGAGTAGAGTGTC
>CAYODP010000004.1:5860-48410 GCA_964402815.1 uncultured Candidatus Saccharibacteria bacterium | reverse complement strand
CTTTTAGGTGCCGTAAAATCCATAAGTAATAAAAACGACACCGCAAGGGGTGTTAGATAACCTAGTCTGCAAGCTGTTATGCTTAAAGATTCAGGGCTAACCTCGCGGTGCCGTTCTTATCTTTAAACATAGCTGCTCACAAAAAGCGCTTGCATTAAAACTAAATTATCTAACAACCTTATTGTACACAAAACCGCTGCGCTTGGCAAGCGCATTAGACAATAAATCGCCTTGCTAAAACGTCCACTGCCTAATAGAACGTTGCTGATAATAACTTTTTACCACAACCGTACAGGTCTTAACTAAATCATTTTCTCGATTGAGTTTCTGTAGTCACCTCTAACTAATCCCACTATAAGGCGGTCGTTTTATAAGGCTGAGCCGGGTCAGATTCTCGTGATGATGCATCTGAAGCAAATTAACTTAACTCGAGATGATGAGAGGCTCACCTAGACCCCGTTAGTGGGATTAGTAGAAGTGGTATAATATTTATTGTTCTATAAAATGATTTAGTTAAGACTAATCCTCTCCCCTCTCCCACCAATTAGCTAGTAGGTGTAGTAATACAACGGAGAGAGAAACCACCATAACGAACATCACTACGAGCCGGGTTGACATTACTGACGTTAAAGTATAGCATGTACGCGCTCCGGTTGTCGCTAGCCGTACGCGACCAATAATACCCGTAAGAAGTCTCAACCTGCAAGAGACCGTTAAGCGTGTACCCAACATAGTGAAAATCATATGGTAAACCTCTAAGCTTAATA
The DNA here is from genome assembly GCA_964402815.1 of uncultured Candidatus Saccharibacteria bacterium. GTDB lineage: Bacteria > Patescibacteriota > Saccharimonadia > Saccharimonadales > Saccharimonadaceae > Nanosyncoccus. The sequence goes on along the minus strand of CAYODP010000004.1, from coordinate 47,643 downwards.
CTCCCATCCGTATTGTCGGCAATATGTGCAATATTAAACAATAGTTGGAATTGGCCAGTAGCTCCATAGGTTGGCAATTTCCAACCTTTGGGACAGAAAATACTATCTTCTTAAGTTTCCCAAACTCTAATCCGAGTTAGAGTTTGTAGTAACCTCCACCCCTGTTAGGCTATGCTAAAACTCTAATCGCGATTAGAGTTTTGCAACTTTTAACCCCCCTCAACTTCCGCTAAAATATCTTTTCTCCTCCCGACTTTTCCACAGTCGCCACCGCTGTTTTATTGATATGAAATGTCGCCCAAAATCCGCAAATTAGCGTAACTTTTTATATTGACACGCTATATATAGTGTCTTAAAATGATTATAAGACACTAAATATGGTGTCAGGGAATATAAAATAATCAGTCAATAACACAAACACATTAGGTACAAACTAGGAGGTATATTTTTTATGTTCAAAAAAGTTGTCAAGCGAGACGGGGAAATCGTAAGTTTTGACGCCAACAAAATCACCGAAGCCATCGCCAAGGCCGGCTTAGTTACAGAAGAGTTTAAGCATGACCGTGCTAAGCAACTTTCTGATAAAGTTGTCCGTGTCGCCGAGGAAACTATCAAGCAGCGCACTCCTAGCGTTGAGCAGATTCAAGACATCGTCGAGCAAGTTTTGATGGATTCAGCCTTCAAACGCACGGCCAAGCAATATATTACTTATCGCCAAGAGCGCAACCGTATTCGCGAAGCCAAGAGCAACCTCATGAATATTTACAAAACTATCGCCGTAGCGGATGCTTCCGAAGATTCTGATGTCAAGCGTGGTAATGCTAACGTCGACGGTAACTCCGCCATGGGTAAAATGCTCCAATTCGGCGCCGAAGGCTCCAAGATTTTCGCCAAGACCATTTTAATGCGCCCAGAATTTGCTGCTGCTCACGATAATGGCGACATTCACATTCACGACCTCGATTTCTATGCTACCGGTACGCTTACTTGCTGCCAGACCGACCCTCTGCAACTTTTTGACCACGGCGGCTTCAACACCGGTCATGGCCATCTGCGCACTCCTAATTCCATCGGCAGCTACGGTGCGCTCGCAGCCATCATTCTCCAGGCCAACCAAAACGAGCAGCACGGTGGTCAGTCCATCCCGAACTTCGATTATGCTATGGCGCCTGGTGTGAACAAAAGTTTCCGCAAAGCTCTCAAGAGCAACCTCAAGAAGTATAATGATTTCACTGGCGACAGCCTCAAAATCACCATCCCTGAAGACGCCGAATATGGTAAAGACGAAACTAAACTTCAAGAGCTCGGCGTTCCCGAATCCGTCATCAAAGATGCGCGTGAAGACGTCGAAAAGCAAACTTTCCAAGCTATGGAAGGCTTCATCCACAACCTTAATACTATGCATTCTCGTGCTGGTGCGCAAGTACCATTTACTTCAATCAATTTCGGCACCGACACCACCGAAGCTGGTCGTTTAGTTAGCAAAGCTTTGCTCGACGCCACCGAAGCTGGTCTTGGCCACGGCGAGACTCCAATCTTCCCAATCTCCATCTTCAAGGTTAAAGAGGGAATCAACTACAATCCTAGCGACCCCAACTACGACCTCTTCAAGCGCAGCATGGAAGTCTCTTCCAAGCGTCTCTTCCCGAATTTTGTCTTCATCGATGCGCCGTTTAATCTCGAAGGCTACAAGCCGGGCGATTATCGTACCGAAGTCGCTACCATGGGTTGCCGCACTCGCGTTTATAGTAGCGTTTTCCCTGAATCTGACCATATTACGACCGGCCGCGGCAATCTCTCCTTCACCACGATTAACCTTGTCCGTCTCGGCATCAAACACGGTATTTGTCTCGGTGAGCGCCAGGAAGCCGACTGGTCAGGTTTCTATCGCGACCTCGACGAAAAGATGGATTTAGTGGCCGATGAATTACTTGAGCGTTATGAGTTCCAGGCCAATCAACACGTCCGCAACTTCCCCTTCCTGATGGGTGAAGGCAACTGGTTTGGCAGTGAGAAGCTAGGTATGAACGATACTCTGCGTGATGTTATTAAACACGGCACTCTGTCAATTGGCTTCATTGGTCTGGCGGAGTGTCTTGTGGCCATGACTGGTAAACACCACGGCGAAGACGAAGAATCTCGCGAACTCGGTCTCGACGTCATTACTCATATGCGCGAAAAATGCGACGAATATGCCAAAAAATATCAGCTTAACTTCAGCTTGCTCGCCACCCCTGCCGAAGGTTTGTCTGGCCGCTTTACCAAAATCGACCGCAAAGAATACGGCAAAATCACCGGCGTCACCGACCGCGATTATTACACTAATTCTTTCCATGTGCCAGTTTACTACCCCATCTCCGCTTTTGATAAAATCGAGATCGAAGCCCCTTATCATGCCCTTTGTAATGCCGGTCACATTAGTTACATTGAGCTTGACGGCGACCCCAGCCAAAACATCGAAGCCTTCGAAGCTGTCATTCGCAAGATGAAGGAATCCGGTATTGGCTATGGCTCCGTCAATCATCCCGTTGACCGTGACCCAGTCTGTGGCTTCTCTGGTATTATCCAAGGTGAGCGCTGTCCAGCTTGTGGTCGTCTCGAAGGTGATGTACCGTTCGAACGTCTCCGCCGCATCACTGGTTATCTCGTTGGCAGCCTGGAGCGCTGGAACGACGGTAAGAAGGCCGAGGAGCATGACCGTGTTAAACATAATGTCGATACCACTTCCGCCAAAGTCTGTGCTTGCGAAGTCGAAGATGTTGATAATGCCAATTCGGTAGAAGTAGCGTCAAACCTCAACGGCGTTTATAGCGTCGCCGAAAAAGACGCTCGCGAAGCCGCCAAGTCCGAGCAAGCCGCTATGACCGGCAAAATGTAACGTCACATCAAATATCATATATAATATATAGTAGGGTCTGCCTCGCCAGCCCTACTATATTACTCATAAAGGAAACATATGCAAATTCGTCTATCAGGACCTCTCGAACATGACAACATCGTCAATGGCTACGGCCTCCGCGCCGTGCTCTGGACGCAAGGTTGTCCTAATCATTGCATGGGCTGTCAAAACCCCGAGACTTGGTCTTTTGATGGCGGCGTGCTGGTGGATGTAGACGAAGTTAAAAATCGTCTTCGCGCCTTCAAAGGCCAGGCCGGGCTTACTTTCTGCGGTGGCGAACCTTTTTCTCAGCCCGAAGCTTGCCGCGAAATTGCCGAATGGTGTCGTCAGGAGCTTGGCTGGAATATCTGGTCATTTTCTGGTTTTACTTATGAACATATTCTCGAAATGGGTGACGCCGCAGTCGATTTTCTCAAATCTCTTGACGCTCTCATTGATGGCCCCTTCATCTTGGCCGAGCGTGACCTCACCTTGAAATTCCGTGGCTCTCGTAATCAGAGGCTATTACATTTAGAGTACGGCACGGCTAAAATTTTGGAGATAGAATAGGAGAAACGATATGAAAAGCCTAAATATAATTGCTAACGTTAGTGAAGACGGTGGTCTCGGGCAGGCCGGTGAGCTACTCTGGCACATTCCCGCAGACCTGCAATTTTTCAAGCAAACTACTATGGGCGCCGCCGTCGTCATGGGGCGCAAAACTTTTGCATCAATCGGCCGTCCGCTACCTGGTCGCCGCAACATTGTTTTATCGTCGCATGGCCAAGATGTTTCCGGAGTTGAATGGTGCCATAACCCTGCCGAGCTCGAGCAGCTCCTCTCTCAAATTCCCGAAGCTGTTTTTATTATTGGCGGCGCTTCACTTTACCAAATGTTCATCGACCGTGCCGATTGCCTCTATCTTACCGAAGTTCATCGCGCCAAACCCGCCGATACCTTTTTCCCTCAGTTCAATCATGCTGATTTTTCGCGTCAAGTTATTAAAAATGGTACCTTCGAAGGCACCGATTTCACCATTGTCAAATATTCCCGCCTATGATTTACCTTGATCACGCTGCCACTTCGCCACTTTTACCAGCCGTCAAAGCCAAACTTCACGAACTCATCGAGCTCGATTTCGGTAACGCCGCCGCTTTGCATGGCGCCGGTCAGCTCAGCGCTCATCTGCTTGAGACTGCTCGTCAGCAAGTTGCCCAGCTCATCAATGCTGACCCTAGCGAAATCATTTTTACTTCTGGCGGCAGCGAATCCAATAATACCGTCATCAATACTTTCGCTGGCCAGTCTATCGTTACTAGCGCTATCGAGCATCCTTCCGTTCTAGAATCCGCGCGCGCTCGCGCTGGCAAGCTGGAGTTGCTCCCCGTTAATCGTTGGGGGCGCATTGACCCATCCGCCATCCCTCATGACGCCAATCTAGTTTCTATCATGCTCGCCAATAACGAGCTTGGCACGCTCGAACCTCTTGCCGAGGTTGTCGAGCATTGTAAAAAATATCACATCCCCGTTCACACCGACGCCACCCAGGCTCTCGGCAAAATTCCTATCGACGTCAAAGCACTCGATGTCGATTATCTCACCTGCTCGGCCCACAAAATCGGTGGCCCGCTCGGTGTCGGCCTGGTTTATGTGAAGAAAGGCCGTCAGTTGACGCCGCTAATTTATGGCGGTCATCAAGAACATAAACTTCGCGCCGGCACCAGTAACATTCTGGCTATTGCTGGCTTTGGCGAATCCGCCGCTTGGACTTATCAGCAACGTACCTGGAAATCTTATCAAGCTGTCGCCAAGCTTCGCGACCAATTACGTCAGCGCATTCTCAATACCATATCTTACAGCAGTAGTAATACGCCTCTTCACGATACTTTGCCCAACATTCTCAACATGAGTTTTCAAGCCGCCGAAGGGGAATCAATCCAACTTTATCTCGACGTAGCCGGCATTGAAGTCTCCACCGGTTCCGCTTGTGCTGCCGGCGATATTCGTCCGAGTCATGTTTTAATGGCTACTCGTCACGACGCCGAAGTAGCACACAGTAGCATCCGCTTTTCCTTAGGGCTTGACACCACTGCATCAGATATAGACCAAGTGATGCAAGTTTTGCCAGATATTGTCAAACGTTTGCAGGGAATCAGTACCATTAAAACAGGAGTAAAAAATGCCTAAAAGTCAGCCCACAGGGGTAGACAAAACTACACCTCAACCTTCTATTGTATCACAGAATTGTAAAAAAGTCAATAGTAAAATCACCTCTGTTAGTCCTATGCAGCCCAGTCCTTCGGCCATCCCCGAGCAATCTAATACTGCTACTAATACCGCTATTCCCAAGCAACCTAGCTCCCCTGCTCCCTGGGTCTATTCCGAGCTCGTGAAAGAACATTTTCTCAGTCCGCGCAATTTTCTCATGGGTGACGAGAGTCAATATACTTATGACGCCGTCGGTACGGTCGGCAATCCTATCTGTGGCGACCAAATGCGCATGTTTTTGCAAATCCGCGATAATCGCATTGTTGATGTCAAATGGAAAACTTACGGCTGCGCCAGCGCCATCGCTTCTACGTCAGCCCTTTCTGAACTCGTTAAGGGCAAGACGCTCGACCAAGCTCTGCAAATCGGCCCCGAGGAGATTACCGCCTACCTCGGCGGCTTACCTAAGCATAAGTTCCATTGCTCCGTGCTTGGACACGAAGCTCTCGCGGAAGCCATCAAAACTTACCGTGCCAATCGTCAGTCTTAGCCCGCAAGATTCGCGTTGTATTTTTTCGCTTATGCCTATATAATAATATTATGTACATCCGTAAACGCGCCGCTGCCGCCATTTCAAGCCTGATTATCGGAGCTATCGCTCTCGCTTGTGAGTGGTATATTCTCGGGCGCTACGGCTGGAGCTCTTTGCGCCTCTTCCCGACTTGGCTACTTTTCTTGTCGTCGGTCTATTTCTTGAGCTGTGCGCTAATTATTACGGTTGGTCGCAAGCACGACCCTGGGCGTAAGCCTTGCCCAATGCTCGACGGCATGATTCTGATGGGCTTTTTGCTCGCTAGTAGCGCCGCGATTTTCTCTTCGCTCTACGAAGTTTACATGCCACGACTCGACGAATGGCTAGTTTGGGTAATCTGCTTAGTACTACCGGTTTTAATTTTGCTAGATTGGGCTTTGTTCGCACAAAAAGGTCGCTGGCGCGCGATAGACCCCTTTTATTGGCTAGCTTTACCGATTTGTTATGCTGCCACCATGGTCTTTACCGCCGAGCTTATGCCTAGCACCGAGACTTGGCGGTACCCGCTTGAGCTGCTTGATTATAGTAACTTCGGCGTCTGGAACATGCTAGAATGGTTGTTGCTCGTCATCGTGCTCGACCTCACCGTTGGTTACGCATTGTTCCTCATTGATTTCACTATCAGTGGTAAACTGGCCAAGAAAATCGTTCTCCCACATCTCCAAACTGTCCTCGTGGACGAACATGGCCACCCCATCGCCGAAGTTCCAGCTCCGTCCGCCAATCCGACTGCTAAAAAGCCAGCCCCTGTGGTCACTTCCACAACTTCCACTCATCAATCTAAGCCTAAGACCAACCGTAACGCCAAAACTCCTCCGCCCAGTCAGCCTCAGCCTCGGCCGAAATCTGCTCCCTCATCCCATAAAAATAAAAAACACCAGTCTCCCAAGCCTTCTCGCTCTTCTCAAACAACTTCCAAAAAGAAATAAGCGCCTTCCGCAGAAGACGCTTATCAGGAGGTGCCTTTAAATTCATTCGCATGTGCGAGGATTCTGCAGTCCCATCAGCACACCAGTGAGTTTGTAGATTTCTAGGTTCATCTCAACCAAGTTATTCGTGCGAATCACTAGCCGGCCTCGCACTAGTTTCAAAGCGCAAGCATCATGCGTCCAGGCGAGCGTTGCCGGCATAAAATTGATTAACGCTGGCGACGCCTGTACATTGTAAGGGCTATCATCAGCCAAAATCGTCGTCGTTTCCGACATCGGCTTTTTGTGCCGATTGTCCCAAGAAATGATATTGTGCTCAATATCTTGGGCACGCAAGCCCGGCACCGCTGTTAGTAGCTGAGTTTCTTTTGCTTGGGCAATTTCTTCCGAGAAACTATTAGTCTTTAGCTTCACCTCTGCTCCCAGTTCACGAGGGCGCAAAATATCGGCAACACCCTGATAGAACTGCATGTTTTGAAACGTTTTGACGTCATGGAAACATTCAATCAATCGCTCTTGCTCAGCTTTGGCTAGCAGCGGATTGTCCGTTACGCTATAAGTTGCAGCACAACATTCCAGTGGTAGGCCTGCTCGTTCTGCCGATGCGCCAATACATGACCAGAGCATATCGTCCACATCATAGAGAATTTCCGGTATCTTTTGTCCGCTACGCTGGAATTGTCGCAGTAACTGCACATAAATGGCATCACGCAACATTATTAACCAACCTCCTTTATAATGTACTAAGAGTCAAAACTCTTGTAGCTAGCCTCATTATCGCACACTTACCTCGCGAAGCCAAGCTTAAACGAATCTAGTTAGTCGAGCCTATTCCGCCTGCGCGCTCGCCACTGGCCGTATCGTCATCCACTGTGAGAAACTTTTGGAAGATCACTTGCGCAATTCTCTCGCCCTTTTTAATTTGCATCGGTTTGTTCGACACATTAAAAACTAACACTTGGAAATGCCCATTGTTATCGGCATTATTATAATAGTCCGCATCAATCACGCCAATCCCGTTCGCCAGCACTAAGCCTTTTTTCGGGTTTGAACTTCGGTTGGCGATAATATAAAACTCGTCCGGTTGACAATAAGCTTTTAATCCGGTCGGAATTAAAGTTGGCGCTTGTCCAGGTTGGAAAATTGGAATTTCAATGTCCGCTGCCGCTTCCACATCATAACCCGCCGAATGTGTCGTCGCCCGCTTTGGCAAATTAATCGCGCGCTCTTCCCAGCCTTCCGCAATTTCAAAACCTCGCAATTTCATAATTCAATTTTAACATACTACTGTTATAATTAAGTACAAGAAAGTGAGGAAATATGGACAAACCCAAGGTTTATTTTACGAAAACAATTACTCCAGCATCATTGATTAAGATTTACGAAGCACTTGGCGTGCCCACTACTGGCAAAGTTGCCATTAAAATTTCGACCGGCGAGAAAGGCGGCCACAACTTCTTACAGCCTAATTTGATTAAAGATTTAGTTCAAAAAGTTAATGGTACAATCGTGGAATGCAACGTTGCTTATGCTGGCGCTCGCGACCAGACTAATGTGCATATGCAAACTGCTAAGGAACATGGTTTTACTGATATCGCTGAGGTTGATATTATGGATGCCGACGGCGAAATTGCTCTTCCCGTGACGCAAGGCAAACACTTAGATGTTGATTATGTGGGGAAGAATCTTGATAATTATGATTCTATGATTAATCTTGCTCATTTCAAAGGTCATCAAATGGCTGGTTTTGGTGGCGTACTAAAGAATCAATCCATCGGTATCGCTTCCGCGAGTGGCAAAGCTTATATTCACACTGCCGGTAAAATTAAAAATCCTGCCGAATTTATGCAGGCTTTCGTCAGTGCCGAAGCCGCTGCGCAGATTTTGCCCGCCCAAGACGATTTTACCGAATCCATGGCCGAAGCTGCTAAAGCCGTTGCCGACCATTTTAAGTCTCAAGACAAGCCTATTCTATATATCAACGTTATGAATAACCTTTCGCGCGATTGCGATTGTTCGCCCAATCCCGAAACTCCTTGCATGGCCGATATCGGTATCGCTGGCTCGCTCGATCCTGTCGCCCTCGACCAAGCTTGTCTAGATTTAGTTTATGCCTCAAACGACCCTGGTCGTGATAAGTTTGTCGGTCGTGTTGAAGCGCAAAAAGGCCAACATATCATCGAGCATGCCGCCGAGCTCGGTCTCGGTAGTCGAGATTATGAATTAGTCAATCTTGATTAGTCAGATAATTGTTTGGCTTTTCCTAAAGCTGTGGTATAATGCGATTAATTATGAAACATTGTTGCCACTGTCATCTTCAAGAACAATTACACAAGTTCAAAGCCGGTAAACTCGGGCTGCTGGGTGGTGTGCTCATTGTCGGGCATCTCTTGTTTCACGTCGCCGAATGTTTGATTTTGCCGGCTATCTTGGTCGCTTTTAATCATCCCGAAGTCGAAGCTATTGCCGAAACTCCGTCTGATTTAGTTACCGCAAACTTAACTATCTTACCTTCGTGTGCCTACGAAAATCTCACCATCGACTTTTTCGAAAGTTTAGAATCTGATGTAAGCCTCCGCTTATCAAATTAACGTTTATATCGCAAGACTAATTGTTTGTCAGCGTCACTTACACGATACGATTCGCGAATTTTTTGAATCGCTTTATTTTGCGTCCAATCCGGCAAGTTATTCTTTTCTAGAAAAGCCAAGGTTTCATCGCGTTGTTTTATTAACGCCATCGAAACAAGCCAAGCTATCGCCATTTTTACATAATAAGCTTCACTTTTGATTTGATTTACTATCGCGAAAACTTCTGGTAACTTTTTCGTTGTCAGAAAGTAATCCATCATCATCACAATCATAAATCTCAGTTCAAACTCTTGCGATGAAGTTTGATATTTTGTAATAAAATTCCATATTTCGGGTAGCTCATGAGTTTTAAACTTAAAACTGCTACAAACCAAATCGCAAACCGCCCAATTATTTATTTTTGGTACAAACTTTTGTATTAAGTCAATTTTTTCTGCGAGCGGAAGTTTTGCTTCCGCAATTACCAAACCTTCCAACAGAGTTTCTTCATAATATTCATTGCGCACTTTTTGTAAAAACTTTTGATAATCACCACGCAAAATTTCTTTCGCTAGTTTCCGCAGTTCTGGCGTACGCACACCAATAATATTTGTCGTCCCCGGACATAGCTTGCTATGAAATTTCTGATATTTCACATCTTGCAAGTTATACAATTTCTCAACTATCGCATCACGCATTTATTCTATCATACCATAAACCCCAATTCCGCTATATAATATACAGTATGATTTATTCCGTCACCGTCAAACCTGGTTCCAAGAAAGGCCCGCTCGTGCTCGCGTCGGGTAATGTGTTAACTGTTTATCTGCGCGAGAAGCCAATCGACGGCGCTGCCAATACTGCACTCATCCAGCTCCTAGCTAAACATTTTCGTGTGGCCAAAAGTTGTGTCGTTATTAAATCTGGCGCTCGCGGTCGCCAGAAGCTTGTCGAAATTCTCGCCTAACTCGCCAAACTATGCTATGATGGTAGTAATAAGTGAGGTCAATGATTGGCGCAGTGGCGCTAAGGGAGGCGAATGAAAATCAAAAGTATTTATATTGGCGGTTGGTTCCAGCGTACTACGTTGCAACTGTCGGAACTTTACGACTTTTTGCGCGATGGCGTGTCGCAGCTAGGTTTAGATACAAATAAATTAGCTAGTTTGCACGCAAATCTCAAAATTGATAGTATCGAGTACGGTGTCGCTAACGAAGAGTTCGTAACTTTTACTACCGCCGAGCATATTAAAGTTAAACTTTTCGAAGACGGGCTTATTATTGTTAGCAGTAATCAAGTCAGCGAGCCGACTTTGTTTGCTGATGTCGAGCGCCTGCATGGTTATTACGAACAATGCCTTTCTCCGGCCGTGAATTATCTTTTTAGCACTGGCGCGCCAGTTTTTAAAGAGCTTTCGCGGGTTGAGAATATCTATCCCTACTTTATCGTTTGTGATAATGCGACTAATGCTGATATTTCTGAACTGCTCGCCAAGACCGAGCGCCAAAAATATTTTGAGTTCGAAGGCAAGAATTATAATGTTTTGCGCGGTGATAAATATTATTTCATCAATAATAAAAAGTCTACATCCGGCGACATCGAACATTATATCGAAGAACAGATTTTTATTCGCGAGTTTAAGGGTCAGTTGCATCGTTATCTTAACTTGCATCGTGCCATTTGGGGTAAGATTGATGTCATTAATAAAACTCCCGCTGCTACCGCCTCCGAACTTTTGCAAATGTCCACGCAACTTGCGCGTTATGAGAAAACCAGTTTACTTATCGAAGGTCGTTTAGCTCAAATGTCCACTTACATTGATGTACGCGAACACGGCGTGAAAAGCGACCAAGAGCTAATGGATTTTCTTGCGATTTCTGGTTATCGTTACGCCGCCCTCGCTGGTACGCTTAGCTATATGCAGTCGCTCTGGCAAACTACTCGCCGCTATGCTGAATCTACTCAAGCTCTCCTCGCTCGCGCCAACCAAGAACGCACTAGCCATCATTTGCATAGTGTTGTATTATTGCTCGGCTTAATCGCTATCGTCAGTGTCGTCGGTTTAATTTTCGGCACCGCTCTTAAATTCAGTATTGACGGAATTATTTATGCTGCAATGGTCTTAATCATTTGTCTGATTGCCGCCCAGGTTTGGAAATCACATCATTACGCAAAACAATATAATATTCTTCAGCAAGAAGGTAAGGAGTAGCCATGAAGAAAAATTTAATATTAACTTTTATCGCTACTGTGCTTTGTAGCTTAGGGCTCATCGCAGCACAGCCGGTCTCCGCACTAGAAACCGAGAATCCTTCTGGTATTTTTACCGTTGAATCTGATGACGAAGGCGCCGCCGTACGTTTTGGTCGCAATGTACTCTTTGCCGGTAATAATCTCGACCTTACTAATCGTAACGGCGGTTTACTTTTCTCCTTTGGCAATCAGCTTGGCTTCCAGACTGAATCCGAGTATGCTTTTATCGCTGGTAATACCATCGACTTTGCTGGTAAGGTTAAACACGATACTTTTATCGCTGGCAACTCCATTACCTTAGCTGAAGACGCCGAAATTGGTCGCGATGTTTTTGCCACTGGTAACATCATCAAAGTTAATACCGATTTGCCAGGGAACTTAGCTGCTTGCGGTAATAAAGTTACTTTGAATGGTATTAAAATTGATGGCGATGTTAATCTTGATGTCGATACGCTCACTATCGAAGGTGAAGTTGCTATCAAAGGCAAACTTGTTGTTAATGACGATGCCGATATCATTGGCCTCAGCCATGTTACTTATAGCGAAATTGAGCGTTATACCGTCGTGACAGATTTTGAAGTTAGCGCTAGTGCTATTCTAATTCTTAAACTTATTAGCATTTCTGGCCTCTTCATCACGATGGTTATCTTCTTGGCTTTGTTCCCGCGCATTGGTCGCAAAGTTGCACACGAACTTAACGCTCTACAATTTGGTAAAGATTTACTGATTGGTCTAGGTGTTCTAGTTTTCGTGCCATTCATTAGCGTCTTCTTGCTTATTTCTATCTTTGGTGCGCCGGCTGGCATTATTTTACTCGCAGCTTATCTGATTATGATTTATCTTGCGCAAGCCTTCAGCGGTTTGTGGTTGGGTAAACTTTTAATCGAAAAAGCCATGCATTTCAAAGGTAATAACTTCATTGAAGCCATGCTTGGTATCGTCATACTTGGCTTTGCTGTCATGGTACCAGTGATTGGTTGGACGATTGGTCTAGTTTCGTTAGTGCTTGGTCTCGGTTTGATGATGCAATGTTTGCGTTCCAAGCGCAGCCATAAAACTGATAACGCTGCTGTTGATGCGGGCAGTGAAGTCGAAGAAGCTGAAGTTATCACTGAGTCAGAGACAAAAGTTACTAGTTCGAATGACTCAGATAAGCAACCTTCTGATACATCTAAAACTTCTAAGAAAAAGTCTTCTACCGACCAAACTACGAAAGAGTAATCCAAAATGCACGATAGCTGGAAACCGTTTCTGCAATCCGAGTTTGCCAAACCTTATTTTCAAGAACTGAGTCAATTTCTCCATCAAGCTTATGCTACTACCCAAGTGTTTCCAGCTAAGGCGCAAGTTTTCCGCGCTTTTAGCACTGACCTTAACACAGTTAAAGTTGTTATTCTCGGTCAAGACCCTTATCATACGCCTGGTGCCGCGCATGGTTTAGCTTTTTCGGTTCCCGATTCGCAACCGATTCCGCCTTCACTTATTAATATTTATAAAGAAATTGATAATGAATACGGTTTACATGCTAATAAAACTGGTAATCTCAAACATTGGCAAGAGCAAGGCGTTTTACTTCTAAATAATGTTCTCACTGTCGAAGCGCACAAAGCCGGTTCGCATCGCGGCAAAGGCTGGGAAACATTTACTGAAGCTACCGTGCGATATCTCAACGAACAGCGCCCGCACTTAGTTTTCTTGCTTTGGGGTAGAGATGCGCGCAGCAAAAAGTCACTCATCGATACGAACAAACATCTCGTTCTCGAATCTGCTCATCCGTCACCACTTTCAGCCTATAATGGCTTTTTCGGTAATGGTCATTTTCTAAAAGCTAATGATTTCTTGCACGCGCACAATCTTACTGAAATCGACTGGTAAAACCTCATTTTACATCGCAGGACAACTTTTTTAGACTTTTTATCGTACTAGTGCTTGTTATTTTTGAAAAAATTTTGTTATACTCCGCATAAATCATTTAATATTATATGGAGATAACATGATTCAATTCAAAACATCTCGATTAAGTTGGCGCCCCGTGTACCTGGCGCTAACTTTTATCGTTGCAACAACCTTTAATCCTGCATTTCTGCCTCGCCGTGCTGCGGCTGTCGCGGCTTGTGATGACGTGCAGTTTATTTTTGCGCGTGGGTCGGGTGAAAAGTTAAACGACGGCAGTTTTCGTGCCTGGCAGAGTAATATTGAAACTACTTTGTCTGATAGTGAATTGCACTACAGTTTTTACGAACTCGGCACTTCTGCTCATGGCGGTTATCAATACCCGGCTGTACGCGTGAGCGATGATGCTGAAGGTTTTCATAATTTAGTCGGCGCCGCATTGAGCGCGGGTACGGCTTTTGCTTTCGGTAATAGTGTTGCGCAGGGCAAAGGGGAATTAAAAGCTTACCTCGAGCAAGTTTCTAATACTTGCCCGCAGACTCGTTTTGTGCTCGGCGGTTATTCTCAAGGCGCCATGCTGATTTCGACTTTGTTGCCCGAGCTCGATGCTAATCAAATTATTTATGTTACTACTTTTGGTGACCCCAAACTTTATTTACCCGAAGGCGAGCCGAAAGCTGGTTTAATCAGTCGCTTCTTTCCTGACGCTTGCAAGGGTCTTAATCTTTCGCCTTATCGTATTTACGTTCCTGATTGTCGCGCTTACGAAGGTGTGCTGGGTAGTGTGCGGCCTTATCAAGCGGTTGGCTATAGCGGCAAGATTGGTACTTGGTGTAATAAGTCTGATATTATGTGCAGTTCGGGCTTAAGTGTTGATGACCATATCGCTTACGTCTCCGAGCAGCTTTATCTCGACGCTGCCAATCATATTCGCCAAGCCATCACTAAATATTATGATGAACAGCTTAAGCCTGCTCCGGCTACCAGTCCGCATGATTTAGTTTTTATTTTTGATACAACCAAATCCATGGATGGCTTGATAGACCAATATCGCGAGGAAGCCAAAAATCTTGCCACTCAAGTTTATGCTCAAGATGGGCGCGTGGCTTTGTACGAATTTCGTGATTTAAATAGTAATAATTTTCAACCTCGTTTACTTTGTGATTTTAGTTGCGACCAAGAAACTTTATTCCAACAACTCGACCAACTAAACGCAGCTGATGGTGGCGATTATCGCGAATCACTTTTATCGGCTGTCATGACTGCCATGAATACGCTCAAATGGCACAATGGCGCCACCAAAACCGCCGTCATTCTCACCGACGCCACTTATCATAATCCCGATTACGATGGTACTACTGAGCCGATGGTTGTGCAACGTAGCTTGGAAATCGACCCAGTTAATTTGTATGTCATTGCGCCGCCCAGAGTTCAGCCTGCTTATCATCGGCTCACTTCTGCGACTGGCGGTCAAGCTTTTAGCAGCGCAAATGATTTAAAGTTATCGACTAGCACTATTTTGCATCGTCCCGTCGCTAAACTTGCTCTACCGACTTATTCTGGTTTTGTTGGCGAAACTTTTCAATTTGATGCTAGTGCTTCATATAGCACGAATAGTACAAATAAGACAAAGTTAAGTTATGATTGGGATTTAAACGGCGATGGCGTCTTTGAGATTCAAAACGGTGCTGCTATCGTTCAACAAACTTATGTCAAAAGTTTTCAGGGCTTGATTCAAGTTCGTGTGCGCGACGGAGAAATGTTTAGCACAATGTCCGCTCGTGTTGATGTGCAATCAAACCCTCCGCAAGCTGCTACCATCACTCAACTTACCGCTACTCCACTCGCGAATTACGCCGTGCAAGTTAACTTTCGCACCAACGCCGAGCAAGTTCTCGTGATTATCGACGACGCTGTGGTTAGCTTAAATGATGTTCACACCGGTAGCAATCAATTCACAATCAATGATGTTACTAAAATCGCTACTTTAACACTTGTGCCTTATCTCAATCAAACTCGTGGACTTCCTCAGACTATCACTATCGAAGGCAGTGACCATCCAACCCCTTCGCCCTTGCCTACGTCAACTATCAAACCGCCGCTCCCTTACGCCCAAGTAGCTCCAGCCGCTATCACTGCGCCTACGACCGGTGTGCACGTTTAAGATTTTGTGGACGTGAACTTAAATGCCAATGGTCGCCATATTCACATTTATAAACTGATAACTGTGGCGCATTATGGTCGTATTGCGCTACTAATGCCGCCACTTCCGCTTCTTCCCGCGTTGCATAACAAACTTTCTGCGTTTCACCAACCCAGCATTTTTTCGGCACCTGTTCGTGATAAGTTAATCGTTTCACTACAATATTATATCAGATTTATCGTAATAAAGCAATTTATAAAACTTCTAGTTTTCGTTCAACTTGTGTGTTATAATTAGCATAAGTTAAATATAGGTGGATTGGGTGAGCAAACTTGCAGAGTATCTAAATCGTCATACTATTGGGAATGTTTTTGATCGTCCTTCAATTTGTGAGGCGTATTCAATGGACCGCTCCATTCTCAAAATTACTCCACGCCTTGTGGCCGTGCCAGAATCTATCGACGACATCCGTAAGCTTCTGCGCTTTGCCGACCAACTCGCCAGCCGTGATTTTTATTTACCAGTTACCGTACGCGGTTCTGGAATTGATAAAACCGGCGCGAGCATTGGCGACGGGCTGCTAATCTCCATGGAAAAGTTCAACCATATCGAAGAAATCGACGTCCGTGGACGATTAGTACGCGTGCAGCCAGGCATTACTTTAGGTAAGCTCAACGAAGCTTTACGTTTACAAGGCATGTGGTTACCGATTGATTACGACCAGCGCGCCACTATCGGCAGCCTAATTGCCAACTGCACTAATGATAACGCTGCGAATCGTTACGGCGGTATCTTCCAGCATGTCGAACGCGCCGAAATTGTCCTTGCTAACGGCGACCTCGTTCAGCTTGGCCCGCTCAGCTTGCACGCTGCTGAAGCTAAAGCCAGTGGTGATAGTAGCGAAAGCGCCCTCTATCGTAAGATTAGCAAAATTCTCGATAAGTACGACGACATGATTCTCGACCGTTCCATGCGCCCATTCGACGCTTTAGGCTATGCCAATATTGTTAAAGTTCGTGAGCAGTATTCTGTCAACTTATTACCGTTAATGTTTGCTTCGCAGGGTACTTTGGGCATTATTTCGGATGTAATTTTGCATCTTGAGCCAGTCGCGCCAGTTTCGCGCCGTCTCGCTGTGTCTTTCCACGACCTTAAGTCTGCTCAACGTTTCTTGAATTTTGCCTGCGACCTCGACCCTGCATCGGTGAAAATTTGCGACCTACGCATTATTGAAGATGCTTCTGACCATGGTAAGAAACCGGAACTTTTTGTGCGTAAAATCGGTCGCGGTATTTTTGTGCTGATTGATTTTGGCTATGGCAAGTTCCGCACCGCCAAGCGCGTTAAACGTTGTCTCGAAGCTTTGCCGCCCGGCACTTTCTACGTTGAAGAAACTCCCGGGAATCAAGATGCTTTCCAATGTGTCGATAATGCTCTGCTGACTTATCTCAACGAAGACGAGCGCGGCGAGCGTACGCCCATCCTCGATGATATTTTCATTCCTAGCATGCATTTCAGCGATTTTCTTGAAGGCTTGCAAGAACTTGAGCGCACTTTGGGCTTAGATTTGCCAGTTTTTGGCTCGTTTGCCACTTCTAATTATTATGTACGCCCCGACCTCGACTGTCGTTCGATTGATGACCGCAAGAAAATGATTGATTTTATTCGTCTCTATACACAGTTAGTAGAATCTTGTCACGGTTCATTAACTAGTAACGGCCCCGAAGGTCGCGTTAAGGCGCTCATGCTCTCTAAATCGCTTAGTCCTGATGAGCTGCAATTATATACCGCCATCAAAGAAGCTTTTGACCCGCACAATATTCTCAATCCCAAAGTCAAGCTTGGTGCCGATGTTAAAGACACGATTCGTCACCTTCGCACCGAAGAACGCGGTGGAATTGTCGGTGTTTAGAGATAACTATGGTAATAATAGAGGAGTATGATATAATATCAGTATGAAGACTACGACGAAGAAATTATCTGATACAAAGGTGGAAGTAACCGTAACTTTGGATGCTGCCGATATGCAGGCTGCGCGTAATCGCGCGCTTGAGAAAATCGCCGCCAATCTTAAAGTCCAAGGTTTTCGCAAGGGCAAAGTTCCGGCCTCCATGGTTGAGCAACATGTCTCGGCGAACGATATTAACAGCGAAACCATCGAAATTGCGGTTCGTACTACTATGCCGGAAGTTTTTGCGCAGGAGAAACAACCTCCGATTGCTATCGAGCAGGTGAATGTTAGCAAGTACGTTCCTGGCGAAAGTGCCGAATACACCGCTACGGCTGAGGTTCTCCCCGATATTAAACTCGGCGATTTCAAGAAGCTCAAGGCGAAAATGCCCGATATCGAGCCTACCGAGACCGACGTTCAAGAAATCCTGAATAATATCGCTAGTGCCTACAGCGAAAAAGTTGTAGTCAAGCGCGCCGCTAAAATGGGTGATGAAGTTATCATTGATTTCGTCGGTAAGCGCGATGGTAAACCATTCAAGGGTGGCAGTGCCAAAGATTATCACTTGCTTCTCGGCTCCAAGCAATTCATTCCTGGCTTCGAAGAAGGTATCGTTGGTCATGAATCTGGCGACAAGTTTAATCTCGAACTTACTTTCCCTAAGAATTATGGCGAGAAAAGCTTAGCCGGTCAGAAAGTCGTTTTCGAAACTTTACTCAAGCAGGTGAACGAAGTTCAAGAGCCTGCCCAAGACGATGCTTTAGCTAAGAAATGTGGCGATTTTAAGAATTTGGACGAGCTCAAGGCTGATATTAAAAAGAATCTCGAAGCCCAAAATCGTTACCGCGCCACCGAGCAATATCACGACGCTTTGGTTTCCGAATTGGTCAAAGCCTCCAAGGTCTCTGCCCCCGCTATTCTCATTGAAGACCAGCTACGCTTTATTCGCGATGACATGCGCCGCAATGCCGCCAGCCGCGGTATGCAGCTCGAAGAATTCCTCGAAACTGTCGTTGGTCAGAAGCTCGAAGATTGGGAGAAACAAGCCCGTCAAGTTGCCGAAGAACGCGTCAAAGCTTCATTGGTTTTGCAAATCCTCGCTCGCGAGCAGGGAATCGAAGCTGCCGAAGCCGAGGTTGATGCCAAGATTGCCGAGCTAAAAGACATTTATCAAAAGTCCAAAGAAGCTCTCGCCAGTCTCAAGAAGCCGGAAGTGCGTCAAGACATCAAGAATCGTCTCACCATTGACAAAACTCTTGCCTTCTTAGTTGATGCCAATCAAAAATCTGCTCCGGCGAAACCAGTCAAGAAAGCTGCCGCTAAGCCGAAGTCAGCCGCCAAGAAAACTGAGAAATAATTCTCGTTGTCATAGTGCCAGCGTCCCCCAGTGATTTTGCAATCAATGGGGGATTTTCTCTGCTCAAGGTTTTCTTATGCTATAATAAGATTATGCAGAATTTCGAATCTCCCCATCGCCCTAACTCAGAGAATAACGCTTGGGACATGAGCCAAGTCGCCTTTGCGGGCGACCAACCCGCCCCAACCGATTCCGCTACAACTGCCGAGCTTCCAGAAGATTCAATCGACCCCGCCGCGCAAGCAGTTGAGAATGTTAAGTATTGGGGCCAAGAATATAATGACCTTGAATCTCAGTTCATCGATTACCGCCAGACGGTTGATTTTGATGACCCTGCCGCGCGCGAGCGCTACAAAACCACCCTACGTCGCTACGAAGACGAAATCGGCCACATCTGGGGCTACATGGAAGACGCCACTAAAACCGCCAACACCTACAACCGCCTCGGCGACCCCTACTCTCGCTCCGCCGCTCAGGAGATTACCATTCTCGACCATCAAGAAGGTGCTACCGTCGAAGCCTCCTCGAGTATTTTCTATTCCGAGCGCATGCACGCCCTTCAGGGCGCCATCCAAGCTGACGCGTCGCTTGCTCCCGAGGAATCTCAAGCTCGCAGCGACTTACTCCGCAGCACTTGGAGCAAAGTGCTCAAGCGCATTGAAGCTAATCAAGACATCGCTGAGCGCCGCAAAGACCCTGAAGCTCACTTTTACTATTGCAATCGGCTGCACGACGACCTGATTCGCCACCTTAATCAGATGAACGACCTCGCCAAAAGCTACCAGCTCGAGCCCTTCACGCCGCGTAATTTCATCACTAACGACCGCAATTATTCTCCTCAGCGTGACCGTAACGGCGATTATCACGCTCGTGTCGAGACTGACCGCACCATCGTTGACTACTATTTTCGCCAAGTTTTCTCGCGCGATTATGCCCGCATCGACTACAAAACCAGCCGCGATTTAGGTTTGTCGGCCTAGAATGGTGATTTTTGTGCTTGATTGCTCAAAAACAGCTTATTTATTCCCTAAAAATAGCTAATTTTAGTTGATTTTTGTCAAAATAAACACAAAAAGTATTGACTTTTTCATCAAAGTGTGCTACTATAGAAAGATAGGGTCTTTAAAATCTATGAAAGAAGGTTGATAACATGGTAGAGCTGCGCAAAGAGAGCAACCCGACCAGATGGTACATCGCCAATCTGACAGAGAGCGCTTTTAAGGCGCAAGTCTTTCCGCTCAGCCGCGACCCGCATTTTAGTGCGATTGCGTCCGAGTGCCGTACCGACGAAGACGTTCAGTACATGAAAGCCAAGTTTGCCAAAGTCCTGCCGTCCCACCTGATTCAGACTGACGACGACGTACTGAATGCCGTAGTCGCCACCTGTCGGCGTATCAACGACGGCCTGCGCCATCGTCCCGGCATCGATTTCTAGTTCCACTACCTCATCAAACCCCTATCAGCTCTAACTTTCATTGCACATTTGCTACATATACCCTATACCGCCCGAGCCTCCGTGCCCGGGCTTTTCCATACCTAAAACTCAGCCCATAAAGGCAATCAATAAAACAACACCGCAAGTCTAGACATTCCCGCCATCTAGTTTTATAAAATCCGAACAATGTCCACAAATTCTGTTCGGTTTTCGCCCAAATCCCAGACTTTGCCCGAAATTCTTGCATTTTTCTACCATTTGCGCTATAATCTATATCAGAGTTTCACGCCAGGCTCGATTGCTGTAAAAAGCTTGGCTCATGTTAAAGTTAAAAAGGGAAATTTACTGTGCCAACTATCAATCAGTTGATTCGTAAACCACGCCAGAAAGCTGCCAAGAAGTCAAAAGCTCCGGCGCTTGGTTCCATTGTTAATACACTCAAGACCCGCCGTTACGAGCAAGCCGCTCCGCTTAAGCGTGGCGTCTGTCTTAAGGTGACTACTAAGACTCCAAAGAAGCCAAACTCTGCGCTTCGCAAGGTCGCTCGTGTCCGTCTGACCAACGGTCAAGAGGTTTGGGCTTACATCGGCGGGGAAGGTCATAACCTCCAGGAGCACGCCGTTGTGCTGGTTCGCGGTGGTCGTGTGCCAGATTTGCCGGGTGTCCGCTATCATATCGTCCGCGGTACGCTCGACTTGCAAGGAGTTCAAGGTCGTAAACAAGGCCGTTCTAAATACGGCGCTAAGAAGGGAGAATAATTATGCCACGCAAAGTTACTAAATCTCTTGAGCGCAAAGTCTCCCCAGACCGCAAGTATCAGTCGATTCTGGTGCAACGCTTGATTAACAAATCCATGCTTGACGGCAAGAAGCAGTCCGCCGAACGTGCTGTCTATGAAGCCCTCGAAGGCGCTGCTAAGAAGCTCAAGTCCGAAGACCCAGTTGCCGTTTTCGAGAAAGCGATTGCGAATGTTTCTCCAGATTTTGAAGTTAAATCCCGTCGTGTCGGTGGTGCTAACTATCAGATTCCGTTTCCGATTAGCGGTCACCGCCAGCAGCATTTCGCCTTCTCTTGGCTAGTCCAAGCTGCGCGCGCTCGTCAAGGTATGCCCTATGCGAAGCGCCTCGAAGCCGAAATTGTCGACGCCTACAACGAAACAGGTGCTGCCTTCAAGAAAAAAGAAGACTGCCACCGCATGGCCGAAGCCAACCGCGCCTTTGCACATTTCGCCCGTGCCTAGTGCCGGTTGGAAAGCAACGCAAAAAATCCCCCAATTTGGGGGATTTTTGGGACAGTATTAAACCAAAAGTCATGAGATAGGATTCTTGGTGTAGAGCTAAAGCTAAAAGGTATGAGAAAGCCGCCCGAAGGCGGCCTTATCTCAGTCCAAAATCTTAGGTGTGCATTTCCGTGATAATCGCCGGGCATTCTGGCGAGTCCTGGTCTGGGTTAGCCCGCGGCGTCGGCCTGATAAATCGAATATCTCGACGGTGATTAGATTCTATCTCGGAGATAACTGGCAGACCGGCTTCAAGATGAAACGCTGTCCAGTTGTGACCAGCTCCTCGCGAAGCGACCAAGAAGTTTAAACCTTCAATGCCATTTTGCTTCGTGATGTCCCACATTACGCGCAGTTTTTCTGCTGGCAACCTTAACTCTTCCACGCCCTTAGAACTCTGCTCCCCTAGCCGTTTTTGGTTGGCTTTCAAGAGCGCTGGGCTTTCCAGAATGAACTCAATTGAGAACCGAATCGTATAGATAAAATCAATCATCGTGATTCTCCAGTCTTGGAAAGCCTGCTTGTGAAACAGGGCTGAGAGCATTTCATCTAACACGTCGCTGCTCGGCATCTCACCGCCATCATCCGGGACAACTATCACCGACTGACGAAAGCGTACATACGGGCTCTCTCGTTGCTCTGCTGAACTCACAGGCCTAGGCCGAAACTCAGCCATTACCGACAACCCTGACCGTATGGGATCGCCATCACAGGGGCAGTCCACATTGTCAACGTTCGTAATTCGGTAAAAGCTATAATCATTCCATGGGTCTGGCAAAAAGGTTTGCGCGTAAGTTGATATATTCACAAAATCACCACTTTCTCTAAAATTTTGACTAAACTGTTTCAAAGAACTAGGGAAGCAATCCCTCACCTTTCATTATAGCACACATTACTTAAAAAGTCAATACTAATTATGCTAATCCGCGGAAAATGCAAGCATTTTGCCCACAAAATCCTCAAAATTCGCCTAAATTTCCCAAAATCTTCTAAACATCAGCATTTTCTATGCTATACTAAGTATAAGTAGCTTTAGGAGGCAAGATGGTAAGATTGGCAATAAACGGTTTTGGTCGGATTGGGCGGTGTGCTTTCAAGATTGCTTTTGAACGCAGTGACGCCGAGATTATCGCTATTAATAGCTTAGGCGATACCAAGACTTTCGCGCATTTATTGAAGTATGATTCCGCTTATGGTGTTTATGACCACGATATTAGCTATGACGACAAGCATTTAATTATCGATAATCGTAAAATTCTCTTTCTCTCTGAGCCCGACCCACTGAAGCTCCCTTGGGGCAAGCTCCAGATTGATACCGTCATGGAGTGTACTGGTGTTTTTTGTAATCCGGCTGATGCCCGTCAGCATATCAAAGCTGGCGCGCGCAAAGTAGTGATTTCTGCTCCGGCTAAAGGCCCCGGCGCTAAAACCGTCGTCCTAGGTGTCAACGAAGAAGTTGTTACCGCTGATGACGAAATTCTCTCTTGTGCCAGCTGCACTACGAACTGCATCGCCCCAGCTATGAAGATTCTTGAGGACAATTTTGGTATCGAGAAGGCCATGATGACCACGGTACACTCTTATACCGCTTCGCAAAAGTTGGTGGATGACGCCGCCAAAGACCTCCGCGAAGCCCGTGCCGCCGCTGTGAATATCATTCCCACTACAACCGGTGCTTCCAAAGCCACCGCGCTGACGATTCCGAGTTTAGAAGGGAAGTTTGATGGATTGTCGGTGCGTGTGCCGAGTTTGGTTGTTTCGCTGGCTGATATCACCGCCGTTTTGAAGCGTAAAACCACCGTCGAAGAGCTTAACGGCGTGTTTGAGCGCGCGGCGAATGAGCCATATTACGAAGGTATCTTGGGCGTCACGCACGATGAGCTCGTAAGCTCCGATTTTCGCGGTGATGCGCACTCCGCCATCGTGGATTTACCGCTGACCGATGTTGTCTGTGGTGATTTAGTCAAATTAGTGGTCTGGTATGATAATGAATGGGGTTATTCTAACCGTTTGGTCGAGCTAGCCGTTGATTTCGGGAGATAATATTATATGCATGAATACACACTTTATCTTGGTGCCGACCATCGCGGGTTTGAGAAGAAGAATGAACTGCTGCCGATTTTAAGTTCTTGTCATCAAAATGTTCACGTCGAGGACCTTGGGCCTCAAGACTACGACGAAAATGATGATTATAATGATGTAGCAGTTGCCGTTGCAAAAGCCGTTCTAGCCGATGCTCATAGTTTTGGAATTTTGGTTTGCGGGTCGGCTCATGGCGTGACTATGCAGGCGAATCGTTTTAAGGGTATTCGCGCAGTTAATGTTAGCACTGAAGAAAGCACTAAGCATGCTCGTACTAATGATTATGCTAATGTCATCTGCCTATCTGCTGACTATTTAAGCGTTGACGAGATGGAAAAACTTATTAAGACTTTTTGTCATACTCAACCTATTCAATCCGAGAACTATGCCCGTCGTGCCGAGAAACTAGATAAGGATTATAGCTAATGTCTCTCATCGTCCCCACCATCACCACCGATAGTCAAGAAGTTTTCGACACTAACCTCAAGGCTTTCAGCGCTTTCACTAAGCGCGTCCAGGCTGACGCCTCCGACGGCAGCTTTGCCCCGACTAACTTATTGCCGCTCACGAGTATGCATGACCTTGATGGCGTTACACTAGACCTCCATCTCATGTCGGCACGCCCTAGTGAACATTTGCAACATATTTTGAATCTTAAGCCTAGTCTGTGCATTCTCCATGCCGAAGTTGATGATGATTTGCGCGCGCTTTTTACTCAGCTAAAGTCTGCCGGGATTAAAACTGGTCTCGCCCTGCTGCGCACCACTTTTCCCAATCGTGTCAAAGATTTAATTGCCATGGTTGATCATGTCATGGTTTTTGCTGGCGAGCTCGGTCGTCAGGGCGGTGCCGTGGACATGCTGCAGACCGAGAAAGTCCCACTCATCCGCGCTATTAAGCCCGACGTCGAGGTCGGCTGGGATGGCGGAGCTAATCTAAGCAATGTCCGTGCGATTTCGCATGCTGGTGTTGATGTGATTAATGTCGGTAGTGCTATTACTAACGCTGCCGACAAAGCTGCTATGTATCAATCGCTCCTGGTCGAGACCGAGAAGAAAGGCGTCTTAATATGAGTCGCATTGTGACGATTGGCTCCGCTCTACAAGACATTTACATGCTTGACCGAGACGATTTTGAAGGAGTTGAGCTGGATGATGGCGTTTCGATTTTTGGTCGTCTGGCCATCGGTAGTAAGGTCGATATTGACAAAGTTACTTATGCTGTGGGCGGTGGCGGCACTAACGTTGCTGCAAGCCTTGCGCGCGCCGGGCACGAAGTAATTTTTATGGGTAATATCGGTCGTGACGCCGCTGGCGAGGCCGTACTTGCTTGCCTCGATCAAGAAAATATCGACAGTAGCTATGTTGAATTTGTCGATGGTCATACTGGCTGTTCGGTGATTTTGCTCGACGTCCGCAATGCTGAACGCACCATTTTGACTTATCGCGGCGCTTCTGCTAGTTTTCGTAACCTTTCTCCCGACGACCTCGAAGAAATCCATCCTGATTGGCTCTATGTTACCAGCCTTTGTGGCGATATGGAGACGATTTTGCGCTTTTTCGAAAAAGCCCACGCGCTTGGTGCCAAAGTTATGTTTAATCCTGGTAAACTCGAGCTCGCGCAGCCAAAGAAACTGCTCGGATTGCTGGAGCTAGTCGATGTGCTACTGGTCAACAAAGAAGAAGCTGCTCAAATTGTCCCCGGCGTCTTGCTTAGCGAGTTGGCCTCGCACCTTGCCAATCATTGCCCGGTCGTCCTCATTACTGATGGGATTATGGGTGCCATCGCTACCAATCGCACCGAAACTTACCGTCTTGGTGTCTACGAGCAAAAGCGTGTGCGCGACCGCACCGGCGCTGGCGATGCTTTTGGCGCTGGTTTTCTCTCGGCCTGGGCAAAGGGCAAGAGTTTTCAGGATTCGCTCTGTCGCGCCGCGGCCAATGCTTCGCTAGTCACGCAGAAATACGGCGCCAAAGCCGGTCTCATCGATGGCGAAATCGACCTACACCCCATGCCAATGCAACCAATCACTTCTAATTACTAATTTACCGAAAGGAGCACCATGCTTGATGAAGAAACCCTCAAACAACTAGAAGCTGCCGATGTCGAACGTGCCAAAGCTTACGCGCGCGACCTCGAACAAGGCCTTAAGATTGTCCGCACCTACCCCCAAGGCGTCACGATTTTTGGCTCCGCTCGTCTCGCTCAAGACAGTAAATACTGCAAAAAGGCCCGCGAGCTCGGCCAGCTCCTCGCCCAGAATGGCCACGCCGTTATTACCGGTGGCGGTCCCGGCATTATGGAAGCCGCTAATCACGGAGCTTTCGAGTACGGTGGCAAAAGCATCGGCCTCAACATCACTCTTAGCCACGAGCAAGAGCCTAATCCGTATCTTACCGACACTTTACAGTTTAAGTATTTCTTTGCCCGCAAGGTTATGCTCGCCATGTCTGCCAAAGTCTATGTCTTCTTTCCGGGCGGGTTCGGCACTCTTGACGAACTTTCCGAAATTATCATCCTTATGCAAGAAGGCAAAATGCCCAAAATGCCCGTTTTCTTCTTCGGCAAAAGCTTTTGGCGTCCGTTGGTCAAGTTTTTCGAAAGCAAAATGCTGCCCATGGGGCTCATCTCTAAACGCGACGCGCGCATTTATAAACTCACCGACGATGTTCAAGAAATTGTCGATGCCGCCAACAAAATCGGCCACCCTCCCATCAAAACCAACTATTACGATGGTTTTAGTGCTCAATCCGGCATTCCGGCACTCAAGGAATCAAAGTCATAAACATTGTAAAAATCACAATAGTTTTACGGAAAAAATGTTGTAAAAATGACATTTCTATCTGTAAATGTTGTAAAAATTACAAGAAAAATCCCAATAAACTCCAATAGGGCTTTAATGGGCTACGGCTAGCTCTCATCAGTTATGGAAGGGTCTAATTAGTAACACTAAACTTCCTATAATGACACAACCGCCATGTTTTACAAGTTCTTCAACCCCCATATCGCAATCCCCGTCGCCACTGAGACATTAAACGACTCTTTTTGCCCATGCATGGGGATTTCTAAGAAATAATCCATTTTTTCGCGAATGTCCTCGGGGATGCCTTCTACTTCTTCGCCCAGGACTAAAACTACTTTCTCCCCTATATTGAGCGGTTTTCCGCCCTCCAGCAGCCGCCGTTTTGGCAGTTCAAGCGGCTGGAGATTGTTTTCTAAGCCAATAATTACGTAACCTTGCTGTTGTTTTTGGGCTAGCCAAGCCGGTAAATCCTTAACTATCTCTTGTGCTACCGTCTCTTCCGCTCCGAGTGCCGCCTTGGCAATCTGGCGGTTCAACTTCGCACGTAAATGCGGCAAACTCTCCGCATCGTTATAGCGCGGCGTATAACCCGAAAACACCACCTTTTCTACTCCCAGACCGTCCGCCGTCCGCAAAATCGCCCCCACGTTGTAGGTCGAGCGAATATTGTGCAATACTAAGATTACTTCTCGCATAGTAATCATATTATAACATAACTCCTCCAGCCAGTAAAAACATTGACTTTTTCATCAAAGTGTGCTACAATAAGAAGAGATAGGGTTTGCAAAACAGCCTAGTAATTTTAGAAAGTTGGTGAAAAAGAGCTAGAAGCCCGTCTTTTCGGTCAAAATCTTACTATTCGGAGGGAAATCATGAAAGAGTACGCTTTTGTTCTGCTCATGCTGGCTGGCATGATTACGCTCGTGGCAGTCGCTTTTGCTGCTGTCGTTTATCTCAGGTACCGGTTCGGCCATGACACTCTCAAGTTTGAGCTGTCGCGCATCGCCATCGTCTGGGTTGCAATTATCGCTTTGTTATTGATGATTGGCGTATTGGTTGCAACAGTTGCCGGCTGGACGTCTGAGAATGTTGCTGCCGCCTTCAACGATGTGCTCGAGTGGGCGCGCCACAACCGTATCATGTCGGAGATTCTGCTCTGTGGGGTCACAATTCTGCTTATTGCGCTATTGATGCATTTAGAGGTTTTTACTTTCTCATCCTTCATCACTATCTCTCTTCTCCATGTCTGGGCTACTTATGCTATCTGGAACAGCGAAGACTCCATCGGGCAATTTTTCTGGATATTCTTTAAGATTGTCGTTGCTTGCATAGTAGGCGCCGCCTTCGCTGACGCAGACGTATTCAACCTGATGCACCGTCGCAATAAAGGCAAAGGTCAAAATAATAGCGGGCAGGGGCAGACTAATCAGTCCACCCAGCCTACGCAGCCCGCCACGGCACAAAGCAGCCATTCGGACGCTTCCCAGAACGCAATCGAGGCCATCGCTGAAACGATCGCACAGCACGTTGACCCGATCGTCCAGACCGTCCAAGATTAGCCACCAACTCCGCCCCAGCTTCGGCTGGGGCAACTTCATACTAAGGCACTTGTTCTAGTTAGCTAAGCCTCTGGATTCATTAGATAAATCAATTTCTATGATATAATAGAACTGCGAAATCAAACAGTTTATAAATATCCATTTGCGACATGAATGCGGCTATTTACGCAGTTGTTCACAAATGGAGAACTGTTTGGTTTCGCGACTAGTAAATAGTCGCATTTTTTGTAAGGCGACGCAAATGGAGGCAAAAACATGAACAATCACGAATCTTTTTCTGAAGATACATCACAAGCGTCAGAAAAAACAAACCCTTGGAGTACCTTGTCAGAAATGCCAAGTTTTGAACAACGCGACTCTATCAAAGTCGCCGAGTCAGAAGTCCCATCATCAGAAGCGGACGCCCTACTTGACGCATATGCAGACAGTCTCTTGAATCCCGAGGAAGATGAGCCGCTTGCTGAAGTTGAAGATATTGACTCTCATGATGATGAGATGAAATCCTCCACCGAAGCTAATTCCTCCGAGAACAAAAGGAATCATTCTTACGAAGACATGATTAGTGCGAATCGTGACAAGTTTGATGAAATTACGCATCGTCTAGCTTTCATTGATAATCGATTTCCGAATCCAGATGACAGCCCAGCTAGCGTCAACCGTGAGCGTATTGCATTGATTAATATTCGCACTCAATTACTTAATCTAGGAGTAGATGAAGCAGGGTTGGCGACTGCTGCCGACGGCGCCATGATTTACGCGTCGCGACTTAAGAATTATAACGATGCTGCCAAAAGCCTTGCGGAGCTACAAAAAACCAACCAAGAGTTTATCGATGACCGAGAGGTGAGACATTTTAACTCTCCCGAAATCGACTTAGGGTCGCTTTGGGTCGAAGCTGCCAACGTCGGTAGTGACTACCATGAGCTATCTGACTTGCAGCTTAAAATCGCCAACGCACGGCACCACGCAGATATGAGAACTATGCTAAAACTCGACCAAATTGATTCAAGAGCGGAACAAAATTGGGCAGCAATGGCAGAAAGGGCTGAGCAGATTGAGTTTGAACAATTGCAAGCGAATATCGCTGAGGCAGAAGAAAAACTTCGACAAGCTAATGAAAGTTATCAAAAACTTGGTGCCCTGCGCAGAGCTTGGAAAGCATTTCGTAAGTCCGACAATCGCGAACAGCTCAATACAAATTTATATATGGCGCATTATGCAATGGACACCTTTAAGCGTAAGACCGGGCGCAAGGATTAATTGACTTTAAGATAATATGAGCGTTAGCGTTGCTGCCTTATCGGCCAAATTTCCTTTCATATTAAAACGCGCCTCTGATGTGCTATAATATATATCATGGAAAGATATGACCCTCTGCAAATCGAACAAAAATGGCAAAAGATTTGGGATGAGACTAAAGCTTTTAAGGCTGGTCCCATCGACGAGACCAAACCCAAAAAATACCTCGCCGAAATGTTCCCCTACCCCTCGGGCGCCGGTTTGCATGTTGGTCATGTCCGTAATTTCACCATTGTTGATGTTTTGACGCGCTTTTACACGCAGCAGCGCATGAATGTTTTGCGCCCCTTTGGCTATGATACTTTTGGGCTTCCGGCTGAGAATTACGCCATTAAGACCGGTATTTCTCCCCAAAGTGCCACTGCTACCAATATTAAGAATTTCCGCAAGCAGGCCAAGAAGCTCGGTTATGCTATCGATTGGGACCGCGAGATTAACACTAGTGATCCTGAGTATTACAAATGGACCCAGTGGTGCTTCCTGCAGCTCTACAAGGCTGGTTTGGCTTACCAAAAAGAATCTTACCAGTGGTGGTGTCCAGTTGACCAGACTGTGCTCGCGAACGAGCAGGTCGAAAATGGCCATTGTTGGCGTTGCGGCACCGAAGTCCAGAAAAAGAAGATGAAACAATGGTTCTTCAAAATTACCGATTATGCTGATGAACTTCTGCGCGACATCGACCAGCTTGATTGGCCTGATAAGATCAAAACCATGCAGAAAAACTGGATTGGCCGCAGCGAGGGTGCCGAGATTAAGTTTACAGTCGCTGGTGGTCCGAAATATCTCGATGAGGATGCTGTGCGCGATGGTAAAAAGTTCGAGACTCGCGAAGCAATCTACGCCGTGGTCTATAACCCCAAAACCGACAAATATCTCATGGTCGATTTTCAGACTATGGACTGCGTAGCGCCTGTTACCGGTGGAATTGAGAAAGGGGAAGATGTAGAAGCCGCTGCTCGTCGCGAGATTCTCGAAGAGACTGGCTATAAGAATCTCAAGCTTGAGAAGATTTTAGGTGAATATACTAGCCAATTTTATCACCCGGCCAAAGACCTTAATCGTGAACTTCACGGCCATCAAGTTTATTTCACGCTCGAAGATGAGACCCGTGATGAAATTAGCGCCAAAGAGCAATCGATTCAATCTCCAATCTGGCTGACCAAAGAAGAATTTTTTAACCACCCTAAGGCTAAGACCAAGCAAGAGTTTGACCTAGCGCTCCAGCGCATTGACAGGGAAGGTAGCGATATTGTAGTCTTCACGACAAGACCCGACACAATTTTCGGTGTCACTTTCCTTGTCCTAGCGCCAGAACATCCTTTAATTAAGAATTTGGTTAACGATAATACTCGCGCTGCAGTCGAGAAATATTGTCAAACTGCCATCAAAAAGTCCGAAATCGAGCGCCAAGAGAACAAAGAGAAAACTGGCGTTTTCACCGGTAGCAACGCGATTAACCCAGCTACGGGCGAAGAAATCCCGATTTGGGTTTCCGATTATGTTCTCATGGGCTATGGTACCGGCGCAATTATGGCAGTCCCCGCCCACGACGAGCGTGACTTTGCTTTCGCGGAAAAGTTCGACTTGCCGGTCACGGAAGTCATCGAGAGGCCTGACGATAGCGCCGATGCGGGCTGCTATCATGGTGAAGGCGAGTTGGTCAATTCCGAGCAATTTAACGGCACGCGTAGCGAAGACGCTCGCGAACAGATTGTGGCTTGGCTCGAAGAGCGTGGTCTCGGCCATAAACAAGTCACCTACAAAATGCGTGATTGGCTAATTTCGCGCCAGCGTTACTGGGGCTGTCCGATTCCGATTGCTTACGACAAAGACGGAAATGCTCATCCGATTCCCGAAGACCAGCTCCCAGTCATGCATCCAGAAATCCAAGATTACAAACCCGATGATACCGGCCGTTCACCACTTGCTAAGGCTAAAGACTGGCTCAAAGTCACCATTGACGGTGAAGAAATGACCCGCGAGACCGATACGCTCGATGGTTACGCCTGTTCTAGCTGGTACCTCTGGCGCTACACTAGTCCTCACGATGATCAAGCTGCTTGGGACCCAGAGGCTGTCAAATATTGGGCTCCCACCGACATTTATGTTGGTGGTGATCACGCCGTGGCGCATTTGCTTTATGTCCGTTTCTGGTGCAAGTTCTTCGCCGACCAAGGCTATTTACCTTTCCGTGAGCCCGTGAAGAAGCTGCTTTACAATGGTTATATTAACGCCCCCGACGGCAAGAAAATGTCTAAGTCTAAGGGTAACGTCATCGACCCGCTCGAAGTTATTGATAGTGGCTACGGCGCCGACACTTTGCGCACTTACGAAATGTTTATCGGCCCCTACGACCAAGATGCCGCCTGGAACACCGAAGCTATCGGTGGTGTCTACCGCTTCCTGAACCGTTGCTGGAACTTATGTACTGGAACGGCGAGCGAGAATACTGCATCGTCTAATTCCTCTAATGCGGAGCGGGTGGCTGAGTCTACTGAACGCGGGTTATCAGGCGGCGAGCGCGGGTCCGATTCGCGTAATCACTGTTCTGAGCCGCTAAACTCAGCTCGCGATGAGGGGAGCGCTCCCGAACCCGCGGCAGGAGAATCAGACAGGACCCGCCAGCAGGCCGACCAGACCATCTCTCTTCGCCATAAGACTATCAAGAAAGTGACCGAAGACATCCACCGCTGTAGCTTTAACACTGCCGTAGCGTCACTCATGGAATACGTCAATGAGCTTTACAAGATCGGCGCCACCCGTGAAGATAAAATCGCTCTCGCCAAGATGATTAAGCCGTTTGCGCCACATCTCGGCTCCGAGCTGCTCGAGCGCCTCGGTAGCGACGATGAATGGCCGCGCTGGGACAACGCCTATCTGACCGAAGACACCGTCGAAGTAGTCGTGCAAGTCAATGGCAAGCTTCGCGCTCGTCTCACTGTTGCCGCCGATTTGGTAGATGACGCTTCTAAACTCCAAGAGCTCGCCCTTGCCGAACCCAACGTCCAGAAATTCACCGCCGGCAAAGACCTTCGCAAAGTCATCATCCCGAAAAACGCCAAACTTATCAATATCGTCGTCTAACAAGTTTTGCGGGGTAGACAAAAGGCCTCCCATCGGAGGCCTTAATTGTGGTGTAAATGTTAGTTTAGTTTTGAGCATTTCTTGCTTGAGATTAGCTGGCGTGACGCTTTATTCGTAATGTTTCGGCGCGTAAGGCACCGCTATCGGGCTCTGTTGGTCTGGGGCGATTGTCGTTTCGCTTCCGTCCGGCATCATCGCCGTCGGCAGTACTATAGCCATCGTTTCGAGCGCATAAACCGCGTCGGGCAGATAAGCTTCTGTCGCCAGCGCCAAGCCTAATTCTCGAACCTTCGCTTGGTCATAGCTAAACCGTCGCACCAGAGATTGTACGCCATAGCTGCCGCCATTAATCTCTTGCATCTGCGCATACAACCGCTGATATTGCGGAGTTTGCGCCGTGCAGCGTGCAAAGCTCAGCAAGCTCCGTACGTTCCAGCCATCAATCGCTTCCGCGTAGGCTGGCAAAATTGCCTTCAGCCCTGCTCTGAGCTGCGCTCCAGATAAAGTCTGCTCCAAATACGTGTCTACGTTTTGCCGCAGTTCAGCGTTTTTGGCATACTCCGGCTTCCGCTTGATGTGTCTCAGCGCGTGCTCGGCGTCCATTCGTGCAATCTGTCGCCGCGTAGTCGTGCTTAAGCCCTCCCAAATCGGTTGCGTCTGGCCGCTAAAAACCTTACGTTTCAAACCATCTAGCTGATTATACTTAGTCAGCTGCTGAATTTCGT
This sequence comes from uncultured Candidatus Saccharibacteria bacterium, assembly GCA_964402815.1. Taxonomy (GTDB): domain Bacteria; phylum Patescibacteriota; class Saccharimonadia; order Saccharimonadales; family Saccharimonadaceae; genus Nanosyncoccus. Next base: position 14,603 of record CAYODP010000004.1, on the reverse strand, counting down.
AGGGAATTTGGTCAGCCGGGTAGAGCATCTTCATCAGCCGCGTAATCTTTGCATAATTACTCAGCCGGAAAGTTGCCACTTCGGTGCCATAATCTGGGTCGTAGCGCACGTCCGAGCCGGCCGTCCAGTAGTTCGTGTCCAGCGTGTAAAACGCCGGCACGGCCGAGAGTGCAACTTTGCACGCAACCTCCTCGGCTTCGTCTGTCTTGGTAGGCGAAACGGCTACTTCTGGGCTACTTGCCGCGAAAGCCAAATTACCGCCCACGGTCGCCAGCATTATTACTGCTATCAGCATAGCTAACAACCTCTTACCAACTTTTGCAAACCCTTTCTTCATCAAAAAGACCACCTTTCAGATTTGGATTGTAAAATTGACTAAACTAACATTTTAAGGTACATTTCGGTCTGGTTTTCACCGTCCCTACTTCCATTGTAGCACACTTTCCCTAAAATGTCAATAGTAATTATGCTTATTTTCACAAAAATCAAGCAAAAACCATGCAAAAGCGCCCAGAAAATCTGGGCGCCAGCTTGATGTTGGTATGACGTTATAGATGGTTTAATTTTGCCTAGACGGACGCTCCTATTCTGAATTCTGTTTAGGAAGAGTCCTACCCGTAGTAGATGATTCTTCGGGCAGCGCTTCCGTCCTAAACTCGTAAACAATATGAGTCGGAGTCTTATGGTCGGAATCATTGTCGTTGAACACCGGAGCGCCCACCAAACCATCAACCGCACCTGGCGCTAATATTCCAATCTGCTCATCCCCACTATAGAGTACATAGGCGGCTATATCGCCAGACCAAAGCCGTAAGCTTTGCTCATTGGCGGTTAGCGTAATAGTGTCCGTGTAAGTTGTAGTACCGTCGGACAAAACGGCCGAAAGAGAAGACGCCTCGCCCGCGTCAACTGACACTGACCACCAGTCTACCTGAAAAACCGCTTTGTTAAGCTTTAAATTAGTTGCATCTTTGGGTAATGTATAGACTAGCCGATAGTCATGGTCGGGCTCAAGTACAATCGGCCGTGAACGGTCGCAAGTCTCACTTGTCGTCAAATCAACCATGGCGATAAAATCGTCATTAGTCGTGTAGCCGACTTCCAGCGCGACCGGCTCGTCTTCCAGGATTGGCTCGTCGAAAGGCACCTTCGCGTTCGTTTCTGCGCCCCATAAGGGAGTGCCGTTTAATTCATTCGCTGCAGTATCAGCCGTAGCGCGTTTGCTGGTGCGTCTTGCGTTTGCGAGCGCCTTATTAACAGCCAGCTCAAGTTCCGTTTCGCGCATAGCGCTGCTAATTTTGCTTAGCAGTATTCCGGCCGTCCACACGGCCGCCAAGAATAGTACCGAAGTCCAATTTACTCGCTTCTTCATGTTTTCCCTCCAAAAATTTGAAAATAGTTAATCGGACATAGGGCTATAAGTCTTTACCAACATCATTTTAAAGTGCATTAATTATGACGTAGCTTTGACCACATCATACCCCATTGTAGCACACTTTCTCTAAAATGTCAATAGTAATTATGCTTATTCTGATAAAAATCAAGTAAAATCTCTAATAAGTTGTCAATCCAAGTAAAAATACCTCTTGCCAGCAAGGTTGCATTATGATAAAATTAAATATAGATTTTATAGTTTAATATCAGTTTTAAGGAGTATTATGCCTGAACCTAAGAAACAAAGTAGTCCACGCAAGACTGGTCTACGCCGCAGCCACTTGCGGTTGAAGTTGGCCCGTGCAGTTAATCGCACCTCTCCGGTCAAGGTTTTTGAAACCGCTAAGAAGACCCCAAATCTCAAGGTCAAGACTGTCAAACCAGCGAACACTAAGACCGTCAAGCAGCAAAAAGCCGATAAGAAGGCTAACGCCGCCACCAAAGCTAAGAAAACAACCACCACAAAAATCACTAAAAAGTCTAAATAAAAGGGAAGGTATATGGCTAGTAACCGGCACTTGGGCAGAATTATTGTTTTACAAAGTTTGTACGAATATGAATTCCGTACAAAGGCCGGAGATGCGACGGCAAATGTTGATAGTATCGTTGCTAAAGACATTGAGCCGTACGCAAAAGCTTTGGGTGACACTGAGTTTGTTTATCAGCTGGCGAACAGCGTAGCTGACAAGTTTGCGGAGCTCGACGCGGCGCTTCAGCCTATGGCGCCAGAGTGGCCGCTCGAGACGATTTCGGCAGTTGATCGCAACATTCTGCGTATGGGTTTGTATGAACTGAAATATTGTGGTGACACTGTCCCTCCCAAAGTAGCAATTAACGAAGCCGTGGAATTAGCCAAAGAGTTTGGCGCTGATAATTCCTCTAAATTCGTTAACGGTGTGCTCGGCACCGCGTATCGCGAGATTTACGGTGAAGACGCTTCTCGTCCACAGCGTTCCGCCGCGCCACAGCCAGATACCCAAGAGGAGCAACATGGCGAAGAAAAAGCAGAAGAAACGGGGGGTTCAGCAGCATAGTTTTGTTAGCCATGAAGCTAAAAAACCGTTGCCACCCCCAGCTGTAACCCCTCCACCGAAAGTCCCGGAGGCCTTACCGCTCAAGTCCGAACGTGTTACTACGATGACGCGTCTTTCGGCACGCATGTTTAAAAAACCGGCCATCCAAGAAGTAGTTCGTGAGCCGACCGCCGGCGGGATTGTGTTTCGGACTAGCCAAGATCAAAAAGACATCGAGATTTTGCTAATCCAAGATTCAAAAGGTCGCTGGACTATTCCGAAGGGGCACATCGAGCCTGGCGAAAATGCCAAAGAGGCCGCGATTCGTGAAATCGGCGAAGAAGCCGGGCTCTTCCACATCGAAGTGCTTCTATGGCTCGGCAAAATTCATTTTCAATACCGTCGTATCGATAAGCTCGTCCTTATGACCACCCAAATCTACCTCGTTCGGGCGCTTGATCAGCACGAAACCCCGATTAAAGAGCAATGGATGAAGGGAATTAAATGGTTTAAGTTTAAGGATGCTCTTGAAGCTATTGAGTACGAAGATATTGAAAAACTGATGCTAGTAGCAAGAAATAAGATTCGACAAGGATTATAAAACATGAATACAGAAGAATATCAAGCTTTTGCGCGCGAGAAGCTGGGTTTTGAGTTCAAAGATATCAACCTGCTCATTACCGCGCTCACTCACCGCAGCTATGTCAATGAGCATAAGCAAAGTGCTGCCGAACACAACGAACGCCTCGAGTTCCTCGGCGATGCCGTGCTCGAGCTAGTTACTTCGGATTTCCTCTTCCGCAATTACGAAGAACCCGAAGGTATCATGACCGCTTGGCGTTCCGCGCTAGTGCGCACTGAGAGTATTGGCGCTGCCGGCGAGGAGCTCGGCTATGGACCACTCGTACGCCTTTCTAAAGGCGAGAAACACGGCTCTGACCGTGCTCATGCCGTGATTTTGGCCGACTGCTTTGAAGCGGTGATTGGCGCCATCTATCTCGACCAAGGATACGAGACGGCTAAGGCTTTCATCGCCGAGCACATTCTCGTCAAAATTGACAAAATCATTGAAGAGGGAACTTGGCGCGACCCCAAATCTTACCTCCAAGAACTCGCTCAGCACTCCGACGGCGCTACGCCAAGCTACCATGTCATCTCCGAAGATGGCCCCGACCACGATAAAACTTTCAAAGTCGGTGTCTATGTGCTGCGTCAGCTCAAAGGTATCGGCGAAGGCCATTCCAAGCAAGAAGCCGAGGGTAATGCCGCTGCCGAAGCTGTCAAGATCTACCTCAAGCAGCAGGCCAAAACCGCTTAGTTCAGGCGCCGACCTGGGCTACCGAGGCAGAGTGTATTTGCAGAGCAAGTTGTAACTCAAACGAAGGCTTTACTTTTATACTAAACTTTGTTATAATCACTACATTACTAATAAGGAGAAAAAATGCTAGCGATTCGTATGCAGCGTAATGGTCGGACACATTTACCCGTGTACCGAATAGTCGTCCAAGAAGCGCAGCGCCACCCTCTTTCGGGTCGTGTTGTTGCCGAGGTCGGTAATTACAACCCCGCCACCAAGAAGGTGGTTCTCGACCAAGAGAAAGTCGAGTTTTATCTTAAAAATGGCGCTCAGCCCTCTAGCCGGGTAGCCTATATCTTGCAAAAGGAAGGCATCAAGCTTCCTGCTTGGTACAAAGCCGCTCCCGAGAAGCATGCCAAGGCTAAACACGCCGACAAGCTTCGCAAGAATCAGCCTAAAGAAGAAGCCCCTGCTGAAGACGCTTCTGCCGAAGCTCCAGCTGCTGAGTAAACTACTAAATCTTGCCAAATCGCCCCGTAACGGGGCGAATTTTGTGCAGAATTTAACTCACTCTCGCCTATGTCTTCGAAATCTAGCTTGAAATCCGTTCTAGCTATTGACTTTTTAGCTTATCTGTGCTATAATGGAGATATGGCCTCTTGTTAATTATGGCCAAGTAGCTTAATTTTAAGGTTGTGAATTGGTTTTATTGTATGAATTGCCAGTCTGAGCTATGGGCTAGACTTGCAAAAATACAATAAAATCTGGAGGCAGTAGTATGTGGTTTGAGCCTATTTCTTTACTTCCTGGGCAGCGACTGATTAGCGAAAGGGGGCAGAATCTCAGCACCGAATCGGTCGCGCACGCTTCTGATTCGTCGTGGCCGGACGCTCTTTATGAGCACAATATCACCGGCGAGACGCTTCTGAAGTCGGAGTTTTTGCGGCTACCCCTTTTTCAGCGCGCCTATTACCGCAAAATTCCTTACGCTATCAAGGTGAATCAGCGTGGTGATGCGGTCGAGCGCATCTTCCGTGACCCCGGCAGACCCAAGCAGCCCCGGTTCGTTAACTCCCTCGGCGAGGAAGTTCCCACCGACCGTCCCGACGACTGGATTGATTTTATCGCCGTCCATAATCAGACCGAAGATGAAATCACCAGGGAAGAATTCCTTGCTCTTCCGCCCGCCGAGCAGCAGAATTACCACAAAGTCCCTTTCTGCATCATGATGACCGTTGACGGCTACTCCGGCGAACGCATCTACCGTGATGCAAATAGCAGCGCTGCTGCAAATAGTGAGGAGTGATTATCATGGATGTCAATCTGGATGACTATTTCGAACCTGCCCTGGTCTCAATTAGCCCGGGCGACCTGCTTGACGTAGCCTGGGGCTTAGTCCGGACTTTGCCGCAGCTCCCCGCTCACTGTGCGCCTTGCGCGCACCAAAACGAGGCTCTTCAGCCGCCGCACGCCACCAATTAATTTCACTCTCCTTTCTACGCTAGGCACCCCTCGGGGTGCCTTTGCTATCAAAAAAAATATCATCAAATTGCCACCAAAATCTCCGTCAAAAAAAGATACCCCCAGCCGTTCAGCTGAGGGTATAGGGGTGAAAACTAAACAAAAGCGATAAAAGCTTAGTTATGCGGCCGCCGTCGCCGCCAAGGCCTCATCCCAAGGATGAATGTCAAGCCAATCAAGACGACCAATATCAACAAGTCCGTCCAGGAAACTGACCTTTCCCAGAAATGGCTGGATGATTGCTCCGGCTCGGCTTCAAGCTCGTCTTCGAGGAAATAATGCCGATAAGTCCGATTGTCAATCACGATGTCTTCGTGCGGCCTAGCGTCAGTCTGTTGCAAATCGCGACCCGACGTCAGTTGATAAAGCTTACCGTTCACCGAAATAATACCGTTCGGATTCTTCATATTAGGCGGGTAGTAGTTGCCATCGGCATCATACCAACCGTCACTATAGCGATAAATCACTTCATCGCCATAGGAGTCATGCACTTCTTGCGCGGGCTCGCTTGAGCCATCTGCGTCCGGAGCTGCACTAGGCTCAGTCTTGGTTTCCGCTGCACTTCCGTTCGGATTATGATAGTAAACACCATCCGACCCATAAGCATCAAGCACTTCCTTCGAGACGCTATCGGATTGGCTTGCCGTCGGCCCGGTCGTGCTAGGATTGTCTTTGCTCTCCGTTGCGCCAGGCCCCGGTTCATAGGGTTCGTTATCGTTCGGACCAAGTTCATACTCAGCGTTGCCGTCTGGGTTGTGCGCGTCATCATTCGTAGTACCGCCAGTTTGGTTCTCAAACCAGCCCCAGAACTGCCCCTCTTGGTCTTCCTGAAAATCCGAGATTTTGCCCTGAGCATTGCTAATCCCGTTCTGGACTTTCTCTTTGACTTCTGGCGCTTTTTCCTTTGCCTTGTCCCAGAGATTCGACCCAGCTGCCTTCACTTGGTCCCAAGTCGAACCAGCTTCCGCCGCCTGCGCCACCGGAGCTGCCAAGATTAGCAGCATCAGCATCGCCAAAATCGTTGCTAGTTTTCTAACGTGCATCAAAATCCCTCCATTTTGAATTATCTATACCTACCATTATAGCACAGATAAGCTAAAAAGTCAATAGCGGAATGCCGATTCTCCACTTTTTGCACTTTTTCACCCAAGTTTACTGAAAAATCAGCTCAATTTTAAGGTTTTCTTAACGTTCATGCTTGCGTAATCCCTCTAATCCACAGAAAACCCTTGCACAGAATTTCATGCTTGTGGTATAATAAAACTATAGACAAAATAAACTGGAGACTTTATGGCAACCATTGACCAACAATTTGTAGAATATATCGTAAAAACCCTCGTCAACAATCCAGACAAAGTTGTTGTTGACCGCGAAATCGACGAACGCGGTGTGCTCCTATCTCTTAGCGTCGACCCCGAAGATGTCGGTCGCGTGATTGGCAAGCGCGGTGCTACCGCTCAGAGTATTCGTACGCTTTTACGCGTCCTCGGTACTAAAAACGGCGCCCGTTACAACCTCAAAGTTGTGAATACTGATGAAGAAGGTGAAGGCGGCCATCGCCGTGAAGAGCGCGAAGTCGTCGAAGACGAAGTTCAAACCGAGACCGAAGATGGTGGCGAATTGGCCGAAAAAACTCGCGCCGAGCTCGCCGACCTTGATGATTTAGAAATCTAATTAGCATAATCTTATTTTCGAGATTATTAAAAAGAGCCTCTTATCGGGGCTCTTTTAGCCAGTTTTACAGGATTTCGAGTCACAGTATCGAAGCAGGTGGTTTTAAATAAGGCGCCCTTTTAAAATACCTAAGACCTATAATGTTGTAAAATCCACAACAACTTTTCCACAAAAATAACAGATACAGCATAAAAAATGTTGTAAAAATTACAACACTAAAATCAAAGATTTCTTTAGAAAAAGCTTGTGCCTTCCGCCCAGACGCGCTATAATAAGTACAGTTCGAAAGAACATAAGGCTAACTGCGAGCCAACGTTTAAGTTGAGAGCTTATATGTTCAAAAAACCACCCACCCGCTAGGGTTGACGGAAAGCTGAGCCGTCGAGGGTGGCTTTTTGTGAGCCACGCTTAATACGGCTAATACGGTTTAATAGGTTTAACACCAATTATTGGTTGTTATTCATCTCTGTTCTTCTCGAGAGAAAGACTCGGCCTTTACCCCCTGCCCGTCTAGGAAGCTCGCGCTACTAGTACTATATGTTGCGATTATGTTTCTCGGTATTCCCCTAGGCTATGAGGTGAAATAAGATTATTCGTCATAAGAGACCCTGCACGACAAAATCCCCCAGCCAAGCCGAGGGATTCGAAAAAGAGTGTTAGCGGACTGTGCCAAATGCAGTGGGACTGGGGTGAGCTTGCTGCCATACTTGTAACCGCAGCAAATCCGACTGGATGTCGGACGGATGAACGTTGGTAATCAGCCGGCGCATCACGATATTTTCGCCGCGCATCGCCGAATAGGACGTTGTCTGCTGAACCACCCAACGCGCACCGGTCACATCAAACTCTAGCGGGCCATTATAGCCCGACAACGTCCAAGCCGACCGCAGACAGGTTACTTTGCCATCGGAGAACACGGTCTCGGTTTGGTCGTATCGCTGCTTAGCAGTGTCGAGCTGCCAATCCACTCGGTAGAGCTGATTGGGGTCACCGATTCTCAGTTCCCAGACATTGTTCCGCACCATAAATTCTTCCAAATCCGTCTCGGAACACCATTCTATTAGCGGTGCCCCCGAAATCCGGTCACGCAGTAACAATAGCAGGCCGTTTTTGGCGTTTGGCGCCATGACTAGCGACCAGCTGGAGCGTTGTACTTCGCCGTTCACCAGCGCCGAAATCTGAACCTGCGCCCCGCTACCTTGATTCTCCACGAACCTCAGCAGCCAGTTGCTTAAATTGATTTCTCTGGTACCGATTTGAGTAAGATGGCTCGTTTGCTCCCCACGGTAGCAGCTGTCAACCACTAAGAACGGGTGCTGAGCCGAGCCCAAATGTACGCCGTATTCTAAGCGAAAACGTTGGTGAGCTGAGCCATCTAAGAATGCGACTTCTCGTGTCATTTTAGTTCCTCCACTCTGCCTCCTGGCATAAAATCCGCTGGCAGGGTCAACCTGGCCATACGGTGTGAATCGGCTCGAAAGCTCTCCAGCCCATTCAGACCGCATGGTTCAACACGAAACACTCTAATTTGTCTAAGGTGCAAAGAGTAAACATCCTATCTCTCCATTATAGCACACATGCTTATTTTTGTCAAGAGACAAAAATAACAGATTACTCAAATCAGCCCGCCAGATGTCTCCGGGGTATCAAGAAAGCATAAATAGTTGACAAAATAACAAATCTGTGCTACAATAGAACAAGGAGAACCAGTTCTAGCCTCTAGAACTGTAATATTCTTACAGAATATTACAGTTCTAGCCTCTAGAACTGTAATATTCTTACAGAATATTACAACATCTCCTAC
>CAYODP010000004.1:0-5760 GCA_964402815.1 uncultured Candidatus Saccharibacteria bacterium | reverse complement strand
CAGTTCTAGCCTCTAGAACTGTAATATTCTTACAGAATATTACAACATCTCCTACTAGCTCGTTGGCGGAGCGTCTCCGCTAAAGTTCTTTTACAGGTTAGTTATTTTCACAAAATCATTTTTCCGTTATTTTCAAATTAGCCAGTTTCTCTGTAACCAAATCCTATAGAAAGTGAGTGATTTATGTGACCAGTTATCAACCCCGCCCATATCAGAAAGAGTGCATGGCTGCTCTCGCTACAGCTAGAGCTAGCGGAGTCAAGAAAGGGCTCGTCGTCATGGCGAGCGGTCTTGGTAAAACTTTGACCATCATCTTTGACCTCCAGCAGTTCTTGCAGGAGCATCCCAATGCACGCATCCTCTATCTCTGTCATCAGGAACCGATTTTGGCTCAGTCCAAGGCGAAATTCAAGAAAGTGTTTGGCGATGAATGTAGCTATGGTATGTTTACTGGCCATCATAAGACCGCGCGTGCCGTAACTTTTCTCTTCGCGACCTTCCAAACTATGTGTGACCACCGTGAAAAATTTGCCGCGGACGCTTTCGACTATGTTATCGTAGACGAAGCGCATCACACCTCGGCCGAGACTTATCAACCGACGGTGGACTATTTCACGCCACAGTTCCTCATTGGCTTGACTGCTACAAAGGACCGCATGGATGGCCAAGATATCTTGGAAACCTATGAACAGATTATCTACCAGATGGACATCTATGATGGCTGGGCGCAAGGCTGGCTGGCGTGCGTCGACTATCGTATTATGCTCGACGACCTCAAGCAAGAGGAGTTCGAGAAATACGTTGGCCCGCATGCTACGACCGAAAAAGTCTCTCTAGCTCAGCTCAATAAGACTATCTTCGCACCGCAGCATGACGAAGGGATTATGGCGTCGATTCGCGAGCAGACCGCTGATTTGGATGACCCTCGTATCTTCGTTTTCTGCCCCAGTGTCGAGCATGCTAACGCAATGGCTCACTGTTTCGAGGGCGAAGCCGCTGTCATGCACTCTGGCCAGAGCTATGGCGCAAACCAGGCTGTTCTTAGCAAGTTTCGCGCCGGTAAAATTCGTATTATCATCTCAGTTGATATGCTGAACGAAGGCATTGATGTACCCGAGACTGGTGTAGTAGTTTTTCTCAGGTCTACCGAATCGGCAAAAGTTTTCTTCCAGCAGCTCGGTCGCGGTCTGCGCCTCGGTAAACAGAAACGTACTGTGCGCGTGCTCGACTACGTTGCCAATATCGAACGAATCTCAACGGTTCTGGAGATGGAGACTACTACTAAGGAGCGTCTGACTAGCAGTCTGACCTATGCTCCTTCTGTCAACAAACCTGAACCGCTGGTTATAAACATTCCTGCGACAAAATTCAAGGTGGAGAAGGTGGATGTCGAGCGACTGCTGGAAAAGCTTATTGAACGCCGGGTAGGTATGTTCACAAAAGAAGAAGTCATCCGGACGTTGCAAGATTATGCCAGGGAGCATAACACAACCAAGCTATGTCATATCGATGTTCGACCGCTTTATAGCTGGGCCACTCTTAAACGTCTTTTTGGCGGTTGTCAGCAGGCTATTGAAGCGGCTGGACTCGAGTACTACCGAATCCCAAACAGCTGGACCAGAGAGACGATTATCAAATCCCTCCAGGAGAACGCAAAAGATGGCAAAATGCCATCCGCGTCGGAAATCAAAAATAATCAATGTTACCCCGGCCCCTCCACCATCAAAAAGTACTTCTCTAGTTGGCAGGAGCTGGCTGATGCTGCTGGTCTGACAATAGATACAAAGAAGGCATCCGACGAGGACATGCTGAAAGCCTATCTGGAAGCAAGTGTTGCTGCTGGCAAATGGTTGGGCAGGGAGGGAATTGATGCGCATCCAGACCTGAGTAGCAGCTGCGTGTATCGAAGGCGATTCGGTAACTTAAGTCGCTTGCCGGAGTTGGCGACGCAGCTTGAGCCTAATCGCCCCGGGCTTGCCCTTCTTAGGCCGACAAACGGTTTGTATTCGCAGGCGATTATTGAAGATAGAATCCACGCTTTCATCCGAACAAACCACCGTTTACCGACAACTGTAGACTTCAGGACCGATGAAACATTGCCAGCATATCAAGTTTGTTATAAGAGGTATCGGGTCAAAAGTTTACCAAAACTGCTTGAGATGTGCCATGCGCAGCAGGTATTGGACGAGGTTGGTGAAGAACGTGCTCCCGCAGAGCCAGTCTTCACGGAAAGTGACATTCAAGCCATACGTGAGCTTGCTTTACGATTGGGGCGTAGGCTAAAAGTCAGAGATTTGCGTCCAGCCAACGGAACGAAAAGCTATGGATGCTTCCGAAAGCATAAAATTAGCCTGGACGAAATCAACAGGATGGCCAATGTTGACCAAATCCTCGCCGAGCTCAAAGAAAAAGAAAATAACTAGCCCAACCAACCCACGCCATCTCGGCGTGGGCTTTTCATGCGAAAAACGTCTGCATTTTACTAAAACTTACCCAAGATTCATTAAAATGTTGTGATTTTTACAACAAACTACCCCTTGTCTTTCTCCTCAAACTTTGCTACAATGGACGATAAGAAGTAGTGTGTGGTGTTTAAAGCAATCGGGAGTTTTGGGTAATTCTGATTCATGTTTCAGCTCAGGAATGGCGAATCTGGGCGGACCAAGCATCACGGTAGTCTTCGGCGCTAAAATTCCAGAAACCGTAAGGAGGTTAAGCCGACTTAGTCTCCGGCGGTGATATAGAATTTTCTCGCATAGCGAGGCAAGATTATTAACCACTAAAAAGAGAAGGAAACTGTGAGCAAAGCATCAACTAAAGCTGAACGCGTCTTTTTCACCGAAGGCGATCAGGTGCTTCCGATTCCAGATTTAACTGCACACCAGCGTGATAGCTGGGATGATTTTGTTAAATCCGGTTTGCGTGAGGTGTTTAACGAATTAAACCCTATCGACGACTACAATGGCAATAAGTTGTCGCTCCGATTTAAAGACTATTATTTTAAACAACCGCTCGAAGACGAGAAAACTGCTAAGCTTAATCTCTCGACTTATGCCGCGCCTTTGCACGTCAAAGTCGAGCTAACTAATAAAGTTACTGGCGAGATTAAAGAGCAAGATATTTACTTTGGCGACTACCCTTGGATGACCGACCGTGCTACCTTTATTATCAATGGTACGGAACGCGTCGTCGTTTCACAACTCGTACGTTCGGCGGGCGTCTTCTTTACGGCCGACGAAGTTAATGGTAAGAATTATTACGGCGCAAAAGTGATTCCTGGACGTGGCGCTTGGCTGGAGTTTGAGACTACTACCAGCGGCTGTATTAACGTCAAGATTGACCGTCGTCGCAAAATTCCAGTCACCACTTTCTTGCGTGCGCTCGGTATTGCGAGTGACGAGAAAATCCGTGAAACTTTTGAAGATGTTGATAATGGCGCTGTCAGCTATATCAGCTCCACGCTCGAAAAAGACACGACTACCAGTCAGCCAGCCGCTTTACTTGAAGTTTATCGTCGACTTCGCCCAGGCGATTTAGCGACTGTTGATAACGCTAAATCTATGATTGAACACGCTTTCTTCGATTACCGTCGTTATGATAGCTCGCGGGTTGGTCGCTATAAACTGAATCAGCGTCTCGGCTTTGATACACCTAACGATGAAGCGCATCGCACCTTACAGATGAAAGACCTTATCGCCATTATCAAAGAAATTATCCGTCTGAATAACACCCAAGAACCTGCTGATGATATCGACTCTTTGGCGAATCGCCGTGTAAAATTGGTTGGTGAATTGGTGCAGCGTCAATTCCGTCTCGGTATGCTGCGCTTGCAGCGCAACATCCTTGACCGTATGCTGATGGCTGACCCTAAAGAAGTCACTCCATCGCAACTTTTGAACTCGCGCCCAGTCGTCGCGGCCGTCAAAGAATTCTTCTCGAGCTCCCAACTTTCTCAGTTGATGGACGAAGTTAACGGCTATTCCGAACTTGCTCACAAGCGTCGTCTGTCTAGTATGGGCCCAGGCGGTTTGACCCGCGAACGCGCCGGCTTCGATGTGCGTGATGCTCACCCGACTCACTATGGTCGTATTTGTACGGTCGAAACGCCAGAAGGTGGCAACGTTGGTCTCGTGCTTAACCTTGCTACTTATGCGCGCGTTAATGAATATGGTTTCATCGAAGCACCTTATCGCGTGGTGAAAAACGGTAAAGTTACCGACGAAGTAGTTTATGTCGACGCTGCGCACGAGGAAGACATGATTATCGCCGATGCTAGCGTGAAGCTCAATGACAAAGGCGAATTTGTCGAGGAATGGGTCTCCGCTCGCGTGCATGGCCGCCCAAGCCAAGTGACTTCTAGCCAAGTTACCCATATCGATGCAGCCCATAAAGAGATTTTGGGTACATCCGCTAGCTTGATTCCATTTGTTGAGAAAAACCGTGTCGACCGCTCTTTGATGGCCTGCGCCATGCAGAAACAGGCGGTGCCATTGCTCAAAAACGATGCGCCGATTGTCGGTACCGGCATCGAACATGCCGTCGCCATGAATACTTCTCAGGTTACTATTGCTGAAGCCGATGGTGAAGTTGTCAAAGCTGATGGCGTATCGGTTATTGTAAAATACAAAACTGGTGAGAAAGAATATAAACTCGAACATTTCGAGAAAACTAACGATGACCGTTGTTATAATGACCGTGTCAAAGTTGCGCGTGGTCAGAAAGTCAAGAAAGGTGACATTCTCATCGAAGGCGCTTCCGTCATGAACGGAGAACTCGCACTTGGTAAGGATTTGTTAGTTGCCTTCATGCCTTGGCGTGGCTACAACATGGATGATGCTATCGTTATCTCGCAGCGCTTGGTTGGCGACGATTCCTTGACTTCTATCAATATTAAAGATTTCGACGTTGAAGTACGCGAAACTAAGCTCGGCCCCGAACAAGTTACGCGCGATATTCCAAATGTACCAGAGCGCAGTTTGCGCCACCTTGGCGAAGATGGTATTGTCGTAGTTGGTTCGGAAGTGCAGCCTGGCGATATTCTCGTTGGTAAGATTACGCCAAAGGGTGAGCAAGAGCTTAGCTCTGAGGAGCGCCTCCTTCGCGCTATCTTCGGCGAAAAAGCCAAAGATGTTCGCGATACTTCTGTGCGTATGAACGGTTCGTCAACTGGTAAAGTCGTAGGCGTACGTATCTACACTCATGAACAAGGTCACGAGCTAAAAGCTGGCGTCATCATGCAAATTAAAATCTACGTCGCCGAAATGCGTAAGATTAGTGTTGGTGATAAAATTGCTGGTCGCCACGGTAACAAAGGTGTAGTTTCCCGCATTCTGCCAGTGGAAGATATGCCATTTATGGAAGATGGTACACCAGTCGACGTCTTGCTGAGTCCGATGGGCGTGCCAAGCCGCATGAACCTCGGTCAGCTTTTCGAGATTCACCTCGGTATGGCAGCGCGTGCACTCGGTTATGAAGTGGCTACGCCATCCTTTAACGGTGTTCCGGATGAAGTAATCTCTGATCAACTCGAGAAGGCCGGTTTCGCCCGCGATGGCCGTGTTCAACTTTACGATGGTTTAACCGGCGAGCCATTCAATGAACGTACTTCGGTCGGTGTCATGCACATGCTCAAACTTCACCACATGGTCGAAGACAAAATTCACGCTCGTTCTACTGGTCCGTATACTGCCGTTACGCAGCAGCCGCTCGGTGGTAAAGCTCAGAATGGTGGTCAGCGCTTCGGAGAAATGGAGGTGTGGG
>CAYODP010000003.1:0-60269 GCA_964402815.1 uncultured Candidatus Saccharibacteria bacterium | reverse complement strand
AGTGGGAATGTGAACTCGAGTGTTTGCCCCAAAGGTTGGAAATTGCCAACGGGAGATGCAGAAGGTGCTTTTAACAATTTGATGACTCGCGCTAATATTTATACTTATCATTCCACTACTGATAGTAATTTGAGACAACAGGGCGCTATGCGGCTTCAGTCTTTACCGTATAGGTTTAACTTCGCAGGGGAGATTAATAGTGGCAAGCTAGAGTTTGAATCCTCTAATGGTTATTGGTATTCGAGAACGGCATGTAGTAACCATGTGGCATACTATTTAAATGTTGGTTCTAGTGTTGTGATTCCGGCTATTAATTATAGTCGTAACTATGGTTTCTCCCTCCGTTGTATTACTACACCTACTAGCTAATTGGTGGGAGAGGGGAGAGATTAAGTATTGTTGAACAGAGTGATTGGGGTTGGTAGGACAGATTTATAAGAGTGAAAATTTGCCGTAAATAGGACCAAGGAGTAGGGCTGGGTAACACTATAAGGGTGAAGTCGATAGACCCACGACTACTTCTTTACCCGAAACCTTAATGTTGGCAGGAGGGTAAGCTAGGTGAGAGTGGGAAAAGGCGCGAAGCGCCGTACCACCTCTCGCAGTTAGCCAATGAGGAAAATGAGACAATAGTATTTCCCTAAGAAAACTATATTAATAAGTTAAAGATAGAAGTGAGAGCTTTCGCTTGAAAAAAAGTACGCCGTAGAAAGCGGCGTACTTTTGTTGAGACTTCCCGGGCGGGAAGTCTCAACATTGCGCGCGATGAAGATGCTAAAAATGTAGAGAGTTAAGATGAGCGCGCAACGAAGCGAAGCTTCGGACGCTAGTAAAGGTTGCAAAGAAATTTGGAACCGAAAAAAGTTTATAGTTCGATGATTGAACAATTTTAGTGCAATGGGAAATTTGTTTTTCCTTCTTGCTCATGCTTGGTATTTTTACCCCATCTATGCTAGGCTAAGCACAGAGCGGCCGAACGCTAGGCATTTTTAAAGTTTACGGAGTGGGAGTTAAATTGGCGGAAAGGAACAACATGCTAGAGCGTGTAATTCTGAAGCTGATAGGCTTCTTTGAGCGTTTGGGTAACCATTCTCAAACCACCAATCAGCAACAAAAAATTACTGTTGTTAGCGTTGTGATAAACATTAACAACAGTAAAAAATAATAAAACCAGTTTAATTATAAACCTTAATCACAATTCCGTCTAGTTTTTTCTAAAATATTTTAGAAAATAGGTCGCTCGATGGGTAATGGGCGAGGCGATGAGATTGGCTGATTCGTATGGTTGGGTGGCGATAAAATGCCCGGATTGGCCACGAAAACGGCCTGTAAGGCGCTTGTGCATATAAACCTGATATTGATTAAGGCTATGAACGAGAAGGGGCTTGTAGGGCTTCTAATGAAGCGATATAAAGCCCTAGAAGGGGTAAGAAAGGAAAAAGATGGGTGTGAGCAAGGCTCAAGCGGAGAAAGTGGCTAGAAATGAAAATAAACCCGAAAGGGGTTTATCTCTGTAAAATCCTGTGGTGCGAGCTAAGAGACTCTAACTCTCGACCTCTTCCTTGGCAAGGAAGCGCTCTAAACAACTGAGCTAAGCTCGCAGGCTTATTGTCATTATAGCATACTTTGACGGCTTGGCAAAGACTTTTTCGGGGATTTTTGGAAAAATGTGGGTAAAATGATGGGCTAGATAGGTTAGGTTTTGGTGGATTGAGGAAGTTTGTGAGTGGCGCGGAGGTAGGCTTTGGCGGCGATGCGCTCAATCATGATGAGAGATTCGAGGATTTTGCAGACTTCGCGGTGGTGAAGGATGTGTAGTTTGCTGACGTAGGCGATGCCGAAGCGCAGCTCGCGAGCAATTTCGGTGATTTTGCGGAGATGTTGATAAGGTTCGGGTTCTTTGCCGCGAGCGTAATGTAGATATTCCATGGACATATCATAGCTTAAAAGAATCATGCGACGGCCGATGGTGTCGCGGGCGAAGCTGTCGGAAAGGTGTTTGAACTGGTAATAGAGGAGCTGGCTGGCTTGCATGATGGCGTCATAAAGCGAGGGGATGGGTGAGGTAGGTAAGACGACGGTCATGATGCGTTTGAGGTCGGCTTTGGAATTGTCGCGCAGTTTGGCGATTTGTTCGTCGCTGTAAGCTTTGGTGAGCTGAAAAAAGTGCATTTCGGCGGTGCTAAGATGAGGGTCGGGCAAGATGCCGATTTCGGAGAGGCGGGCGGCGATGTTGGCGAGCGAATGGAAAGAAATTACCCCATCTTCGGAGACGGAGTAATGGTCGGTGTCGAGCTTGAGCGAATAGCGCCAGTGAATGCGGTCGGCAATGGTCATGGCGAAGAAAAGAGCGGAGTGGCCGACGATTTTGACGAAACCGTTAGTAGAATTGAAGAAAAGCAGGTGGCGGTTGTTGGTGTGCTCAAAAGCCATGACTTGGGATTTGAGATAATGCTGGCGTTGTTGCAGGGCGATGCGGGCGGCAGAGAGATTTTGCGCTTGGGCGGGAGTGGGGGAGAGTTTCTGCTGTTCGACAAGCTGGTCGATGGCGGCTTCGAGCTCGAGTAGGTTGAACTGACTGTATTGGTCGACCAGTTGCGATTTGACCGATTGCTTTGCCATCTTTCCTCCTGAATTTACCGCTAACAGTATCAATTATATAAGTCGCTAAGGAAAAAGTAAACATAAGTATAATGAATATACAGAGGTGGAGCTGGTAAAAATTGCAGTTTTATAAAAGATTTTATGGAACATTACTATTTAGTTTTGGGGTTTGGAAAAAGCTTGCGAAAAATAGCCAGAAGCGTTAAAATAGAGTAAAGTAGATATAAATATAATTTGATTGATTAGACAAAAAGGGAGGCCAAATGAATCCTAATGACAATAATCCGATGTCGCCAACAGGGGCGAGTGGGGCAGCGCCGTTTGGTGGTGCGGATGAGACGGGGAGTTCGTCGATTCCGCCAGCAGCAGATTTTAATAATATGGGCGGTGGATTGTCGATGGATGATTCTTTGGCTTCGGCGCAAGATAATTTGACTTCGGCGGGGCAGGCGGCCAATGCACCAGCGAGCGCGCCGGGGATTGATCAATTAGGAGTTGATAATCCGTCGGCGGCAATGGAATCGCCAGTGCAACCTTTGACACCAGCGGCGCCAGTGCCGGGCTCGATTGGTAGTGTGACTTCGGTGCCAGCAGCGCCGGCCGCGCCAGTAGATACGAGCGTTTTGAATAATAACGTCACGACGAGCGCGATGCCGGTGATGGGCGGCGGGAATAGTTCGGCGAATACTAATCCAGCGCCAGCTGCACCAACGACTTCGACGCAGCCATTCTTTAATCCGTTTGCAAGTGGAAGTAACAGTTCGAGCACGACGAGCAGTGATTCTGATAAGTCAACGACGTCTTCGATGCCAGATATGTCAAAAACGAGCAGTACGGCGGTGCCGCCGGCTTTGCAGCCGCAGACGGGGAAGTTTTCGGGCGGTTTTGGCGGAAAGAAGAGCTTTAACGTGATGGGGGTGCTGGGCTGGATTCTGGCGATTGCGTTTGCAGCGGCGACGGTAGTGTTCGTGGTGCTATGGCAGGGCGCGGAACGCCGTGCGGAGAAGCCGGAGATTATTTACGTTGATAAAAACGAGGGTAATAACGACGACGAGAACAAGCCGGATGAAGGTGAGAACGGTGGTGGGGAAGTTTCGACGACGACGGCGGTGACTTGTACACAAGAGTCGGGTGGGGCGACGGTAGAAGGACTGGAAGGCTTGCTTGATACTTCAAATACAATGAATGCGATGTTTGGTAGCGATGGAGCGCTGACGAATATCGCTTTGATTAGTAATTATATCTTTGTGGACGAAGATGCGGCGAATGCTTCGGTAGCGTATTTCGATAGTGAAAGTTCACGTTTGGCGACAGCCGCGGCGGATTTGGGAATTGACCAAATGCAGACGAGTTTTGGTGTGTCGAATAGCGGAGCGATGTTTACCAAGTCGGCGGATGCGGCGCAGATTGACGGGGGATTTGCGGGAGAATTTATGCTGACGGCGGACGAAGCGGGAAACGTTGATAAGAGTCAAGCACATGTAGAACAAGTCTATACGGATGCAGGATTTGTTTGCTCGGTAGCGGAATAAGTGCGACGAACAGAAAGCGAAAGCCTCCGCGACGGAGGCTTTTGTGTTATAATATGAAGAGATGTGGCGCCATCGTTCAACGGATAGGACATAGACCCTCTAAGTCTACAATGCTGGTTCGATTCCAGCTGGCGCTACCAAAATTCGGTTTAAAATTGGCTATTTTGGAAATTCTGTCGTCGCTCGCTCGTCCATAAGACGCGCTTCGCTAGACAGAATCCAAACTAGCCTAATTTTAATTCCGAATTTAACTCTGAGCGAAGCGAATGGTTCGAACTGCAGGAGCGGCTGTAGGACAAAAAATAATTTATTATCTTTTTGGACGCTGCGACAGCAGAGAGGAAATCGTAGGTTTCCGACATCCAGCTGGCGCGCTATTTGAATAATTCTGTTGTCGCTCGCTCGTCCATAAGACGCGCTTCGCTAGACAGAATCCAAATTAGCCTAATTTTAATTCCGAATTTAACTCTGGGCGAAGCGAATGGTTCGAATTGCAAGAGCGGTTGTAGGATAAAAAGATAATTTATTATCTTTTTGGACGCCGCGACGACAGAGAGGAAATCGTAGATTTCCGACATCCAGCTGGCGCTAGGGAATCTGTTTGCGTTTGCTCTAAAAATAATATATCATGGGACGAATATTATTTTTGAAAGACAGTTGAAAGCAGCTATTTTTCAAATAACTTATCGATGAAATATATCACCAGATGAATATTATTTTTTGACTAATTTGTAGTAAATGGAGGGGGCAAAACGGATGGGGGCGAGAAGGCTTTGGGCGGATTTTTCTAACTTGATTAAATTTTTGGTGCCAAAAAGTTTTTTGAGCTTGGCGCTGCGAAAATTGGAAACGGAAAGGACTTTTTCAATAGTAAAACCGGAGTTTTTGAAGATTGATTCGATGTATTTGGGATGATAATTATAGAAACCGTCGGAATTGAGGTCTTTGAGGTGAGCGACATCGTGGCTGAAGGGGTTAATGTCGGACTTTTTGAACCAGTAACGGAACATTTTGGGTAGGGTGCGCTTGTTGGCGACTTCGATGATGGCAGCGCCGCCGGGTTTGAGGATGCGATAGAGCTCGTCGGAGACTTTTTGCATGTCTTTAAAATGATGGGTGGCGCGAACCATGATGAGGGTGTCGACGCTGCTATCGGGAAAAGGTAAGTCATAGATGTCGCCGGCTTTGGTATGGATTCTGTCACCATAAAGTTCTTTGGCTTGAGCAAGCTCGGTTTTGGAATAGTCGAAAACGGTGGCGGTTGTGGCGCGGGAGAGATATTCGTCGGCGAGACGGCCGTAGCCGCCGGCAATATCGACAAAGTTGTCGCTATGGGCGGGCAAAAGTTTGCGCAGGGCAAGGCGGTCGGCCGTGTCTTCGTATTTGCGGTCGGCGTCTTCCCAGAAGATTTTTTTGTAGTCATAACCGTTGTAATCGGCGACGACATCTTTGCCAGCAGGGGCTGGGGCAGTTTGTTTTTCCATATTATTTAATTATAGCATATTTGGCTTAGGCGTGAGGATTTTTGCTGGTGAGGCGAAAACTGAGGTCGATAAGATTAGTGATAACGTCGGGCGGAACGGTTTGACTAAGCAAAATGGTGAGCCAGTGGCGTTTGTTCATATGGTAGGCGGGAAGAAGGCCGGGCGTAGAAGTGATGAGGGTTTCTAAGAGGTCGGGGTCGCATTTGAGGTTGAGAATGTCAATGAAATCAGCGGAGGGCAAGCCGAGAGTGCTGGATTTGACGCGCATGATGAGGGCGAACCATTTGCGAGTGTCGGAATGCCGGAAAACAGTAGCGTCGGGCATATCATCCCACGGGTAATCCTGGGTAATAGCGGCGAATTCGCTATGGATGTAGGTTTCGACATCGGAGCGGTTCATGGTTTGATTATAACATTTTTGGCGGTTTGGGGCTGTTGAAGTTTAGAAAAGGTCGTTAAGTTGCGGTGTTTAAATACGGGCGGAGCGTTTGAATAAAAAGGCGAAAAGGTTTTTAGCGGTTTTGGGCTTGTATAATCTGGGAGTTTTTGGTATAATCTTGGTATGGTCTCTTAGTATAACGGTTAGTACAACGGGTTTTCATCCCGTCAACGCGGGTTCGACTCCCGCAGAGATCACCATGTGGGAATTAGGTGCGTCTTCGGACGCTTTTTTGGTGGGTATATATCTGTAAAGTGGGCTGGTATTGATGGTTCCAAATTTTTTTGTTCTTGTATCAAAACTGAGACCATCTGGGAATACCATTATTTGTATCTTCCGTTTCGTATCTAAATCCGCGTCAATCCACATCTTTTTTATATTGCCCATAAAGTTTAATGCGTAGTCGATTTGCACTTTTTTTACGCTACGTTCATCTTTTAACTGGTTAAGTTCTGCTGACAATTCTAAGATTTCACTATCCACTGCCCTCATAATGCAATCTTTTTCTTTCTCCGCTAGTTTACCGGCATTGTAGTTTCTTAGGGTTTGCAGTCTTTCATCTTCTAGTTTTTCGTATTGGCTATTTAGGGTACGAATCTGTGTATTTGTCGCGTCTAGCTGATTCAAGGCTACACGATTTAGAATTAGCTTATATAACTCAAGAACTTCTTGTTCGGGCTGTATATCTCCAAGAAGTTCCGCGAATAAGTCATTTAGCTCTTCAGCTTTAATAGACGGTATAATGCCTTTACAGCAATCTCTGGTGCAATGGTATCGAGCAGAGTGTCCACCAGCACCCGTTTTAGGTGCCGAATAATAAAAGTTTCGTCCGCAGTTCGGGCATTTTATAAACTTTCCGAGTGGGTATAGCGGGTTATCCTTGTCGGTCTTAATATCGACACGTGTAGTAGGGCTACCGTTAAGCTTCATTTGGATTTTATTAAACGTCTCTGTAGTAATTAGCGCGTCTTGCATATGTTGACCCTCGCAAAACTCGAAGTCAGTATGCTTATTACAAACGTATCCAGCATAAGCAGGTTGGGTTAGCATTCGTTTAATAGCGTCATCATCAAGGGAACCGCCCTTGTTATTTTTTAGCCCTTTGATTTTGGCTAAGCGTTTTAGGTCGGCTTGGTTGCAGTTACTATTGGCATAATGCTCAAGTAATTCTTTGACTAACACGGCTTTTACGCCATCTTTGACTAGGACGCTGCGCTTCTTGCCTTCCGTTGACTTAACTTTAGCAATCGTGTATCCGATGGGTGGGTTTGTCTGCCAATATCCTTTTCTAGCAATAGACTCCATAACGTCTTTAACTATATTGGATTTTGTTTCATTATCGATTTGTGCAACGGCAAGGTTAATTACCTTCATAAGTTCTTCTTGCGACGAACTACCGTTGGCTGATTCTTCTGTAGCAGAGACCACCTCTATGCCTAGACCGCGCATTACGCTGTCAAAGTCGGTATAATAGGCAGCTACGTTTCTTGAGGCGCGTTGATATTTATAGACAATTACATATCCGATTTCACCTCTATGCTGTTGACAGTATTCAATTAGTGACATCATGCCCGGACGCTTCTTGACGGTTTTAGCGGATTTGCCTTCGTCCGAGAACCACTTTTGTATACAGATAGAGCGGCTATTGGCATATTGCTGAATTGTGTGTTTTTGGACTTCGAGACTTTCGCCCTCAATTTGTCTAGGGTCTGATACACGATTGTAAGCAACGGCTATAGGAACACGTTGCTTACTATTGTTGTATTTTTTATCCAGTAAATTTTTTGGGGTCAATATGCCTTCCATAAAATGTTTATCCTTAGACCTATTATATTTTAAGAACCACTTTTTTGCAAGAAGCTATGGGCGGTCTCAGTTAAATATCTTATTAGGTCTGCTATTACTTCGTCTGACATATTTTTGCCTTTGTCTCTTAGTATTTTCTTCGCCTCCTTTACGCTAATTATTAAATTGTTATGCTCGCTTATCGTGGTCATTGCCAAGATGACTCTCCGGGACTATCTGCTGCGAGATGGTAGTCCTTTATGTTCTGTTAACTTCGCAACAGAAACTTCACTCCTTTCTTATTATGAATATCAAAAAATAAATCGGCTAACGACTATGCAGCCGTTTATTTTAATTAAAATATGGTCAGCCTACTAAATCAAAAATAGCATCTGGTATGTAGTAAACAAAGTTTTATTATAAATAGTTATTTCACCTTGCTTAGTCTACTGCAATCATTATAAGCTACAATACTGCTTATGTCAAGTGAACGTTGCTGCCGAGGTTTGCTGCCGGTATTGACAGGCGACTACAGTTAAAATATAATAAAAGTAAGCTTTGAATTCAACAATTTGTAGATAAGGTGCAAGGGGTTACTGTCTTGCAGCAAATATAAACTTCTGTATGAAGCATCCGCTCCAGTAAGGTTTATGCCTTATCTGCAGAAGTTGAGTTCAAAGCACCCAATGCGGGTGCTTCACTCAGCTTTAGAAGTCGTACCCGTACCGGTAAGAAAGGAATGGTATGGATGAAGTTAAAAATAGCAATAGCAACCAGAGCCAACTAACTACAAAGAGTAATTCAGGTAAGCGAGTTGCCAAGGTTACGAAACGGCTTTTTCTGGGGGTACTGGGAGTAGCATGTGTTTCGGGTGCTTCTATCGGCGTCTATGCGCTATTGTCCAATAACAGTCTTCCAGCAACTGAAGTTTCGGCTAAGGGTGTAGATGTAGCCGATTCTTTTGATTTTGATTGTGAAGCCCAAGAGGTTATTGGTGAAGATGATGGCAATGGCGTATTTTGTAGTGAACAGAAAATTACTGGCACGCTTCCGTCCGACGGTGAAGTTGTGCTAAAAGATGCCGACAAGTATGAAATTAACGGGAATAATTTCACTCGTACAATCAGCTATGAATTTCCTCAAGAAACTTACAACGCCGAAACCTTAGACATTGAAACCGTCAAAGCCGGACAGGATGACGAAATCGAGATTACATTGTTGGACGGCGATACCGGCGAGGTGCTAGCAACAAAGACTGTGAAAGTGCACTACAGCATAAGCGACGAAGATGTTGACAAAATCATCCATTATTCCATAACTATCTCCAATATTACTGTTGAACAAATCCAGCAAGTCTTAGTGCAGAACAATCCCGGTTATACTACTGAAGATATAGAGAGGATTATTCAAGAGCGTGAGGACAGAATTGCCGCTGAAAAAGAAGCAAAACGACAGAAAGAGTTAGAGGAAGCTCAAAAAAGAGCCGAGGAAGCTCGGAAAGAACAAGCACGAAATAATCTTGTGAATTCGCAAGCATATACCGTATGGGTATACCCTAGAGAGTTTTGTAACGAAAAAGATTATGGGCAAGGCAAAACAACCATAAACGACTATACTTATGAGTTCAAAGTTGGTTGCGCCCGTAGAAACTCTTCACCTTATGCGGTTGGTAAAAGTGATGCACAAAACGATTTTATAGAGATTATCTTTTCTATAGAATCTGGTCTGTTCTCTAATACCCCATTACCTGATGTCGAAGAACCGTTACGAGCTTGCGATGTATTGCCTGCGGAGGAAAGATGGAAGTGCCGTGAAGATAGGGAGACGTGGCAAGAGTATCACCAATCAGTAGGCAAAGAACATGACGAGCAATACAAAATGCTTACGGACAGGTCAGTTCTTCGACATAGTTTAGGTCAATCTTATACTAGCAAAGAGGGGTCTTTGCAATTTACAGTACCCAAGGGGGCGAGCAATTTTCAGCTTGATATAAACGGTGCTGTCATTCCGATTTCTATTGCCCTCGATTACCCACTTACTTTTGAGAAACTATTGCCCAGATTACCGTCTCACGTTCAAGTTCCTGATGAATTAAAATGAAACTAATCTCAGACGTTCAGAGGAGCTTCTCACCAAAATCACACTAGATTAGCTTTTAGCCATGTCTTCCAAGTGTACTGCTGGGTTTGGCACGACCTTGAAGACTAGCTCGGTCTTGTCAAAAACACTTTCGCCATCACCAATTTGTAGTTGGTCGCTTCGGTCAAAAATCAGGCTTGCAGCCCTTACATCTCCATTGACCGCTTTGACTAGCATAGCGAGAGTAATGGCTTCAATATAGGAACGGTTGCCGTTCTCACCTAAAAACCGCTTCATATCGTCGTTAATCGGTAAGGTTAAATCGACATCAGCTTCAAGCAGTTTACGAGTAATGCTTCTGATGTTCTTGCTGCCAGTCTTACGCCCATTTTGTCGACGTGGGTCGTCTTTGCCCGTGAACGGCTGAAGGTTATCGCGAGAAACGTCATTAAAGGGCATTTATTTGTCCTCTGGAGCATTTTCTTCGGTTGGGCTAGCTTCTTTGCATGTTAGAGATAAGACTAGCTTAGCGGCAGCCATATTGCCTTCTAAAGCAGCGTCAATGACCGAGGCTACAACGGTCTCAATATAAGTGTAATTGCTATTGCGAAGAATGTTCATGATGCGTCCGGTTCGTTTCGGCAGATAATACCGGTGATTGACGGTCTTATTGCTTAAACTGTACATCAACCGCTCAAGATTGGGTTTCTCTCTGAATCCCGCTCTTTCACTAATTTGCCCGTCCCATTTATTAAGGGTTTTGTCGTCGCTCACTATGGAATTATTTGCACGAGTGGTAATTTTGTCCATGATTACGTCAGCAAGGACGTCAATTTGTTCGTCATTAAGCTTCAAGTTCATTTTGTGTGTTGTCCATTTCATGGTTATATTAAGTATAATTATAGCAAATTAAGATTATCCGGTTTATGGCGGAGGAATGCTCTTGCAATTTTTTCAGGGTTTGATATAATATTAAGTGTAGTCTGTACATTGTTGATAGTATTCATGATTACAAGGTGGACTTTAATGTTGTTGAACCATATTCGACTTGGCACATTATGCGCTGCGTTGATGGACGAGCATATTATTGTATACTGAGGTTCCACTCCCTATACGTACTGTTTAACGTCTCTGGTAGTTATACTTTAGCTGGTTCCAGCTGATTATGTCTAAACAGATTTGGTTCCAAAACGACATTATAAGGGTCACCATGACAGTTGTGGGTCGGTAGCTCAGCTGGTTAGAGCACGGGCCTTTTAAGCCCGGTGTCGAGGGTTCGAGCCCCTCCCGACTCACCATTAAAAATAAAACCCTGCAAGGGTTTATTTTTAATGGTTATGAGTCGGTTAAGTCGTGTACACGACTTTAGCTCTTGCGAAGCAAGAGCTAGGGGCTCTCTTTAATCCGCGCCGTCGTCGCTAACGCGACCGGGCGTATAACGAGCCGCCCTTCCCGATTACTATAATTATAAAAAATAAGCCTCTGGGTGTATTTTTTTGTGGTTGTTTTATTTGCGCAGCAAATAAAATGTGTCTCGTTATTTAAAATAAGCCCTATGATGGTTATTTTTGTCTATGAAACACCATATATTATATATAATATATGGTGAAAATTAGGCTTAATCGAGTGAACCGACAATTTCGCAACTACTGGTGTCGAGTTTGAGGGTGTAATCGCGCGGGCCGTAGGGTTCGACGGGGTAATAGCGGACGTAAGTTTTGTTAGTATCGCAACTGTAGACATCATTAGAGAAGATGTCGATAGAATCGGAATGTTTACCATTATCGTAGAGCAAAAGTTGACGCAGACGAACGACAGGTAAGCCTTGGTGGACGTAATCTTTGAGGACGGTTTCGGGCTGGTCGAGATATTTGCCGAGCGAATGCGGGTAATAATATTCGATGTAGTAAGCGTTGGCGAGGCGTTCAAGCTCGTTGTGGCTGCGTTTGACGGGGTCTAAGACATCGCCGAGAATAAAAGTAGCGATAATAACGCTGGCGGCGGTACCGATGAGGGAGAGTAAAGTAACTTCGCGCCAAGTGAAACGGTTAGTAGAAGTGCGACGAGAAGTCTGGCGGGCGGTAGAGGATTTAGCGCGAGAAGATGATTTGGGTTTGAAAGTTTGATTGGCTCGCTTGGTAAGATTGGCAGCAGCTTTAGATACGCGGGTAGAAATTTGGCGGGCAGTTTTCTTGGTAGCTTGGGCAGCTTTTTCGGTGGCGAGGGAAAGTTTGGCGGTGACTTGGGCGGACTTTTTGGAAGATTGAAGTGCAGCAGCACGAGCTGGCGCATAGTGCTTGGGAAAATAGCGCGGTTTAGAAGTTTTGCTCGAGCGAGTTTTCATATATATTATTATAGCACTAATGCTAAAAATATAGCAAGTTGGTTAAACTTGAAACAAGTTGGATGACTTTTAGGATGAAAACTGGAGATGATAGTTTTTAATACAACAAGTTTGACTGGTCAGAGCGGGGGAAATATGCTAAAATAGACGAATGAGTAAGGTATTTAAACGAACAAAGATTTTGGCTACGATTGGCCCAGCCGTATCGAGCGAAGAACGGATTAAAGAACTATTTGAAGCAGGTATGGATGATTGTCGCCTGAACTTCTCTCATGGTGATGGCGAAACGCGTGACCAGCAAATTGCTTGGATTCGCAAGGCCGCAGCGGAACGTGGCAAAGCGGTAACGATTATTGAGGATTTGCAAGGTCCAAAAATTCGTGTAGGTATTATTAAAGATAATCATTACGAAGTACACGAAGGTGACGAACTGATTTTGGATTATGCCGTCAAGGAGCACGCTGGTGATAATATTTTGCCGGTACAGTACAACTTGGCGCAAAAAGTGCGCGTGGATGAACCGATTTATATTTTTGATGGTAAAATTCGGACGCATGTCGTAGAGATTGTGTCGGACACGGCGATTAAGCTCAAAGTTGAGAATGATGGCGTCGTGATGAGCAATAAAGGCTTGAATTTGCCGGAGACGGATTTTGGTGGCGATATTTTGACACCAAAAGATTTAGCTGATATTGATTGGGGCGTGACGCGAGATTTTGATTATGTAGCGCTTTCGTTTATTCAATGTGCAGATGATATTCGTAAATTGCGGGCGATTTTGCAGGAAAAAGGCTCGACGGCGCGAATTATTGCAAAAATTGAGACTAAGAAAGCTGTCGAGAGTGACGAAACTCTAGAAGAAATCGTGAAAGCGACGGATGCCGTAATGGTGGCGCGTGGCGATATGGCGGTTGAGGCTGGAGCAGAGATTGTGCCAGTGGTGCAGCGTAAGTTAGTGACGCTTTGCCGTAAACACAGTAAAGTATGTATCGTGGCGACGCAGACGATGGGTTCGATGGTAGATAATCCAGAACCATCGCGAGCGGAAGTAAGCGACGTGGCAAACGCCGTATTGCAGGGTGCGGATGCGGTAATGCTTTCTGATGAAACCGCAATGGGGAAGTACCCAATCGAGACGGTTAAGGCGATGCGCAAAGTGATTCTTTATACGCAAAATAACTCGACGATGCGCTCGATTGATCAAGACCCACAGAGTGAGAACCGCAAATATGATGCAATTGCAGCGGCGGCAGCACGTTTGGCGGAGAAGATTGAAGCAGATTTGATTGTGTGCCAGACGGCTTCGGGGGCAACGGCGCGGACGATTGCGGCGCAACGCCCGAACTTACCGATTATTAGCGTGACGCCAGACCAGCGGGTGGCGAACCAGCTCGGCTTGGTTTATGGTAACTCGGCCTTTGTGCGACCATGGTCGGAAGATTGCGGCTTGGAGCTGGGGAAGGAATTGAAGGCTTCGGGCTATTTGCAATTAGAAGAGGGACAAAAAGATTTAGTAGCCGTTATCATCTCGGGGAATAAGGATGAGTTTGGGACGGATACTATTAAGGTCCGCAAAATATAATAAAATCTTTGCGATAAGTAGCCTTCTGCGTCGTTAAAAGCTCCAGTACGCGCTCTCCGTATGTATAATATGGTTCGCTTGCGTTCTTCGCTTTTGCCTCGCATTAGGCTGCTTCTAGCAAAGATTATGTATTTCTTTTGCCCTTTTGCGTTGAGACTATTTTACAGCAAAGGTTCGTAAGGTTGGGTTTTCTGCTGAGAATAGCCTTCACGAATAACGCCCTATTACTTCGTCAGAACCTGCGGCTGCTCCTTCACCGTACCCTTAAGTACGGCTCAGTCCGCTGCTCGGCTCTTCCTCGTACTAGGGCGTTCTTCGTGAAGGGTTTGTAGGGCTGGATTTAAATATGTCTCGTTCCGTTACTCCCGTCGCTTTGTTTCGCGCTGCTTTCGCAAAAGGTTCGCGGGTCGTATTTATTATGGGAAATAGGCTGAATTTACAGCCTATTTTTGGTTAGACATGGTATGATAGAGATAGTTAAAGATAAGAAGGGAAGTGTTGTAATTTTGACAATAAAAGTGATGATATTTTGTAAAGATTGTGAGAAGTATCTCTGTAAATGTTGTAAAAATTACAAGTGAAAATAAGGGAAGACGAGAAGGAGGCAAAATGTTTGAGAAAAAGACGGTGAAAGATGTGGATGTGAAAGACCAGGTGGTGCTGGTGCGGGCGGATTATAATGTGCCTCTGGCGGAGCATGAAGACGGTGAACAGTGGATTACGAGTGATTTCCGGATGAGGGCGAGTTTGCCGACTTTGCGGTATTTGTTAGAGAAGGGGGCGGAGAAGGTGATTATTATTTCGCATTTGGGGCGTCCGGAGGGGCGAGATGAGAAATTGTCGCTGAGAGTGGTAGCGGAAAGATTGGCAGAATTGTTGCCGGGGGTGACGGTGGGGTTTGTGGACGAATGCCGCGGCGAAGAAGTGGAGCGGGCGGTGGCAGAAATGCCAAAAGGAAGTGTTTTGTTATTAGAAAATTTGCGTTTTGACCCGGGCGAAAAGCAAAATGATGAAGCTTTGGCGGAGGATTTAGTGCGAAATACGGGGGCGACGTTGTTTGTGCAGGACGGGTTTGCAGTGACACATCGGGCACATGCTTCGACGGTGGCGTTGGCGAAGTTGTTGCCGGCAGTGGCGGGGCTATTAGTAGAGAAAGAAGTGACGACTTTGCGGCAAGCACTGGAAGCGCCAGAGCGACCGCTGGTGACGATTATTGGTGGTGCGAAAGTAGCCGATAAGCAACCGTTGATTGATAAGTTTTTGCCGGTGGTAGATAGATTGGTGATTGGCGGTAAAATTGCGGCGGATGGATATAAGAGCGACAATGAGCAAGTATATGTGGCGGAGGATTTTGATGAAAATAGCGCCGGAGAAAAGTTGGATGTGGGGCCGGTATCAACTTGTAAGATTATTGATATGGTGAATGGTGCACGGACAGTGCTTTGGAACGGTGTGCTCGGCAAAGTGGAAGACCCGACTTATGCAACGGCGTCGGTGATTTTGGCAAAAACTTTGGGCGAGAGCCACAATACAAAAGCAATTATTTGCGGTGGCGATACATCGGGGTTTGTAGAGGAACTGCGAGTAAACGACCCAGAGCTTAAGTATGCGTTGATTTCTACGGGAGGGGGTGCGGCGTTGGCGTTGCTGTCGGGAGAGAAGATGCCAGGGTTAGAAGTTCTGGAAGATAGATGGAGCCTTTGCGAATAACGGTCATTAGGTTTTTGATTAGGTTGTAAATGATGGCCTTGTTTCGTAAATACGCTTTTCCTCGGGCCGCGTCCCTCGAGCCCGTCGTTACGGGTCTCGGGCGCTCATCCTCGGTCGTAACCTCCGGGAGTCCCGAGAAAAAGGTATTTATGAAACAAGACCTTAAATAATGCGCACATATTGAAATTGAATGTAATACGGAAGCGACTTGTGGAAAAGTCTTTGGTTGTACATTATGGAAAGTTGTTGACATTGTAAAACGGTCATGTATAATAGAAACATAAAAGGTCACAAATAAATATTTAAAATAAAATTAAAGACAAACACGAAAGGAAAATGTTATGTCAAAAATTGCAAGTTCTATGGCCGTACTCGGCGTAGTTGCAGGTCTTGGTGTTGCAGCTTTGCCACTGAGCTCTTATGCCGCTGAGTCAGCTCCTGTTACGATTCAGGCAATCGTTGATAGTAATATCGCGGTTTCTGCTGATACTGATATGGTTGATTTGGGTACGATTGGCGCTGGTACTGGTATTGCTACTCAAACTACGACTGTAACTGTTTCTGGTTC
Source organism: uncultured Candidatus Saccharibacteria bacterium (assembly GCA_964402815.1). Classification (GTDB taxonomy): domain Bacteria; phylum Patescibacteriota; class Saccharimonadia; order Saccharimonadales; family Saccharimonadaceae; genus Nanosyncoccus. Next base: position 44,142 of record CAYODP010000003.1, on the reverse strand, counting down.
TGTTGGTAAGTATAATCTTGGTCTTGTTGACAAGAACAGTGATACTAATATGAACTGGGTAAATTTGGCAGCTGGTCAGACCCCTAGCGCAGAGAGCGTTACGGGTACTCAGATTCCTGCAACTGCAGACTTGGAAACTGAAGCTAAAGGCTGGGCTTTCCGTTTAGGTGATGATGCTGCTTGGCAAGCTGTTCCGGCTTATGATGCCAGCACTTTCAACATCACTCCTGATGGTGGTGCTAATTTGAGTACTTCTGCAACTACTGATGTTACTTTTGGTGTGAAAGCTGATGCAACTTTGAAGAATGGTATTTACCAAGACCAGGTTGTCTTCATTGCAACTGCTGCTAACTAAGATTTAGTTACTGCCTGAAAAGTGCTCTCTTCGGAGGGCGCTTTTTGTGATGAGGAGTGTGGTTTAGGGTTGAAATGTGGCGGTGTATGGGCTATAATAGAAGAATAAAAATAGGAGGTAAATAGTGAGAGTTAAAGGAGGTTTGTCGAAGGTACTGGTTTCGGTATGTTTGATGGTCTTGGGTGTTTTGTTTGGTGGTAATATAGTGTTTGCAGCTGAAGAAACTCCTGATTATCGGATTCAAGTATCACCTGCTACGCTTGAGCTAGATTTAAAGCCAGGAGAATCGGTTTCGAAAACTTTTCGAGTACAAAACACTGGTACAAAGGATTTTGATTTTGAACTTGGTACTGGACCGTATAATGTTGAAGGTGAAGATTATAAGCAAGATTTAAATACAATTACAGACTATAATCAAATTAAAGATTGGATTAAATTCTCTGAAGACACCGGTAATGTAAAAGCTGGCGAGAGTAAGGAGATAACAGCAACGGTGACGGTGCCGAAAGATGTGCCGTCGGGTGGACAGTATGGTGTAATTATCGCCAAGATGATTGAACCACAAGATGAGAGTGCAAGTGGCATTGTGGCGGAGAAACATATCGGTTTATTGGTGTATGCTAAAAATGTGGATGGTAATACGAGAATGACGGGAAGCATTGCCGACGTGAAATTAGCAAGTTTTGTGTTTGCACCGCCGATTCGTGCAACTTCGGTAGTAGAGAATACAGGTAACGTACATGCTAAGGCAACTTATATTATGCAAGTATACCCGTTGTTTGGTGGTGAAGAAGTTTATACGAATGAAGAAAATCCAGAAACTCGGATTATTCTGCCGGGTACGCGACGTTTGAACACTTTAACTTGGGACGGAGCGCCGCAGTTAGGGATTTTTAAAGTTAAGCAGACGGTGAAGTTCTTGGACGATACGAAAGAAATTGAAAAAATCGTGTTCATTTGTCCAATTTGGTTTCTGCTGATTGTGCTGGCGGTGATTTTCTTGGCGGTGTTCTGGATTGTAAGTCGTGCGCGTGGGAGAAAGGAAGACTAAACGGATGAAAAAGTTATTAAGTAGTTTGTTGGTGGGGGTGACATTGCTGGCGGGGGTAGGAATATTCAGCGAAGCTGCGTATGCTGAAGAAGCAGAATCACGCAGCGCGCTAGAAGTAACGCCGAGTGGCGCAAAGGTGACTTTATCTCCAGGTGAAGTGCTGGAAGGTACGAATAGTAATTGTCCGGTAGGTGGCGACGGTTGCTCGGTGTCGGTAAAAAATATCGGTACAGACGCAGTGAGGTTCCGAGTATATATGTCACCTTATGTAGTGCGTGGCGAGAAAAACGAGTTAAGTTTTGCGGAAGAAGAAGGTACTTCATATACGCAATTATCGAAATGGATTGCAGTGCAGAATCAAGACGGTGAATTTGTCTCGGAGGCAGTTTTCTCGGCGGAGCCAGGCGAGACGGTGAAGATTCCGTACCGCATTAATGTGCCAGGTGAGATTCCGGGTGGTTCACAGTATGCGGTGATTTGGGCGCAGATTATGAATGACGGTACGGGCGGCGGCATTGAGACGGTTGGACAAGTAGGGGCGGTGTTGTCGGGGCGTTCGACGGTAGATGTGGTAGAGACGGCGACAATATCGGATTATGATTTTAAGAAGTTTGCTTTTGGTGGGCCGCTTACAGCGACGGCGACAGTAGAAAATACGGGCAATGTCGATTATTTAGTGAATTACTATTACACGGCGAAGACATTGTTTGGTAAAGAGCTTTATACGAACCGTGGAAAAGATGATACGATTGCGGCTTACCCGGGCACAACTTATCATATAAATTTGGAATGGGGCGATACGCCGTTCTTGGGAATTTTCCAAGTAGAATGGCAAATCGTGGCAGCAGATCAAACGAAAACTGAATCGGCTGTGGTGGTGATTATGCCGATAATTGTGATGATTGTGTTGATTTTGTTGTTGACAGTGATTATTGTCTGGATTATAATCATAAGTAGAAAGCGCAAAGAGCGTAAAGCTCGGAAGCTTGTTTAATCGCGAGAACAAGTTTCGGAGCAGCCGTAATACTACTTGCGAGTGTAGTATTCTGCGAGACGGCAGCTCGGTGTGAGTTCAAAATAAAAACTGAAAGAAAGAGTGTAGAGTATGCAAAGACGAAGAAAGCAACTTTTAGGGCTGGCTGGATTGGTAGGTGTTGCCATTATGACTGCAGTTGCCTGTGTGATTTCAGCTCCGGATGTGGGGGCGGTTGGTAAAAGTGGTGATGTAAATGTCAAAGTCACGATTCAAAATGCAGGTAAGAAGTCAGAAGTTCGTTTCGTCTCATTGAATGACGGCGATACGGAAGTGCGACAGAAGTTTAAGGTGAAAGTGGCATATACTCATGCGACTACCTTAAAACTTTTCCTAAAAAATGATGGCGCTTTGGCGTCGCGAGCACGGATTGGTGCTAACCCGGATGCAGATGAGACAGAAGTTGACTTAACTGGCAGTAGCTGTGAGAATATTACTTACAGTGATGAGGAACAGTTCTGTGAGGCGGAATATGATTTGGGGCCGGAACTACCAGGCGTAAACGGTACGCAATTTACGACACGTGCTTATGTGGACAATGGTAACACTAGCCAGAGTGATGATGACGGTTTGGTATTCTTCTATCGTACGGCGTTCTTGCAATTTGAAGGTGAGTATGACAAAGATGGCAACCCGATTGCGTACGCGAAACTGAATGATAAGGTGAAGGAAGGCTTGGTACAAGTGTTTGACGTCAATAACAAACCAGTTTTCACAAATCCGATTGATGTACTAAAGTCAGGTGAATTACAAGCGGATGGTCGCTATAAGTTGACTTTACCGCTTAAAGGCGCAAATGTAGAGACGGGGAAGTATACAGCGATTTTGACGGCTTTGGGTGATGACCCAGATGGCGCAGGGGAGCTTACGACAATCGGTATTAGTCAGGTAACGGGGATTAACTATACAAAAGGTGGCAGTACGAAGCCTCCAGTGAATCCGGACGAGCCGGATGAACCGGGTGGTCCCGATGAACCTGATAAGCCAACTAATCCAGATAATCCGGAAACGCCAGACACAGGTTTGAACTTGTTCCGTGACCTTAACATCTCTCGAGCGGATTATATCTTAACGGGCTTAGTAGCATTTGGTATCGTGACGGGATTTGCAATCTTCTTGATTGTACGTCGCAATAAGCGCTAAAAGACTTAAAACTGCTGGTGTGGAAGTGATGTGTGTGACCTTGCATTACATATCACGCCGGCAGTTTTTTGTGAGTTAGTGAAAATTAAATGAAGTTATGATAAAACAACTCTTCACAGTGTAGGTAATCTGTGATATAATAAAGTTATCGGGCGGTTAGCTCAGCTGGCTAGAGCGCGTCTTTGACGTAGACGAGGTCAGAGGTTCAACTCCTCTATCGCCCACCATAAGGTCATTATTCAAACCATGTCCAAAAATGTTTGTTTGAGTTCAGCTCTGATGAGTTTATTGTAGAAAATGCCCTGCGGGGTGTTTTTTGTTGTGTAAGAAGTATTGGGAAAGCTTGGTGCTTATGGTATAATGAGGTAAAGGAGAAAATATGCATATTGATGAGAAGTTTATGGAGGAAGTTGGTTTAGATGTGATGCCGGCGGAAGAGAAAAAGGCTTTTATGCAGCACGCAGAGGAAGAGTTGGAAGTGCGTATTGGGCAAGGCGTGGGGGCGGAGCTGACGGATGAGCAGATGGCCGAGTTTGAAGCGATTGATGATGTTGATGCGGCGAGAGCTTGGCTAGATGAGAACGCGCCGAATTTTCGGGAGATTGTAAAAAGAGTTTACCAAGCGTTCAAGCAAGAAATTTTAGGTGAGCGCAAAAGTATTTTGGGTGCAGAATAGTTTATATATAATATAGTAGCCTTGCGGAACGTGGGGCTATTTTTATGACTTTTTGCCGTAACCGTTGATGAAAGATTTGGCGTCCATAGGTTTTTTGCCTTCGGGCTGGAGCTGGTCGATGGCAACAAAGTTGCGGTCGGCACATTTAATCATGAGCGGCGTACTAACGTTGGCAACGATGGACGGGTCGCAGACAATCATAGTAGTATCGACGACGTGAGCTTGTAAAATAATACAGGTTTTACCATAAAAAGTATATTTGGGTTTGGGAAAACCTTGATAAGCGACGATTTGGCGATAGAGTTCGGCAGCGGTGAATTGGTTGGGCTGAAGAAGTGACATGGATTTGTCGAGTTTGGTAGTATAAGTGGCATCAGCATCAAGCTGAGGAGTAGGCTGAAGGGAGCGAATAGTAGGGAGATGTTCGACGAGCCATTTGGCGCCAGCGGTGGCAAGCGCATGATAGATGGCGGATTTGTCAAGAGGAAGATGTTCAAGGGTAGCTTGATGATAGATGGGGCCAGCATCCATTTGTTTAACAAGCTTCATGATGGAATAACTAAAATCATTATCGCCAGCGAGAATGGCAGATTCGATGGGCGAAGCGCCACGGTAGAGTGGGAGCTTAGAAGGATGGATATTCAGAATGCCTTCTGGCTCAAAAAGGTCGAGTAAATCTTGGTGAATCATAATACCAAAAGAAGCGAGAATGCCGAAAGCTTGCGGATGTGTGCGCTTGAGCTCGGCGGCTTGGGCGAGGTCGGCTTTGGTGCGAGCGTGAAAAATAAGGTCGGTCTGCGCATTTAAAACTTCGAGAGCAGCATCGGCGAGAGGCCCATTGCCAAAGAAAATAATTTGTGGTTTAGTCATCGGGAAAAAGATTTTTATTATTTTTGATTTCGGTTTCGTAATCGGTGACGGGCTGGAGGTCGCCGCGGTCGTCCATACGATAAAAAGCTTGAGAGTCGTCACGAATGTGGTCGATGAAAAGGATGCCGTTAAGGTGGTCGATTTCGTGCATTAGGGTGCGAGCAAGATAACCGCTAGCCTTGAGGCGGACTTCGGTGCCGTCTTCGAGCTGAGCCTTAACTTTAACCTTGTGGGGGCGCCCAACTAAGCCGTAAATTTCGGGAACGGACAGACAACCTTCTTGGTCTTTCTGGATTTTGCCTTCGGTACGAATCACTTCGGGATTGATGAGGGCAGTAAAAGTCTGATTGTCTTTATTATCAAGGTCGTCACGGACAATAATAATACGCTGGTTTTCGCCAAGTTGTGGGGCGGCCATAGCAGCGGAGAGTTCGTAAGGATGCTGAGCTTCCCAAGCTAGAGAAGCCGACACCATGTCGGCGATGAGCTGGTGAGTATCGTCGGTGATCTCGCGGACTTTGGCGGATTTCTGGCGCAAACGTGGGTCGGGCGTAGTAATTAACTTTCTCATACTTATATATTATAACATAGATTGACAAGTTTTGGGGTGGGACATTAAAGTAATAGTCTTGTTCCGTAAATACGCTTTTCCGTCCCTATGGTCTACTGCCTGCGTCGCTCAATAAAGAAGTAACAAGTTGCTTCTTTATGCTCGCTTTCCTCGGCAGTTCGGTCGTAACCTCCGGGAGCCCCGAGGAAAAGGTATTTACGAAACAAAACTTAAAGTAATGACGGCGGATCAAGAACGATAGTATATTTGGCGCTAGCCTTGGCGTAGGGAAGGAGAGCTTGGCGGAGAGCGGCGCGAGAAGTGGATTTGAGAATGATTTGCCAGGTGAAACCGCGATTAGTGCGTTCGTGAAAGGCGGGCATAGGCGGTGAGACGGTGAGAGCGGGATTTTGACTAAGCTCGGTGTGAGCAAGTTGGATTTTACTAAGGGTGGTTTTTTCGGTCTTGTAAGTGGTGCTGAGGCGAGCGAGATAAGTGAAAGGCGGCATGTGCTGTTCGCGGCGATGGGCGAGGAGATATTCGGCGAACTGGTGGTAATTAGCGGTGATGGCGGACTGAATGACGGGATGGTCGGGCTGGTAGGATTGAATAAAGACGCGAGCTTTATCAAGATGACCGCGCCCAACTCGGCCGATAACTTGGGTGAGAAGCTCAAAAGTGCGCTCTTCGGCGGCAAAATCAGGCAAAGCGAGACCACTATCGGCTTGAACGATGCCAACGGTGGCAAGATGAGGCAAATCTAGCCCGCGGGCGAGGGTCTGCGTACCGATTAAAATATCAATTTGACCAGATTTGACAGCGTCATAAAGGCTGGCGAGGTCATCATGCTTGGTATTATCGCCATCGAAACGAGCGATTTTGGCTTTAGGAAAAAGCTGGGTAAGCTCGGATTCGAGCAATTTAGTACCAAAGCCTTTGTGAATAATGCCGGTATGTCCGCAGCTGGGGCAGCTGGAAGGAACTTTTTGTTCGTAGCCACAGATATGACAGTTGAGAGTATAAGTGTCGGTATGGAGGGTCATGGGAAGATAGCAGTTGGGGCAAAGAGCTTGCCAGCCGCAGTTTTCACAGATGGTGAGAGGAGAAGAGCCGCGACGATTATGAAAGATGAGAGTTTGATGTTTAGCTTGAATATTATCGGCGATGTCTGTCAATAAAGGAGTCGAAAAATAGCGATTTTTAGTGAAGTTATCACGATTTTTGAGGTCAATTACGGTGATTTGGGCGGGAATGGCGGTAGATTTGGCTTTTTGATTGAGCTCGACCAGGGTATGTTTGGTCTTGGCGAGATGATAATCGACGACATTAGGAGTGGCAGTGCCGAGAACGCAAGGGATTTTAAGGGTGGCAGCCATGAAGCTGGCAAGACGCAGGGCGGAGTAGCGGGGCGGATTTTCTTGATAGTAAGTGCCTTCGTGAGCTTCGTCAATGATAATAAGACCAAGGTTGTGAACAGGGGAGAGGAGAGCGGAGCGAGGGCCGATGATGATTTGGGGCTGTGGGTTGGATGAATCAGAGGTGGTAAAAAGGGATTTAAGCCAAGTTTGGCGGCGTTCGGTGAGAGTTTGTTGGGAATGAACGAGAGTGATGCGTTCGCCAAACGTTTGCTCAAAAACCTTGACGAGCTGGCTAGTGAGGGCAATTTCGGGAACGAGCAGAATCGTGCTGCGCCCAGATTGGAGGGCGTCAGCGGCGAGTTTGAGATAAATGTTGGTTTTACCACTACCGGTAACACCGCGTAATAAGCGGGTGTAGTGGGCACCAGAATCCAGCTCAGCGAGGGTTTGTTTCTGAGCTGGGTTGAGGGCGATAACGGGCAATTTGTATTGACTGGCGGCATGCTGGGAGGCGATAGGAAGGCCACTAGGGGGGGTCTTCTGGGAAAGTTTGGTAGGAGGGCGGTTTGGACTTAAAGCGGCTTCTGGGGGCTCTAAATAGCCTTTAAAGGCATTTCTAGAGGTAAGACCGGCAGGAATGAATAAATTGGCGACAAGTGGTACGGGGGTGAGATAATATTGCGAGAGCCAAAAAATGGATTTAAGCAGATGATGAGGAATCGGGAGGGGGCAAATCAGCTTGGTGACTGGTTTAGTGGGGAAATTGACGGATTTGACACGTTTCCAGATGATACCGGTAACGGTTTTGGTGCCTAAAGGGATGAGGACGATTTGGCCGGGTTGAAGTTGGAGGTCGGATGAGTAGGTCAAAACATCGCCGCCGCTGCGGAAAATTTCGGTAGGGATGACCTCGTAGAACATGGAGATATTATAACACAGGTTTTATTTATGGCCATTCTGGGACTGGTTATTATCGTCATTTTGGTTTCTCCCTCCGTTGTATTACTACGCCTACTAGCTAATTGGTGGGAGATTTTTAAGCTATGGTGATTTGTGTTACAATAAGGTTATGAAATTCGTAGAATTGTCAGAGAAAGAGGCGCGAGGGCTGGATTTTGCGTGTAATAATTTCTTGCAGTCTTGGGAGATGTACCAGCGATATCAGAAATTGGGGCGAGAGAGCTATTTTGTGGGGGTGAAAGATGATGATGGGAAGATTCTAGGGGCAGGGCTATTGATGGCGCGGCCGTGGAAGCTGGGAAAGAAGATTTTTCGGGTGCCGGGTGGCTGGTTGATGGATTTTGAACACAAAAATTATACAGAGGTGCTGGAGTTTATCACGCGAGAGGCGAAGGGATTTTGTAAGCAGCGGGGTGGAATGGTATTAGAGGTGTCGCCGAATGTGAGTGCGCAGCTACGCAATTCGCACAACGAGGTGGTAGAGGGGGAGAATCATTTGGAGGTGCGGCGAGCTTTGGAGGGGCTGGGTTATAAATATTTGGGGGAGTATGAGCAGGTGAAATGGACGTTCGTGAAGGATTTACAGGGAGATGAAGATACGGAGCAGATGTTGATGTCGTTTCGGACGGACCATCGACAGCGGATTCGGCGGGCGCAACGAGAGGGGGTGCGTGTGCGGGAATTGGCAGATGATGAGCTAGGCGTGTTGAAAGAAATTGCGGCGGAGGCAGGGCAGCGGCACGGATTCCAAGATCCGGAAGTGGGTTATTATCAGTCGATGAAAGAGGCTTTTGGAGAGAAAGTGAAGTTTGTGGTGGCGGAGCTGCCGGCGGAGAAAACTGGGGGTGAAAAGGGGAAATTTGTACCGCTGGCGGCGGCGATGTTTGTGAATGTCGGGCGGGAGATGGTGTATCTGTATAGTGGTTCGGTGCGGGAGTTGCAAAAATACGGCGGGGCGCATCTGATTCAGTGGCAGATGATTCAGGAGGCTTTGGCGAGTGGCTGCAAGAAATATAATTTTTATGGGGTATACCCAGTGGAGGGGAACGGGGTGTATAATTTTAAGCTGGGATTTCGCGGAAGAGTGGAGGAACTGTTGGGGACTTTTGCTTTGCCGATAGGGTGGCTAGGAAAACTATACGTGGCGAGGATTAAGCCACGAGAATACGGGGCAATTCATTAAAGCGTTGTAAATTTTACAACATTTTGACCTCTGTTGCTATTGACTTTTATGGTGATGTGTGCTATAATGAAGGGGTAGGGCTTTGAGGCCATTTTTTGTTGTGAAAATTACTTGTCAGCCTCTCCAAAACAGCGTATAATGGAGGAAAAGAGAGGAGCTATGTTAGATATTTTTATTACATCGCGGGTGCGACGAAAAATTGTGGTGGTGTTTGCGAAATATCCGGACTTTAAGACGCACGTACGGGCGTTGTCGAAGTTGATTAAAGAAGACCCGGGAAATATTCAGAGAGAGCTGCAACGGCTGGAGCGGGGCGGGTTTTTGATTATGACACAAAAAGGTAATACACGGATCTATCAGATGAATAAGCAGTTTCCTTTGTTGAAAGAGTTACAGGGGATGGTGATTAAGTCTCAGCAATATGCGAAAGCGAATAAAGTTGATAGAACGATTGGGTGAGCGGCTTATTTGAGCGTTTGGTAGCGGCGCGGGGGCTAGACGCGGAGTTTTTGCATCCGAAATATGAGCATTGTATTGACGCGATGGCGTTACCCGATATGCAAAAAGCGGTGGAGCGGGTGAAACAGGCGCGCGACCGGCAGGAAAAGTGCTTGATTTATGGGGATTATGATGTAGATGGCGTGACAGCAAGTACGGCGCTATGCGATACGCTGGCCCTGGTAGGACTTAAGGATGTAGAGGTGATGTTGCCAAACCGGTTTACGGATGGTTACGGAATGAGTACAAAAGTTGTTCAGAAAGCGGCTTCTGAGCGAGTAAATTTAGTGTTCACGGTGGACTGCGGTAGCCGTAATCATGAGATTGTAGATGAATTAAACAATCAGGGGATTGACACGGTAATTACCGATCATCATGAGTGCGCGGCAACTTTGCCAAAAGCGGTAGCAGTGGTGAATCCTAAACGTCAAGATGTAACGGTAATGCCGGATTTGCGGGAACTAGCAGGGGTAGGGGTGGTGTTTAAGCTGGCGCAGGCTTTGGTGCAGGCAGGGTTGATAACGGCGGGACAAGAGAAGTGGCTGCTGGACTTGGTGGTGATTGGTACGGTATGTGATAGCATGGTGCTCAGGGGTGAGAATCGGCGTTTGTGTAGCTACGGGATGTTAGTTTTAGGTAAAACGAGGCGTCCAGGATTGAAGGAACTAATTTCGGTGGCGGGCACGCGAACATTGAACGGAGACGCGATTGGCTATCAGCTGGGGCCGAGGCTGAATGCGGCGGGGCGAATGGAAGATGCGGTGATTGCATTGGATTTGTTGAGGACGAAGCAGCGGACGGTGGCGGCAAGGTTGGCAAATGAGCTAAATTTACTGAATGACGCGCGAAAACGCCAGCAGAATGCGGCGATTGAAGAGATTAAGCAACGAGGAATGAATGAGGGGAATGTGATTATCGAACAGGGGGACTGGCACGAGGGGGTGCTGGGGATTATCGCGGGGCGTTTGACGGAGGAATATAAAAAACCGGCTTTTGCATTGGCGAAGGTAGGGAATGAGCTAAAAGGGTCGGGGCGGAGTTTTGGGGAGTTTAATTTGGCGGCTGCGCTGGATGCGTGTAGAGAATATATTATTGGGGGTGGTGGACATGCGGGGGCGTGTGGAGTGCGAGTGGCGGAAAACCGACTAGCGGGGTTCCGGCGGGCGATGAATGCTTATTATGATAGTTTGAAGCTGGAAGGGCAGGAGCGCTATTTGGAAGTGCGTGAAGATTTGGTAGTGGAAGATTTTAGTGAGTTGTCGTTGGAACTTTTGGAGCAGTTGAAGCTACTAGAACCATTTGGCGAGGGGAATCAAGCGCCAGTGTTTTTGTTACCGCAGGTGAGAATTGCCGAAGCGGCGCGGCTAGGGGCGGATGCGCAGCATTTGCGTTTAGTAGTGTGGGACAAATTAGGGCAAAGCTTGAAAATAATCGGGTTTAACGTGCCAAGTGAATATTTGACCTTAAGAGAAGGAGACGTAGTTAACGCTTGGATTACGATAGAAAGTAACGAATTTAGAGGAACGAGGAGTGTAGAGGGGAGAATTATAAAGTTGGGGTGGTAGAAGGGGTTAGAGGTGTTTTGGTATAAAAATAACGCCCCAAAAGTCTTCTTGAGAGGGGCGTGAAAAATAGCACCGGCTAAACCGGTACTATTTTATTTGAGCCCTAGACGCATTTTCTCGGCTTTTTCGGCGCGACGAGCTTCGCGAATGATTGCCTTGGCGCGGCGCTCTCGCTTGGAGATGGGCTTAGAGAAGCGCATCTGAGATTTCTTCAAAGGCATAATACCGCTCTGAAGAACCTTGCGATTGAAGCGACGAATTAGGTTTTCGTTGGCCTCGTTCTGGTCTTTTCTAGTTACTTTGATTGCCATATGAGGTGTATTATAGCAAACTTTGGCTAATCTGCCAAGCCCCTTTGTGAGGAAAGATGGGGATGAGGGTTGTGGAGAGGGTGAAACTTATGGTATAATGAAGCGAAAGGAGTGAGATGATTATATTGATGGGGCTGGCGGGTTCGGGAAAGAGCACGCAAGGGCAAATGTTGGCGGAAGCGACGGGGAAGATTTGGCTGTCGGCGGGGCAGGTTTTGCGCGATACGAACGACCCAGAGATTAAGGCGATTCAGGAGCGGGGGGAGTTGGTGCCGGATGAGATTACGTTTCGACTGATGACGCAAGGAATGCTGCAGGCGGTGCGAGAAGGGAAAGATGTGATTATTGATGGCTTTCCGCGCGACGCCAAGCAAGCAGAGTGGTTGGCGGAGAACCTGGCTTCGGTGATGAAACTGGTGATTGTGATTGATGTGCCGAAAGAGGAGCTAATGAGGCGGTTGTTACTCAGAGGTAGAGAAGATGATACCGTGGAGGCGATTGAAGAGAGATTTCGGATTGTCGAGGAGAATATCACTGCGGTTTGTCGGATTTTGGGTGAAAAAGGGATTAAAATAGTAAAAGTCGATGGAATGGGCACTCCAGAGGAAGTGTTTGCCCGAGTACAAAAAGTATCAACAGAGGTAGAAAATGAGTAAAAAATGTGTTCAAGATTGGCGAACTGACCCGGAAATTCAGAGAAAAGTAACAGCAATGCGTAAAGGCGGGAAGATTTTGGGCGGAATCTTAAGAGATTTGCGTGAATATGTAAAACCAGGAATGACAGGGTTAGAGATTGATAATTGGGTGCGAACTGAGATAAATAAGCGTGGCGCGCAAGTGGCGTATGATTTTTTGGAGGAACCGTTCCCAGGGGCGATTTGCATATCAGTGAATGATGCTTTGGTACACGGAGCGCCGACGGACGAGCCACTTGAGGAAGGAGATAAAGTGTCGTTTGATTTGGATGTGCTCTACGATGGTTACTATACGGATTCGGCATTTACGATGTTGGTAGGTGGTCAGGGTTCGCCAGCGATAAAACAGATGATTAAAACAACAGAAGCGTCGATGTGGGCGGGGATTGAGACAGTGCGAGCAGGGGTGAAGCTGGGCGATGTGGGTTATGCGGTAGAGAAAGTTTTGCGTAAAGGTAAACTAGGGGTAATTGAGAATTATGTGGGGCACGGGATTGGTAAGCAAATGCATGAATCGCCAGAGGTGCCGAATTATGGCGTGCGAGGGCATGGTTATACCCTGAGAGCGGGTGATACGATTTGTATTGAGCCGATGTCATGCCTAGGCAAGCCGGCGAACTATGTGGACCGCGACAGTAATTGGACGGTGCGGATGAAGGATGGGTCGATTGGTTGTCACTGCGAACATACGATTTTGGTGACGGAAGAGGGGTGTGAGGTGTTGACGCTGCCTGATTAGTGGGGTTAGTGGTGCTAGGGTAGCCTCCACGTATAGCAACCTACTACTTCGTTAGATTTTCCGCTCTGCGCTCTTCGTATGTATAATACGGTTCGCTTGCGTCCCTCGCTTTTGCCTTGTACTAGGGCATTCTTCGCAAAGGGTTCGTAAGGCGGTACGCCTGCTAAGAACAGCCTTTGTCTATAGCAACTTATTGCTGCGTCAACAGGTGCGATGCAACGTGACTAAAGTCGCTACCATCCGCGCGTCGTCTCACTAAAGAAAGTGGACTTTCTTTAGCTTCGACTCCTACGGCTGACGCTCTCGGTACGTCTTAGTACCGTTTGCTCCGCTTCTTCTGTTTCCTTGCACTAAGTCACTCTAGACAAAGGGTTCGTAAGGTTAGATTTTTGTAGAGAATAGCCTTGGCGATAGCTACGCTTAGGCTGTGTTACCAATTGCGATGCTCACTCATCGTATGTTAAATACGACTCGTTCCGCTTCTCATTGTTGCCTTGCCTAAGCGTGCTCTAGCCAAGGGTTCGTAAGGTATTATATTTGCTAAGAAGAGCCTTTGCGAATAACACCCTATTACTTTGTCAGAACCTGTGGCTGCTCCTTGTACTAGAGCGTTCTTCGTGAAGAGGTTGTAGGGTAATAATTGTTCATAATGATTTCTGCGAAAGGGGAACTTAAAAAATAATAGAAAAGCACTTGCTATTTTAAGAATAAACGTTGTATAATAAAGGTATGGATGAAGTCGCGCGCTATGCAGTGGGGGTGGACGTCGGCACGAGTAATGTGCGGGCGGTGGTTGCGAGTGTGAATCGCGATAATAGCTTGAACGTGGTAGGCTATGCGGAGGCGCCGAACTCAGGGATGCGTCGGGGGATGGTGGCGAACTTAGTAGGGCCGTGTCAGGCGATTGATAAAGTTCTGCTAGAAGTAGAGCGGATGAGCGGTTTTGAAGTGCATTCGGCGGCGATTTCAATAAATGGGGCGCAAATTTTGTCGACGCGTACCGAAGGTATGATTGCGGTGGGGGCGATGGAACATGAGATTAATAGTAATGATATTGCGCGCGTGCAAGATGTGGCTTTACAGGGGAGAATTCCGGCGAATCAAGAGGTGTTGTCGATTGTGCCGTTGCAGTTTGTGCTGGATGGGCAGGGCGGAATTAAAGACCCGTTAGGTATGACGGGGTCACGACTAGAGATGCAGGCGAATGTGGTGTCAACAATGACGCCGAATTATGATAATTTGCGAAAAGTGATGGACACGCTGAATGTGACGGCGGAGCAGATTGTGCCGAGTGTAGTGGCGGCGGCTAGAGCAGTGTTGACAGAGCGGCAGATGGAAAATGGGGTGGCTGTGGTAGATATTGGTGCGGCGACGACAGGGGTGGCGATTTACGAAGAGAATGATTTGCAATATGTGGGGGTGGTGCCGGTTGGTTCGAATAATATTACGAACGATTTGGCGGTGCTGTTGGCGGTTGATACAGAGGTAGCGGAAGAGATTAAGCGCAGGTTTGCGACGGGGGATTTTATTGAAGAAGCGGATTCGCCGGTGGTGATTCGCTGGCGAGGGAAAGAGCTGCACTTTGAGCGCGATCAGATTGACGAAGTGGTGCAGGCGCGGATGGATGAGATTTTGGATTTGGTGCGTAGAGAGTTGAAGAAAGCGCATTATGAACAGAGGTTGCCGGAGGGGATTGTGCTGACGGGTGGGGGTGCGCGGATGCGTGATATTGATAAATTTGTACGAGCGACACTAGGAATGTCGGTAAAAGTGGGGGCACCGAGCGGTCTGACAGGGGTGGCGGATGCGGTTGAGAAGCCGGAATATGCGGCGGCGGTGGGGTTAATGCTGCTCTCGGCAGATGGCGTACCGCAAACCATCGGGAAGAAACCGAAGAAAAAGGCGAAAAAAGGCGGCGAGAAGAAGCCGGGGATGTTGAGGCGTTTCTTGGGGAAGTTTTAGCAGAAAAACGTTTCTGGGGCTTGCTAGGGGTTGATAGGAAGCCCGTAGAGGGCATGGTTAGTTTGGAGTCGGGTAGGAGCAAGGTTTTAGCTATAAGCGCCTTAGAAGGCGTTTTAGAAGCCTCTGAGAGGAAAATAGAGTGGATTTGGCGAGAAAAATGGCAGAAATATGATTTGATGGAGAAAAGTAGGGGAGAAATTAGGGAAAATAGAGAAAAGTAGTTAAAATGTCGAAAAGTATGTTATACTGGTTGCAGAGAATAAGTGAGGAAAGGATATGCCGGAGATTAAACCAACAGAGGTAGAGAGTTCAGCAAGCATTAAGGTTGTCGGTGTCGGTGGAGCAGGTGGGTCAGCAGTTGACCGGATGAAAGAGATTGGTTTGTCAGGCGTTGAGTTTATTGCGGTAAATACGGATGCTCAGGCGTTACATCATTCTTCTGCGGATGTGAAGGTACATATTGGTAGGGGGCTGGGTGCTGGTGGTGACCCCGAGAAGGGGCGTGATGCAGCAGAGAATGGTCGCGAGGCGATTAGTAAGTCGCTGGAAGGGGCGGACATGGTGTTTATTACGCTAGGTGCTGGCGGTGGTACTGGTTCGGGGGCGGCGCCGATTGTGGCGGAGGAAGCTAAGGGGCGTGATATTTTGACGGTGGGGGTGGCGACACGTCCGTTTACCTTTGAGGGTGCGAAGCGGCGTGAGAACGCCGAGCGGGCGATTGAGAATCTGTCAAAGCATGTGGATGCGTTGATTACGATTCCGAATGACCGGCTGTTGCAGACGATTGACCCGCGGACGCCGCTGACGGAGACTTTTAAGATTGCGGATGATGTGTTACGCCAAGGCGTGCAGGGGATTTCTGAGTTGATTACGGAGCACGCTTTGATTAATCTGGACTTTGCGGATGTGAAGGCGATTATGAAAGATGCGGGTTCGGCGCTGATGGGGATTGGTCGGGCTTCGGGTGACAACCGAGCGACTTTGGCGGCGCAGCAAGCGATTGAATCGCCATTGATTGAAGTGAAGATTGATGGTGCGCGCGGAGTGCTCTTCAGTGTGGCGGGCGGTTGCGATATGGCGATGAGTGAGATTCAGGAAGCGGCAGAGATTATTACTGGGGCGGTGTCGCCAGATGCGAATATTATCTTTGGAGCTTCGGTGCGGCCAGAGTTAGAAGATGAAATTATTGTAACGGTGGTGGCGACCGGGTTTGATTCAGAATACTATCGTAAGATGGATGCGCAGCGAGCTGGTATGAGCACGGTAGGGGATGCTTTGGCGGGTGGTGCGACGATGAGCTACGGTTCGCCTAATGTAGTGGAGTCGACGTCGCATCGTGAGCCAGAGATACGGAATGATTATGGCGCAATGCGCAATGACGCTCCAGTGCGAGATGACGGAGGCAGGATTGAGTATGCGAATGACAATCACAGTAGTGCGATGAATAATACATCGAGTCGGGTTGATACGGGAGCGACAGATTTTACAGCGAATAACCGGGCAAATATGTGGGATTCGATTCAGACTAATGACGTGGAAGACGATTTGGATGTTCCGCCAACTCTGCGCGACCGCTTGCGCGGTAAGAATCGAGATTAATATATGGCAAAATCGCCACGAATTGGAGACAGTAAAGTCCTAGAAAGTCGCGAGACGGAGGACGGGATGACGATTCGGCGGCGACGGGTAAGCCCAGACGGACATCGCTTTACGACTTATGAGCGGATTGAGTTACCGCCGCTGATTGTGGTGAAACGGAGTGGAAATCGGGAGATTTTTGACCGTGACAAATTGATTAACTCGGTGCGGCGGAGTGTGGGGAAGTTTATGAAGTCGGAACTAGAGGTGGAAGATGTGGCTGATAAAGTGGTAGATTTGTTGCGTAGAGATAATGACGAGGAAGTGACGGCGCAGCAGGTGGGAGAAGCGGTGCTGGACGTACTGGCCGACCGGAACGAAGTAGCGTATGTACGCTATGCGAGCGTGTTTATGAAGTTTAAGACGCTGGATGATTTTAAAGCGATTTTGCAAAACCGAGGTAAAAAGGAGAAGAAGTAACAATGAGGGTGGTATGCGTGTGGCGCGAGCAAGAAGATTATTCACGCACGGTGGAAGAGTGGCTAAGAGAATTCGAACGGCGGACGGGCAGGGCGATTGAAAGTATGAGCCCGGATGGTCGGGAAGGGGTGCAGTTTTGTGCGACTTATGATTTAGTGGAATACCCGACGATTCTGGCGCTAGATAATGATGGCTCGGTGTTGGCAGAGTGGAAGGGAAGGGAGTTGCCGTTGTTTGATGAGGTGGCATATTGGGTGTAGGTTTTCTGTAAAAAACAGCCTCCACGAATAACGCCCTATTACTGCGTTAAAAGTTCTGGTACGCGCTCTCCGTATGCATAATACGGTTCGCTTGCGTCCCTCGCTTTTGCCTTGTACTAGGGCATTCTTCGCAAAGGGTTCGTAAGGCGGTACGCCTGCTAAGAACAGCCTTTGTCTATAGCAACTTATTGCTGCGTCAACAGGTGCGATGCAACGTGACTAAAGTCGCTACCATCCGCGCGTCGTCTCACTAAAGAAAGTGGACTTTCTTTAGCTTCGACTCCTACGGCTGACGCTCTCGGTACGTCTTAGTACCGTTTGCTCCGCTTCTTCTGTTTCCTTGCACTAAGATTACTCTAGACAAGGGGTTCGTCAGGAGAAGCGCCGTAATCACTTCTCCCACCAATTAGCTAGTAGGAGTTGGTAGTAATACAACGGAGGAGTGAGTCGTGTGGTACTATAAGAGCCTTGTTCTAATAGTAACCTATTGCTTCGTCAAAGGTTCCAGTACTCGTTTGTCGTATCATTAAATACGACTCACTCCGTGCTTCGCCTTTTCCTCGCACTAGGTTACTCTAGAACAAGGGCACGTAAAAGACAGACATATTATTATATGTTGTTTTGGTTGGCAATTTCCAACCTTTAAGATGAGTTAGTATGTCAAAAGGCCACGGTAGAACCGTGACCTTTGTGGGCTTAAGAGGGAATGGGCGTGTAATCGGTGCGGTACCAGTCTTGACTGATGCTGCGGTCATTGTCGGTGTGGGCGTGCATGAAACGGCGAATCTTTTGGCCATCGATGATTTCGGTGAGCGCGGTGTAGCAGGTGGTAGTACGGTAGGAACTGTCGATAAAGAAGCGGTTTTGCTCAAGGAGATAGGCGGTGTTCGGGCCGCAATCAATTTTGAGCCGAAGGTGGGCGGTGTTCGCGTTCAGGGGAATTTTGCGCATCAAAGTACGGTTGTCGGCTTCGCCAGGTTTGGGGCTGCGAATGCAAATGAAGTCGCAGAGGCCGACGTTGGTGATGCGTAGAGCGGCGATAAGGTTGCCATCTTTGGATTTGCCGGCGAGCGTGGCGGTGATTTCTTTGCTGTCTTCGGGCGTGTGGCTTCGAAGTCGAAAGAGAACGTCTGGTGGGTCACTAGCTTCCAACAAGCGCACGCGAAAAGGCGGCATGAGGAGATTCTTGCCGCCCAGCTCGACAATCTCGGAGCCGGTGTTGGAAATAAACAAACCGTCAGGCTTACTGATTGGCGAGGTTTGCTCGGGCTGATAGGTCGAGAAGGCTTGGGTGAAGAAATGGTCGTCCATGAGATAATCCCTCCTAAAAAGTAAAGAACGAATGGTTTTTGGGTACAAAAATCCATCACTATGTCTCTATTGTATCACGGATGATGATTTTTGTCAAGCGATGCTAGAGAAATGGAGTCTAGGTAAAGATTAGGGAGTTAAAGAAGACGGTGTTTACTCTTGCAAAAAATGAGAAAAAGCGGGTTTAGTATTGACTTTTATGATAATGTGTGCTGTAATGAAAAGGTAGGCTATTCCTCGTACGTTTGAGAACTACAGACTAAATAATTGGAGGGAATTATGATGGCAGACATGTGGAACAGATTTCTCAGCAACAGATTGTGCCAGGTTGATTATTCGGTAAGGTATTACAAGGGTGATACCTACGAGGTCTCGACAATCGGCGGAATGGATTTTGCCGGAGGCGACTGGGAATACGAGAATCTGAGCAAGCTGCGGCAGCAATATGCGCAAGTGTTGCACGCGATTTATGAGCGCCCGAGCATGAGTGTGAAGATTGAGGGCATCGCCTTAGAGAAGTTTGACCCGGCGGAGAACTGGGCAAACGACAAGACTATCGCGGAACATTTGAGCTGGGCGATGACCGGACGGATGCTGGGAATCAAGTTGTACGGAGTGAGAGTGCATGCTTGCGGACTATTGGAATTGAGGTTTTTCGATTTCAACATTGGGGCGCCGCAGGCATTCTATCTGGACATGAGCGATACAGATGACGATGTAGCGGTGCTGATTGCGCCAATGGTGACGGCGCAAGGCATAGTACGTCAAGTCGAGTCGGATGCAAATGACCATTGGTCAGTGATGCGGAAGATTCGCTACTTTCACCTTGAGCAAAAATTGAAGGACCGGGAGACGGAAAAGGAATATTCTTGGCATGTACAGGTGGTAGAGTCAGGGATGCCGAACCAATTAGTGCGGAATATTTACTTGGAGGAAGACCCGGAGAATTCCAGTGAGGTGACTATTGCGCATGTGAGCGAGCGTGCCGGGTAGTTTGTAGTTAGGGTGAGCCCCCGGCCGAAAGGTCGGGGTTTGACATGGGAAATTTGGCGAAAAATGAGGAAGGTGGTATAATGGAGGAAAGCGTTGGAGTGGTAATCGGCCACGAGCTGGCGAAAGAACGGCAAGTGCCTAGTAGAATCGCTCGTGAATCTGCGTGAAAGATGAGAAATGAGAGTTTATGAGCGGATGTTGTAAATTTTACAACGTTTTGGGTTGGTAAAAATGCGACATCTGCGAGTAAGAAGTTAGATGGTACCGCCCGCTGGGTTCTAACGGTAGATTGATTTATAGAGATAAGTTAATTGCCGGGAATTCGGCGGGAGTTTTATGAAATATAAAGCCAATAGTAGAAGAAAAGCGCATGAATACGAGCCAGCGCTAGTAGAGTGGTGGAAGAAGAATAAGATTTTTGAGAAGTCGGTGGAGCAGCGGCCGGAGGATGATTCGTATGTGTTTTATGATGGACCACCGTTTATTACGGGGATGCCGCACCACGGGACGTTGCTGAGTTCGATTGTAAAAGATGCGGTGCCGCGGTATTGGACGATGCGAGGTAAGCGAGTAGAGCGACGTTGGGGGTGGGATTGTCATGGGTTGCCGGCGGAGAACTTCGTGGAGAAGCAGCTAGGGATTACTGATCGACGAGAGATTGATGTAGACTCGTTCTCTTCGGCTATTACGTCGTCAGATTCTCCAGTCCGCAGTTGCCGTATCTCAAATACGGCTCCTTTGCGGGCTTCAAATCTTCCTAGGACTAGCTCGAAGATAACTTCGTCTTCGAGGGATGTTATCAAGAAAATTACGTTAGAAGATTATATTTTGAAGGCGCGAGAGAGTATGGTGGCGAACTCGGAGACTTGGGAGGGGACGATTGACCGCGTGGGGCGCTGGGTGGATTTCAAGGGGGCGTACCGGACGATGGACAAGAATTTCATGGAGTCGGTATGGTGGGCGTTTAAGACGTTGTACGACGCGGGGAAGATTTATGAAGGCGCGAAAGTTTTGATGTATGATACGAAGTTTTCGACGCCAGTGAGTAAATCAGAAGTGACGATGGATAATGATGCGTATCAGACGGTAACTGACCCGAGTGCATATGTAAAATTCGCACTCTCTCCGCGATCTACGGCGTTGAGTTCTCCATTGCTCAGTCACCGCACCACTAAGTGCGGCTCCTTCCGCGATTCAAACTCTTCTTGTATCTCATCGGAGATAGAAGCGAATTCGGATAATGTAGAAGAAACGCCAAAGTTAGATCTGACGAGCGATGGGAATGTGTACTTTTTGGCGTGGACGACGACACCATGGACGTTGCCGGCGAATTTGGCGTTGGCGGTGAATCCGGAGATGGAATATGTGGCAGTAGAGATTGTTGATGATAGACAAACTAGTAGTGATGCACGAGGTGGTATTTTCATTTTGGCGAAAACGCGGCTGGAGGCGGTGCTGAAGGGTGTGGATTATGAAGTTGTAAAAGAGAAAATTAAGGGGTCGGAATTAATTGGCTTGACATATGAGCCAATCTGTGATACAATAGATAGAGAAGCTAAGTTGAAAGACACTTGGACTGTTCTTGGTGGGGATTTTGTGTCGGATGTAGATGGTACGGGGATTGTGCACATCGCGCCAGCGTATGGTGAAGACGACTATAAATTAGCACAGGCACACGAGGTGGATTTCGTGGATGTGCTGGATGAATATGGGTATTATACGGAGCCGGTGCTGAGTTGGTTGCATGAGATGGGGGTGCGTGATACGAGCGATGAAGGAATTGAGATTTGGGCGGGGAATAAGTTTATCGCGAAATGTCTGGAAGAAAAAGGGGTTGTCTGGAAGATTGAGTATATCAAACATGAGTACCCGTTTAATCCGCGGTCGAAGCAGAGGATTATGTATCGTGCGTTCCCGAGCTGGTTCTTTGATGTGCAAGGGCAGAAGGAACTGATGCTGGCTCAAAACGAGAATATTAATTGGTTCCCAGAGTATTTGAAGTATGGACGGTTTGCGAAGAATATTGAGCAGGCGCCAGATTGGAATTTGAGTCGCGACCGGTTTTGGGCGACGGCGATGCCGGTGTGGAAAGGCGATAAAGGTACGGTGAAAGTCGTAGGCAGTTATGATGAGCTGTATGAATTGTCGGGGGTACGATTAGAAGACTACCATCGGCCGTGGGTGGACGAAATAGAATTCGATGCCCTAGTAAAAGACTCGTTTTCTGAGCGATCTACTTCGTCGAATCCTCCAGTGCTCACTCACCGTACCGCTAAGTACGGCTCGCTCCGCGCTTCAGACTCTCCTCGTATCTCATCTCAGATAACTTCGTCTTGTAACATGATGCAAAATGATATTATGCCGTATCGAGAAGGCGATAAGGTTCCCGATGGTTATCATCTCGAGCATTTCAAACGGATTGATAAGGTGTTGGATTGTTGGTTTGAAAGTGGCTCAATGCCATTTGCGCAACTGCATTACCCCTTTGAGAATAAGGAAAAGTTTGAGCGGAATTACCCGGCAGATTTTATCGTGGAGTATGTGGGGCAGGTGAGAGCGTGGTTCTACTATGTGCATACGGTAAATACAGCTTTAGCAAGTATTGGCGCTTTCGATGGTTCGCCACGGGTCCTGTCAGAATCTTCTGACGTGAGCTCGGTGGCGCTCTCCTCATCCGAGAAGCAGGGTTGGGCGCATACCGATGCAACTCGATTGAAATCGGACCCGCGCCAGCCAAGAGATAGCTCACTTACAGAGGATTCCGGCACCCGCGGTGAGCGACAATTAAACGCATTTAAGAATGTGATTACGACGGGGACGCTGGCGGGGAATGATGGACGGAAAATGTCGAAGTCGCTAGGGAATTATACTGACCCGAATGTTTTGATGGATCAATATTCGGCGGATGCGTTGAGATTCTTGCTTTTGAGCAGCCCGGTGCTGTCGGGAGAGGATTTTGCTTTGACCGATAAAGATGTTTCGGACGTGCAGCGGAAGCTGGCGATGATTTGGAATGTATACGATTTCTTTGTAACATATGCTGAGGTTGATGACTGGAATAACGATGCTTGGCGGCCGGAAGGTAATTCGGTGAAGGATTTGAAAAATCCATTAGACCGTTGGATTATCTCGCGGTTACATCAGCTGAAGGCGGAGATTATTGAGGGGATGGATGAGTATAATCTTCCGAAGGCTCTGGCGGGAGTGTTGCCGTTTGTGGATGATTTGTCGAACTGGTTTGTGCGGCGGAGTCGTCGGCGTTTCTGGAAGAGCGATGATGATGCTGATAAGGCCGAGGCTTATTGGACGCTCTATACGACTTTGGTGAAGTTGGCGCAGGTGTTGGCACCGTTTACGCCATTCTTGGCAGAAGAATTGTATCAGAATTTAACGGGCGGCGAGGAATGTGAAAGTGTGCATTTGACGGATTACCCGATGAATACGGAAGTAGACCAAGAAGTACTGGAACAAATGGCGAGTGCGCGGAAGGCAATTGCGGAGGGGTTGGCTTTGAGGATGCAGAAGTCGGAGACGGAAGAACAGATTAAAGTGCGACAGCCGCTAGCGAAGTTTGTATATGCGGGGGAGAAATTGCCCGAGTTCTACGAGAAGATTATTGCGGAAGAAGTGAATGTGAAGTTGGTAGAAGCAGGCGAGCAGGCTTGGCTAGACAAGGAAATCACGCCGGAATTAGCACGAGAAGGTTTTGTGCGGGAGTTAATCCGCGCGGTGCAAAGTGCACGCAAAAAGGCGGATTTGCAGGTGGACGACCGGATTCGTTTGAGCGTGGATTGTGATGTCCCCGAAGAGTGGGCGGAGATGCTGAAAACGGAAGTTTTGGCGATAGAACTAAATCCGCAGGCAAACTATGCTTATGACGAAATTGTCAAAGTGAATGGTGAGAAAGTGACGTTGTCGCTAGAAAAAGCCTAATATATAATATATACCATAATGCTCCTCGGTTAATGAGGAGCATTTTTGGTAGATTCAAGAAAAGTGCAAGAAAAATTGTGCTAGTGCTTGGTAATTTAAAAGGTTTTGTGATACACTGACGGCTAGCGTGGGCGGCTAGGACATTAAGTGCAATCCGGTGGTGTGGAGTTAGGGAGTTTGGTAGCCAAAGAAGGAGGAATATGCAATTTCTGCTGAGACTTATCGAACTTTGGGTAGTACATGTGGAACGCAAACCGCAAACTACCAACAAAAAATTAGCCTTGTTGAAGTGAATATTACTATCAACAAAGGCTAAAAATAAAAAACCTAACTTAATTGTACCTTATTTTTGCGGTAATGTATAGTACTTTTCGCAAAAAAATTGCGCGATTTAGGTCGCGTACGTTCGCGCTGGGTTGGTGAAACGAATAAATCTTGAATATGAGCGGAAATGGCGGGTAAAAAGAAGATTTTATAATATTAAATTATAGAGGTGAAGTAGCATGATTTTGAAGAAAATGCGAAAAATAAGCATAAAAAGTATTGACATTTTGGATGAGGTGTGCTATCATTAGGACAGTTAGATAAGAAACAAACAAATCTAACAAACACTAAAACAAAATAAAAAGTAGCAGAAGTAAAGCTACAGAAAAATCGGAGAAAGTTGCTAAAGCGTACAGCGAACTCCAAAACAAAAAAAGGAAATTAAACTATGCGTACAAAAAACAACATAAAAACGAAAGGAGCTACCAATGTAAGACCAAAGGTCCACTCAGCAAAGAAGATATTTGAATCCAAAGATGCTGAAGTGATACGCGACGAACGAAAGTGGGATGCTTTTCAGCTCGTAGGTGATACGAATGCGGAAGAGATTAACCATATATCGAAATTAAATCGTCGGATGAGCGAGAAGGAATTACAGAAGATTCTGGACCGCGGACTGGCTTTCCGGATGGGTCGTAAAATTAGGATGATTCTTGATACGGAAACAGTTTAGATATAATGTAAGTCAAAACAAAGCAACTAAGAAAGTGAGGAAAATATAAGTTAGAGCGAGCAGAAATGCTCAAGAACAAGATTCAGCGAACTCAGAGCTGATGGAGATACTACTGGCCCCCAATTCGAATCGTAAGATTCAAAAAACGACACCGCTTTATATAAAAAGTAAACGAGGAGATAAGACACAAGCGAGATAAAAACCGAACGTATTGTTCGGTTTTTTGATGAAGCAATAATGCAGAATGCTCGGTAAAGCATAAATGATTTGACGCTGGAAATTACTTGTGTTAAACTGGAGAAAAGTCATGTAGAAAGGTACTTATGCCAAAAATAAACTTTAAAGAGACTCAGGTATTGGAGGAGCTAGCGAATGAGATGCTAGCGCAAAAAGGTTTGCTTGAGCAAGACCGTGAGCAGCACGGGAAGTTGCGACACGAGTTGGTGCAAAAATTAAACGAAGTTATTGAGCAATCGGTAATCAAGGCCTTGCCGGACAAGGAACTATTAAAACTGGATTCGCTGTTAGATGCGGATGCCCCGGATGACGAGATTGAGGCGTTGTTTGATGAGGCGGGGGTGGACTTTGGTAAGGCAGCGAATGACGGCTTGATGAAGTTTCGAGCAGAATATTTGGGAGAGCAGGCAGGAAAGACAGAAGGGAATGTAGAAAATGACGCATAAATTTAATAGTGTTTTTGGCAAAGAAGCAGCGAAGGGGCAGCCATCTTGGATGCAGAAGAAGTGGCTGGAGTTATATGAGAAGGGGATGTCGCCAGAAGAGGTGCGGGAACATTTTCATAAGGCTGGACAGAAGGTGATGGAGGTCGTGGATGCTGAAGTCGATAAGATGGAGGAGAAACACGGCATAAAATCGACGCGAGCGAAAGCGGAAGCACCGAAGGTGTCAGAAAAGCCGGAAACGCCCGGAAAGCCGGAGGAAGCAGAAGTAGCTCCAGTAACCGAGGAAGAAGAGACGGCGAATGCAGCGCGGCGAGACGAGGCGTTGAGGCAAGAGAGCGAAGAAGCAATTGCGGCGGCGCGAGATGAAGGTTATCAGTTAGCGCAAGAAGAAATGGCGCAGATTCTGAAGGGACGAAGCATTGAGCAGACTTTGAAGGATTTTGATGCGGAAATTGCGAAGCTGGAGGGGGAGATTCAGAAGATGCAGGAGGCAATGCCGGATGAGGGGGCGCGAAAGTATTACGATAAGATGATTGCAGAGGCGCAGGGGGATTTGGCGTCGATGGAGCGTCGCCGACAGCTGGTGGAGAATTTGCAACATGGGGGAGAACCGGTGTCAGCGCCAGAAGCGTTGTCGAAAGACCCGATTGAACAAGCGGCGGGTGGGGAAATCGAAGATATGAATCCAATGTTGGAAGCGCAGCGGACTGTGGACTGGGCGGAGGCTCAGCACTTGGCTGATTCTAGCCAGGGCGATAAGAGCGGAGAGCTGGCGCTTAAAGGTACATATCTAAAGGAGCGTGCTAGTTTGATGAATTCTGGAATGAGCCAGGAAGAGGCGGACGCGGAGATAATGGCTAAGCGTGGATTGAGCAGGGAAGATATTGCACGCTTGAACGATGATGTAGAAGATGCGGAAGACGAAGCTTATTATACGAAACGCGGTGAAGAGATTTTGGCGAAGAGTCGAGAAGCGGCTGCGGAAGTAGTGAACGCAGATAGCGTGGAAAATGCGGCGGCAACAGTGGCTGGACGCCAAGAACGCGTAAAGAATTTGACGGCGGAGATTGAGAAAGAACAGGCGAAGGTGGCGATGAACGAAACGCTACTAAGCAACGAGACGGATGCGCAAGAACAGGTGCGCTTGAGTGAAGAAATTAAAGCTTCGCACCGGAAGATGAATGAGCTTTATACTGAATTAGAAAACGAGCGGAATGCCTTAGTGGCGGCGTCGACGGCGGGTGTAACTTGGGCTGAAAAAGCACAGGCTGGCGGTAATACGGAAGAAGTGATTGTAGCAGGGGAAGAGACGGAGACGGGTGAGACGGTTTTGACGCCAGAAGAACGCACGGAAGTAGAAGCGGGCGTATTAAATAAGGGGAAGAAGAATCGCGAATTCCGTAGGATTTTGCGGAGAGTTGGTGCGGCGGCAGCAGCGTTCTTGGTGATGCTGGGGATTAGTAAATCGTCAGCGAATGCGATAGGTGGGGATGAAGCGGTAGCAGATGGCGCGCGCATAACAGCAGCTCAGGGCACGCAGGCGATGAATGAAGAGTCGACGCCAGTAGAATTAGATTGGGGCGAGGCTACAGGCGGGGCTGAGGCGCAAGAAGTGATGAACGAAGTTGATATTATTGACCGTTTGGCGGATGAGCCAGGGTATGAAAGCTTGGCGAACGGCACAGCTTATAATATGGATGAGTATTATGGCTATGGCGATATGAGCAATAAAGTGACGCGAAATTCGTTTGGTACTGATAAGACTTATTTGTACGAGAATCAAGACCGTGAAGAGACGACGGACGCAATCTTTAAGATGGCGTGTGAACAGCCGGAAGTATTGGCGTCGTTTGCGTCGAACTATCCTTCACTTTTGCAAAAGTGTGGTTTGCCAGGTGATATGAAAGCGAGTGAGATTGATAACCTCTTGAGCCATAGTGAGAATGGCGGGACTTTGCAGAAAGATTTGCTAAAGGGCTTGCGTGATATCTTGCAGGATGATGCAACGAAGATTGATTACGGTATGGCCAATGGGGTGGTAAATACAGCATATATTATCGATGAGAATAACGGTAGGACGCCGGTGGAGCATACGTTGGGAATTGATGCGATGACGAGAACTGGTGACCCACAAGTAACGGTAACATATGAGGCGACCAACCAAGATGGTAGCAAACACCTGGAGTCGATGGAACTGAACCTAGAGTGTGGTTTCCAGCCGCAAGTATTGGTGGGCAACCCTCAGACGCCAGAAGCGCCAACGCCAACGCCAGATATTGTGACAGTTCCAGAAGAGACGCCAACGCCTTTGCCAGACCCGACACCGATTCCAGAGCCAGATAATACTCCTGATCCTACACCCACTCCGGAACCAGATGAAACACCAGAGCCAGACCCAACTCCCGACCCTGAACCGGACCCAACGCCTGACCCAATTCCTGATCCGACGCCAGAACCTGAACCGGAACCTAATCCCGAGCCGGAACCGGAACCAAATCCAGACCCGATTCCAGACCCAACGCCTGAGCCGACTCCTGACCCTACTCCTATACCCGAACCGGAGCCGGAACCAGAGCCTGAGCCTGAGACCGTGAAGCCCAAAGACCCAGAATCTATCATTACAAATGGTAGCTATGGCTTAGGTGAAGATAATAAGATTGAGCAGGTTGAAAATACTGATAACATGACTGAAGAAGAACGGGGTGCAGTGGGCGATGGCGAGATTGACCCAAGCGAGATTACAGGTGACCGTACGGGCGTGTTTGAAGGTACGGAAGACGTGGTGAATGACGTGCCAGCCAATAATGAAGAAGTGAAGGTTGAGAATTCAGTAGTGGATGAGACTTTGACTCCAGAAGAGCAGGCGGGGGTGCAGGAGGAAATTGACCGAACTGAGCAAGCGACGGACGAGATGGAACAAGAAGGTGCGCGGCCAACGACACCAGAAGAAGTGGATGATTATTACCAACAGTTGATGCAAGAATTTAATAACGATAATAATCAATAACTTGATAAAACAAAAAAGGAGGAATATGCGATTTGGTCTAAAAAGTAAAATGGCGGTAGGTGGCCTGGTAGCGTTAGCGCTATCATGGCTTTCGATGCCGGCGGCTCTGGCGTGGGGGCCAGATGACCGGGCGACTTTTACCATGCAAGAGCCGGCGCATTACGCGACGTTTAACTCGATTACTGATAACGCTTTGGTGGGGGATGAGCGACAGTTTGTGCGAATCGTGGAAGATGGGAAGGGGGAAACTTATTCGAACGATTTGACGATTGAGCCAGATAAACGCTATCGGGTGTATATCTATTATCATAATGATGCTTCGGAGACGTTCAATACGCTTGATAAAAATCAGGTGGGGGTGGCCAAAGAGACGCGGTTGATGTCGAGCTTCCCGGACGAATTGAAGAAAAATGAGCGACAAGCAATTGTCGGTCGGATTTCTTCGACCACGACCAATCCAGCGGCGGTGTGGGATGAAGCTTATGTAACGGCGAAAGAAGCGTTGACGCTACACTATGTGCAGGGAACGGCGAAGATTTATAATCATTGGCATCAGGATGGTCTGTTGCTGTCGACAAGGTTGTTCTCGTCAGAGGGAACTTATATCGGTACGGCGGACATGAACGGAATTGTGTATGGTTGTGATAAGTTCTCTGGGTCGGTGGCGTATATAATTGAAACGAAAGCCGTGGAGACGACGGAGCCAGACCCAACGCCAACTGAACCGGAGCAGCCAGACCAGCCGGTGACGCCAGAAGTGCCGAAGGAGCTGCCGAAGACGGGGCCGATTGAGATTATTTTGGCAGTCGTAGTAGTAGGTGCGGTGATTGCTGGGATTATTTACTGGAATAAGACACATAAAGCTGTGAAAAAGGCGACTTCGAAGGCTAAAGGTAAGAGGAAATAAGCATAAACTCTTGACAAAATGGTGAAGCTATGCTACAATGGTAGCATAGCTTTGCTAATAAGCATTGTTCTTGGTGGGCTTGAATGAAAAATGTGAAAGAGGCGGGGAATTACTCTTGAAAATGGCGGGGGAGTGTGATAGAATACTACTTAGTAAAATAATTTTTAAGGGAAAGTTATGAAGAAAGCAGTTGTACTCATCGGCGGGAAGCAATATCTGGTCGAAGAGAAAGAGACCCTCCGGGTGGACCTCCTACCGGCAGGAACTAAAGAGCTCGAAACTGGTGCTTTGCTTGTAATTGACGGCGACAAGGTGACAGTTGGTACGCCGGAAGTGAAGGGCGCGAAGGTTTCGGCAAAAGTCGTAGAAGAGAAAGTGGCTGGCGAGAAACTTCGCGTGATTCGGTACCACTCTAAGAAGCGTGTACATAAGGAGATTGGGCATCGACAGAAGTATAGCCTGATTGAGATTGTGTCTATTAAATAAGGAATAAGTCCCGGTAGGGACTTATTCATTATTTGATAGATTTGCTAATGAGGGCCTCCACGTATAGCAGCTTACTACGGCGTCAGATTTTCCGCTCCGCGCTCTCTGTATGTATAATACGGTTCGCTTGCGGTGCTCGAATCTGCCTTGTATTGGGCTACTGTACGTGAAGGGTTCGTAAGGTTGGGTTTTGCTGAAAACAGCCTTTGCGAATAATGCCCTATTATTGCGTTAAAAGTTCCGGTACGCGCTCTCCGTATATATAATACGGTTCGCTTGCGTTCCTCGCTTTTGCCTTGTACTAGGGCATTCTTCGCAAAGGGTTCGTGAGGTGGTACGCCTGCTAAGAACAGCCTTTGTCTATAGCAACTTATTGCTGCGTCAACAGGTGCGATGCTTGCTCTCGGTACGTCTTAGTACCGTTCGCTCCGCTTCTCCTGTTTCCTTGCACTAAGATTACTCTAGACAAAGGGTTCGTAAGGCTGGATTTAAATATGTCTCGTTCCGTTACTCCCGTTGTCTTGTCTCACGCTGCTCTCGCAAGGGTTCGTAGGGATGAGTATATATTATGTGTTGTCTACGGAGTAAAATTGGGCGGTTTTGTTTTGTGGAAGTTTGTGATACACTAAGGTTAATGAGGAAGTTTTGGATGAAATTGACGAAATCGAAAGTCTTTTGGATTAGTTTGATTGTTGTGATACAGACGGTGGTTTATGTGATAGCAGGGGCGAACAAAGCTTATTATCATATGGACGAAATGTATTCGTACGGTTTGGCGAATTATGACCGAGTGCAGATTT
Source organism: uncultured Candidatus Saccharibacteria bacterium (assembly GCA_964402815.1). Classification (GTDB taxonomy): domain Bacteria; phylum Patescibacteriota; class Saccharimonadia; order Saccharimonadales; family Saccharimonadaceae; genus Nanosyncoccus. Next base: position 13,758 of record CAYODP010000003.1, on the reverse strand, counting down.
ATGAGAATGAGGATTTTTATAATGAATGGCATGATGTGGATTATTATAAAGATTATCTTGTGGTGAATGAGGACGAGCGGGGAGATTTAGCGCCGGTTTATAATAATCAACGGGATGATGTGCATCCGCCGCTGTATTATTTATTACTAAGGTTGGGGATGGAACTGACGCCAGGGGAGTTCTCGAAGTGGTCGGGGATTATTCTGAATATCGTGGCGTTTGCGATTAATACGGTATTTCTGTATTTGATTGCGGAGAAGTTGATAAAGAAAGAAGCGCATCGAGAAGTGAAGGCGTTTGCAGTGACATTGGCGGCGGCGCTATCGATAGCGGCGGTGAGTACGGTGATGTATATTCGGATGTATGCAATGTTGGCGATGTTTGTGTCGGTGACGATGTGGTTACATTTGTTGCTGGCGGAAAGTAAGAAAATGAAGCCAGGGTTGCTAGTAATGATTGGTGTGACGGCGCTATTAGGGGTGCTGACGCAATATTATTATGTATTTTTCCTGTTGCCGTTGTTTATTATGATGGTGGTGCGGTATGCGAAAGCGGGAAGGAAGAAAGAGCTGTGGGCGTATATTGGGACGTTAGCGGGGGCGGCGGTGGTGTCGTTGGTGATTTGGCCACACTCGGTGCGGCATATGTTCTTTGGCTATCGCGGCGTGGGAGTGATGGGAAATTTGCTGAATTTTGCGCATTTGGGAGAACAACTGGGGATTTTCTTGGGTATGTTGGTGCTGTATGCGTTCCATTATTTGTTGCCGGTGATTTTGATTGCGATGTTTGTGTTGGCGATTTATGGTTTGAAGCATGAGAAAGTTTTGAAAGAAGATGTGCAAACGGAGCGAAATTATAATTTGGTGCTGTGGCCAACGCTAATCTTCTTTGTGATTGCGTCGATTGCGTCGCCGTTTCAGGATTTGCGGTATATTGAAGCGGTGTGTGGGCTGATGGTGATTGTGGCGATGTATGGGCTGTATCGACTAATCGGATTAGCGTGGAATGATAAGCAGAGAAATTGGATTATGGGCGTAACTTTGGCAGTGATGATAATTTTGCCGTTGCCGTTACGGATTGAGCCGAACGTAGAATATCGACGATTCCAAGAATTAACGGCATTTGTGGATGAGCATAAGGATTTGCCGGCGCTGTATTTGTATAATCCGGCGAACGAGAGGTTTTTGGATGATTTGACGGTGTTCACGGAAATGAAAGAATCGTATGTTATGCATCATCAAGATTACACGGAGGAAAATTTCCGCAAAGTTTTGGCGGGAAAGGATTTGTCGAAAGGTTTGATAGTGTTTGCGAATTATGGGGATGGAAATGAGCAATATTTGAAAGTTTTGCGTGAAGCGATGGGGTTAGAAAAACAAGAATATATTTTCCGGACGAATTCGTCGGATGTCTATCTGTTGAAGAAATAAAGAAGTTCTTTGGCGCAGTTAATAATAATTATGCTATAATGGTAGTAAGATGGCGAAGGTGATTTGTGTGACGAACCAGAAGGGAGGAGTCGGTAAGACGACGACTTCGGTGAACTTGGCGTATTTCTTGTCGAAAGATAAATATCGAGTATTGTTGGTGGATGCAGACCCGCAGGGGAACGCTTCGAGCGGGCTGGGGCTAGACAAGACGGATTTGGATGCGAGTATGACGGAAGTGATGTTAGGGGCGGCGAGTTTGGCTGATATTATACAGCCGACGAGTTTTAAGGGGTTTGAGATTGCGCCGACGACGCCGCAGCTAGCGAATGCGGAAGTGGAGATGACGAACATGCAGCAGCGATTTGGCGTGATGAAGAAAGCGTTAGCGACAGTGCGAGATAATTATGATTATGTGATTATTGATTCGCCACCGAGTTTGTCTTTGCTGACGGTGAATGGAATGATTGCGGCGGATTATTTGATTTTGCCGGTGCAGACGGAGTTTTATGCGCTGGAAGGCGTGGCGCAGCTGCTTGAAAGCATGGCGATGGTAAAGAAAGCGATGAATCCGAGATTGAAACTGCTGGGGGTGCTCGCAACGATGTATGATAAACGGACTTCGCTGTCGATGGAAGTGCTAGAAGAAGTGCGGAAGTATTTTAAAGATAAAGTGTTTAACACGATGATTCCGCGGAATGTGAGAGTGGCGGAGGCGCCGAGTCATGGTGTGCCAGTGGGGGCGTATGATAAGTTTAGTAAGGGGGCAAAAGCGTATAAAGATTTTGCGCGTGAAGTGGAGGAAAGGACAAATAAATAATGGCATTGAAAAAAGGCAAAGGATTAGGGCGAGGATTTGAGAGTTTAATTCCGACGGATTTGGTGGCGGCAGAGTTTGACCCAACGAGTAATGAGGATGCAAAAGTTAGCCAACTGGTAGAGTTGAAGCTGACGGAAGTAGTGCGAGATGAAGACCAGCCGCGTAAAGAATTTCGGCCAGAAGCACTAGAGGAACTAGCAGCTTCGATTAAAGAGCACGGAGTATTGCAGCCGATTGTAGTAGTGAAAGTGGGTGAGAAATATCAGATTGTGGCGGGGGAGCGGCGCTGGCGGGCGGCGCGGTTAGCGAAATTAGAAACAATCCCGGCGATTGTGCGGACGCTGGATGCGCAGAATAAGCTAGAGCTGTCGATTATTGAGAATGCGCAGCGCGAAGATTTGAACCCGATTGAACTGGCGACGGCTTATGCGAAACTGAAGGAACAGTTTAATTTGACAAATGAAGAAATTGGAAAGCGCGTAGGGAAGAGTGCGGCGACAATTGTGAACACGATGCGGCTGTTGCGATTGCCGGACGAAGCGAAGAAAGCTATGCAAGAGCATAATTTGATGGAAGGGCCGATGCGACCGTTGATTTCGCTAGACAAGGAAACGATTTTGGATGTGCTACCAAAAATGATTGCGGGGGATTGGTCGGCGCGTAAAGTAGAGCAATATGTGGCTGAGAATAAGAAAAAGAGTTCGGTGAAGGCAGTAAAAGTAAATAATTATCTGAAGGATGAAGCGAAGCTGAGCCGAGCGTACGGAGTAGAAGTGAAGATTCGGGGACGGAGTGTGACATTATCGGCGAAAGATGATGGGGCGTTTCGTGAATTGCTTGACAATCTGGAGAAAAAATAAGTTTAGGATTGCGCCCTAGAGCGTAACATGATACAATTACTAGGAGGAGTAAGTTTTCTCCTAGTTTTTTGTGAGGTGATTTAAAAATGAGCAAGAGACCGCAAGATGGACTGACACGGAACGGAATTATCTTTAATCTGACGCCGATGGATCTGAAGTTCTTAGACAGGCGAAGCCGAGTGAAAGCACTCTACCCGGGGTCGAGACGAGTGGCTTCGGTAAGGCTGAAAAATATGGCGGAAGGCGGTAGAATTGGCGAAGGGTTGCAGCAAACTTTGACGGAGCTGAGACGGTTGAACACGAGGGCGTATGAGCGGACGGGCTGGCTGAATGGCCGCTTGCCGTTGATGGGCTTGAGGGCAGAAAGTCGAGGAAAGCTGCGTAGCTTGATGAGAGCTTGTAAACAGTATCTGGAGGGTGGCGATGCCGCGCTGGAAGGTTTTCCAGAGCATCTGGGGTTGCCCCATAGTCAGGTGCGGCAAGACACACTGAAGCAGCGTTACCCCGACCTCGAGTGGGAGCCGATAGATTTGACAAACTACTATATTGTGACCTTTGAGGTGGCGCTGGTGGCGGCGGAGGCTTTGACGCCGAAAGAACGAGAAACGGTGCTGATACCGGTGATGCCGTCGCCGAAAAATGGGGAACATCAGGGCTATCGAGGTTTGTTGCCGCTCAGTGAAATCTGGAATTTGAATTGACAGAGGACGTAAAATCACCACGAAATCCCTCGGCGAAGGTCGGGGGATTTGGATTTTGGAGAAAAACTGATTTTGTCATTGACAAAATCAGGAATGTGTGATACAATGGAAGTATAGGGTGCAAGTGAAAGCTTGACGCTGTGGTTTTGAGGTGTTTTGCTAGGGAAAATAAGGCGAAAACAGCGAGAAAACCAGGAGACTTTTTAGAAAAAGTTAAAAGATATGTTGAAAATCTTGCTGAAGTGCGGAAGATTTGCTATAATGGTTATATCTGATAAGACTTTGGGGGATTAGATAACGTAAGTGAGGAAAAGATGAATAATAAAGAAGTGGAGCGCCGTGCGCGTCTCATGAAAATGCGAGATGAACGGTTGCCAGACATTAAGAAACAATTTGAAGAATCGCAGAAGCGGAACTTTAACGCGAATTTTGCGGAAGGTGGGAAGGACGCAAAGTTGGTAAAACGCAAGGGAGCGGCAAAGAAGACGCAAGAGCGGAAGGCGCCGGTGAAGGCGGAGAAGAATGCGAAGGGGGCGAAGAACGCGCGCAATCAGAAAGCGTCGGCGCCGGTGAATAAGAAAGTGGGGCTGGGAGTATCGGTGCGAAAGGGGGAGATGGTGCACCATCAGCGGATGCTGTCGCAGGATGTGAATGCACAGGCGACGCAGCATATTATTGGGGTGCCGGTGAATAAAAGCCGATATAATGGCTATGATGGTAATCAGGTGACGAATGCGCAGCTGAGGGCGGCGCGGCCAGACCCAGAGGCGGTGCGAGTGATTCCGATGGGGGGTGTGGGGGAATTTGGGATTGGTAAAAACATGACCTTGATTGAATACAAGGGGGAGATTGTAATTGTTGATATGGGGTCGCTGTTTGCGGGGGCGGATTACCCAGGCGTGAACTATATGGTGCCAGATATTCAGTATTTGGAAGATAATTTGGACAAGGTGAAGGCGATTTGTTTCACGCATGCACACCTAGACCATATTGGGGCGTGTAGGCATTTGCTGCCAAAGTTTGGGGCGCTGACGCCGATTTATGCGACGCCATTTACGATTGGGATGATTCAGCGACAGATGTCGGAGCTGGACACGGTGCCGGAGCTAAATTACCAGCCGGTAGACCCGTTGAAGCACGAAGTGATTAAGGTGAGTGAACATTTTTCGGTGGAGTTTATTCATACGCTGCACTCGATTCCAGGAAATGCCGCGATTGTGGTGCGGACGCCAAACGGGGTGATTTATCTGAGTGGCGACTGGCGACACGAAGAGCGCCCGCTGGGAGTGCAGACGGATTACGAGCGGATTGATGAGATTGTGAAGAAAGAGGGGATTGCGCTCTTGGTGAACGAGAGTACGAATATTGATTCGCCGGGGCGGCATCCGCATTCGGAATATGACGTGGGGGAGAATTTGGGGCGAGTGATGGATCACTACGCGAACGGGCGGGTGATTGTGAGTTGTTTTTCGTCACAGATTAAGAGGATTGAGTTGATTCTGAACGAAGCGGCTAAGCGAGGGCGAAAAGTGGCGTTTGCAGGGTTCTCGATGATTAATAATATCGAGGTGGCGCTAAGAACGGGCGTGATTAAAGTGCCGAAAGATACGATTATGAAGATGGAAGACATCGTGAAGTTGCCGGACGATAAAGTGACGGTGGTGTGTACGGGGTCGCAGGGGGAATTGAACGCGGTGCTGAATCGGATGGCGTCGGGGGCGCATAAATATATTAAGATTAAGAGTAGTGATGTGATTGTGTTTTCGTCGAACCCGATTCCGGGGAATGAGCCACATGTGGTGAACACGGTGGATGGGTTGCTGCGCGAGGGGGCGGGAGTGATTCAGAATGGAAAGAGCCATATTACGAATTTGGGGCCTTTGCATTTGTCGGGGCATGCGTATTTTGAAGACCATGTGGAGTTTGTACAGAGGTTGCAGCCGATGAATTATGTGCCGTATCACGGTGAATTCTATATGCTAGAGCATAACGCTGAGATGGCGGAGAATGTGGTGGGGTTGAAACGTGAACGCATCCTGGTGACGGATGATGGTGATATCGTGGAGCTGATGCCTGACCAGACGATTCGGAAAAACGGACGGATTCATGTGGGGAATAAGCTGTTTGATGATGCTGATAAGCCAGTGCACGAGGCAGTGGTGAAAGACCGGATTCATATTTCGCGCGAAGGGATTTTTGTGATTGTGCTGACGCTAAGCAAGAAGAGCAATCGCTTAGTGAAGACGCCAGATATTGTGTCGCGTGCGTTTATCTATCTTGATAATTCGGAAGAATTGGTGGCGAAAATTCGGCATTATCTGCGGGTGCGGACAGAGAAACTCGCGGGTGATGATATGAAAGCGTTTAAGGAAGAAATTAAAGAAGACGTCACGCATATTCTGTTTGATGCGACGGGGCATACGCCAATAGTGATACCCGTCATCAATAGAGTGTAGATTTGCTGAGAAGAGCCTCCACGTATAGCAGCCTACTACGGCGTCAGAAGTTGCACTGCTCGGTCGCCGTATGTTAAATACGTCTCCTTCCGCGGTTCGCTTCTTCCTTGTATTAGGTTGTTCTACGTGAAGGGTTCGTAAGGTTGGGTTTTCTGCTGAGAATAGCCTTCACGAATAACGCCCTATTACTGCGTTAAAAGTTCCGGTACGCGCTCTCCGTATGTATAATACGGTTCGCTTGCGTTCCTCGCTTTTGCCTTGTACTAGGGCATTCTTCGCAAAGGGTTCGTGAGGTGGTACGCCTGCTAAGAACAGCCTTTGTCTATAGCAACTTATTGCTGCGTCAACAGGTGCGATGCTTGCTCTCGGTACGTCTTAGTACCGTTCGCTCCGCTTCTCCTGTTTCCTTGCACTAAGTCACTATAGGCAATACCGAATTTGTATTAGCACTCTTGATTTGTGAGTGCTAATATGCTACAATTAAAAGAAGCTCGTTAACATTGCGAATTACGTTGTCAGAAATTCCGTTACTCACTCTTCGTATGTATAATATGGTCTGTTCCGCTACTTATTTTTCTAGTACTTCATCACAATGTAAACTTCGCTTTTTAGCTGGTAAGAATAAAATAAGATATAATATATAAGAGAAGGTTTTAGCCTATGGAAAATGAATTTAGTGAATTGATGAATCGGCTGTCGGAGAATGCAAGATTTGCGCTCCAGAAGGCGGATTTGTTTAGCAAAAAATATAATAATGGTTATATGGGGACGGAGCATATTTTGCTGGGGATTTTGGCGCAGGATGCGTCGGTGGGGGCGAAGTTGCTGGCAAAAGTGGATGTGACGCTCGATAAGGCGGAAAAAGCGCTGGGACAAGAAGCGGCGGAAGTCGTGGGCGGGGCGGCGATGGCGATGATGTCGCTGTCGGAGTCGGCGGTGTTGACGCTAAGAATGGCGGAGCATTATGCGAATGAGCACGGTGCGCGAGCGGTGGGGACGGAGTATTTGTTGTATGCGCTAGCATGTCAACAGAGTTCGCGCGGGGCGGTGCTGCTGACGTCGATGGGGGTGGATTTGGATGAGTTGATTACTTTGACGGAAAATGAACTGGATGCACAAGCGGAGCTGGAGCGTAATCAGGAGAAGAAAAAGGAGTACCGTAAGGGCGGTCAACTGAGATGGCTGAAGAAATATGCGCAAGATTTGACCGATATGGCGAAAGACGATAAGTTGGACGCGGTGATTGGGCGAGATCGAGAGATTGAGCGGGTGGTGACGGTGCTGAGCCGGCGAACCAAGTCGAACCCGGTCTTGATTGGCGAGGCGGGGGTAGGTAAGACGGCAATCGTGGAAGGATTGGCGGAACGAATCGTGAAGAATGATGTGCCAGGGATGTTGGTGGGGAAACGGATTTTCCAGGTGGATTTGTCAAACTTGGTGGCGGGGACGAAGTTTCGTGGGGAATTTGAAGAGCGAATTAAGGGGGTAATTGATGAAGCGATTAATAATGATGATATTATTTTGTTTATTGATGAGCTGCATCTACTGTCGGGTGCGGGAGCAGGCGAAAGTACGATGGATGCGGCGAATATTTTGAAGCCGGCGTTGGCGCGCGGACAGCTACAGCTGATTGGTGCAACGACGATGGATGAATATCGGAAATACATTGAGAAAGATAAAGCTTTGGCGCGACGTTTCCAGACGGTGATAGTGGAAGAGCCAAGCCCGGAAGTGACTTTGAAAATCTTGCGGGGAATTAAGAAGCATTATGAAAAGCATCACGGCGTGGAGATTCCGGACGAAATGCTGGAAGTGGCGATTAATATGTCGGGAAGATATATTAACGATAGGTTTATGCCGGACAAAGTGATTGATGTACTGGACGAAGCGTCGGCGATTGCGAAAGTGGCGGCGGACAAAAACGGCGGTTCGGAATATAAGAAACTGAAAGTGCATTTGACGGATTTGGAAGAGCAGATGCAAGATGCGGCGGAGAATGAAGATTTTGAAAAAGCGGCGACGCTGAAGACGGAAGCGGAGCAACTGAAGAAGACTTTGAGCGCGATGCAGAAGAAGGGTGCGGAGAAACTGCCGGTGGTGTCGGAAGATGATTTGGCGCTGGCGATTTCGCTAAAGACGGGAATTCCGGTGGCGAAAGTGCATGGTTCGGAACTGGAACTGTTAGATAAATTGGAAGACCATTTGCGAAAGTCGGTGGTGGGGCAGAATGAAGCGGTGAAGGCGGTGGCGAAAGCGATTCGTCGCGGGAGAAGCGGAATTGCTGACCCGAATCGCCCGATTGGTTCGTTCTTGTTTATGGGGCCGACGGGCGTGGGGAAGACGGAACTAGCGCGAGTGATTGCTAGGGAAGTTTTTGGCGGGGAAAACGCTTTGATTAAGATTGATATGTCGGAGTTTGGCGAGAAACATAATGTGTCGAGATTGGTGGGGGCGCCGGCAGGTTATGTGGGCTATGAAGACGGTGGTAAATTGACCGAAGCGGTGCGACGCAAACCGTATGCGGTGGTGTTGTTTGACGAAATTGAAAAAGCGCATCCGGATGTGTTTAATATGTTGTTGCAAATCCTAGAAGACGGCGTATTGACGGACGGACAAGGGAATAAGGTGAAGTTTAATAATACGATTGTGATATTAACTTCGAACTTGGGGGCAAATGAAATGTACCGTGAAGATGAATTCGGATTTGCGGCGAAAGGCTTAGATAGCAAGCGTAAGTTAGACGATGAATACGAAAATAGCAAAGAAATTGCGCGGCGGGAGCTGAAAAAAGTAATGAAGCCGGAATTGATTAATCGGTTGGATGCGATTCTAGTGTTCCATTCGTTGACGGAAGAAAATGTGGAGAAGATTTTTGACAAGCTAGTGGAAGAACTAAAGAAACGCTTGGCGACGAAAGGCTTAGGCTTACAATTAACACCAGAAGTGAAGAAAATGTTAATTGAAGAAGGTTATGACCCGAAAAATGGGGCGCGGCCGTTACGCCGAGTAATTGAAGACCGAATCGAAACTTTGGTAGCGGAAGCGATGATTGATGGCAGATTGGAAAAAGGCAACATTGCGAAAATTGGACTGGCAAAAGCGAAAACGAAATCGGGCGAACGCGAATTAACTTTGAAAGTGATAAACGGGTAATATGCCAGTAGAAAGCAAATCGCGAAATCGAGAGCTGGTTGCCGTGTTTGCGACGACGGCGGTGATGTTGGGGATTTATGCGGTGGTGCAAAGCCGGCCAGTGCAGGATTGGTGGAGAGCGGCGCGGTATGCTGAACCAGAGCGAGTGGCGGAGATTAGGAAAGATTTGGAGCTAACGGACAAAGGCGAACGGATTTTCTTGGCGACGCAGCCGGCAGTGGAAGAAGCGGAAAGTTTTAATGAACATTGTAATAGTCACCGGAAAGATGTATCACTCCTGGGATGTTATACGAATGATAAAATGTATATTTACCAAGTAGACCACGAGGAGCTAAAAGATTCAAACAAAGTGACGGCGGCGCACGAACTCTTGCATGCGGTGTGGGCGCGAATGAACGATGTGGAACGCGAAGAAACGGAAAAGTGGTTGCGTATTATACAACGACAAGATTTGGACTGGGTGGAAGAAGAATTGTCACTGTACAACGAAGAAGAAAGATTGGAAGAACTTTATACACGCGTGGGGACGAAGCTAAGAGAAATTCCGGATGAATTAGAAGAACATTATCGTGAATATTTTACTGACCGGATGCGTATAGTGGAATTTTATGAAGCGTACCAAGCGCCGTTTGAGAAATTGAAGAAGACAAATGAAGAGTTGAAAGCGAAAATTGATAAGTTGGGCACGGAAATTGAGCAGAATCGTGCAGAATATAACCAAAGATTAGAAAATTTGCAGGTGGGCGTGCAGGAATTTAACGCGTGCGCGGAGACGGAAGGATGTTTTGCGTCGCTCGAAGAATTTAATAAACGAAAGGCAAGTTTAAGACAAGAAGAAAGTGAATTAAATGTTTGGCGCGAAAAAGTAAACCAGCAGATTGATGAAAATAATAATTTAGTACATGAGTACAACACAAATCAGTTGGCGCTAGGCGAACTGAATAACGCGTTAAATTCGAATATGGAAATGATAAGAAAGGAAGAAGATGAGTAAAAAAGCTATGACAAATTATTTAGTACCGACCGTGGTCGAAGAAACCACGCGCGGTGAGCGAGCGTATGATATCTATTCGCGCTTGCTAAACGACCGGATTGTGTTCTTAGGTGAACAAGTGGATGCACATACGGCAAATCTCGTAGTGGCGCAGCTACTATATCTTGCGAACGAAGATCCGAAGCGTGATATTAAATTATACATTAACTCGCCTGGCGGGTCGGTGTATGATGGACTCGCGATTATTGATACGATGAATTATATTAAACCGGATGTGCAGACAATCGGAATTGGTTTGCAAGCGTCGATGGGGGCGATGTTGCTGAGCTGCGGAGCAAAAGGTAAAAGGTTTGTCTTGCCGAATGCGCGGATTATGATTCACCAGCCAAGCTCGGGCACGGAAGGGAAAATTACCGACCAAGAAATTGCCCTAAAAGAAGGGATTTATCTGAAGAAACGTTTGGCGGAGATTTTTGCGGAGAATACAGGAAAAGATTTGAAACAAGTTGAGAAAGATATGGACAGGGATAATTGGATGAGTGCGGAGGAAGCGGTGGATTATGGAATCGTGGATTCCATAATCAAGTAAATGCTGCTAGAGGAGCCTTTGTCTATAGCAACTTATTACTGCGTCAACAGGTGCGATGCTTGCTCTCGGTACGTCTTAGTACCGTTCGCTCCGCTTCTCCTGTTTCCTTGCACTAAGATTACTCTAGACAAAGGGTTCGTAAGGCGGTACACCTGCTAAGAAGAGCCTTTGCGATAGCTAGGTTCTGGTAATATAGAATGTAGGCTTATGTCGTGGTAGTTTCTAGTCAATACGACTTTTCTCGACCCGCGTCGCCAGCGCCTGCCGTCTGACGTTAAGATGTCAGATACTTCTGCGCATTTTCGGAAGTGAGAGCAAAGTATTGCTTTCGTTTCTCTCAAATGCTTGAAGTTTCGCAGGGCTGTTGCGCTTGTCCTCCGGCGCTATCGCTTCAGACCTGACGTCATTTCGGAAGATATAATAAAATTATATCTTCTCTCAATTCCTTGGTCTGGACGTAAGTCCGGATGGTCTAAAGAAAAGTGTATTGGCTAGAAACCTCCGAAAAGATAAAAACCTACATTGTACAATTATATTTAACTTTTATTAATAAAATCTTTTCTTTTCGCAGCGACCTCTTGCCAATTTAGAAAGTGTTTGGTAAGATAGGAGTAGTTTAGTTGGTTAGCATTTCTTTCGGGAAACGCTAATTTTTACGGTTAATGATAAATGTTTTAGTGATATACTAAAGCCTAATCGGCCGAAAAAGATATTAAATCCCATACGCAAACCCTCCTACTCCATTGGGCACTTTTCTAAAAGAAAAGTTCCCAACGTCAAAAGATACAAAATGGTCTCTCTAGAAAAAACGTGGTTTTTCTAGAGAGACAAAAAATCAAGCAGTAGCATGATGTTTTCTGCAATTTTATGCTATTTTCTTATATTTTTAACAGAATAATTAGATTTGTGCGCCTTGGCGGGCTTTGTTGGCCCAAAGGTCGGCTTTTTCGTTGAGTTCGAGGCCGGCGTGACCTTTGACCCAGACGAGTTTGGCGTTGCTATTTTTGTATAAGCCGTAGAGTTTCTGAACGATGTCGAGATTTTTGATGGCGCCGGTTTTCTTGCGCCAACCGTTTTTCTCCCAACTGGGTGCCCATTTGGTGAGAACGTTAATCCAGAACTCAGAATCGCTATGGATTTCGCAGGGTTCGCCGGCGGCGTATTCGAGCGCGGCAATCATGGCGAGACCTTCCATACGAATATTAGTTGATTCGGCTTCGCGGCCGAGAACGACGGGTTCGCCGTTTTCTAAGACGGCAAAACCGCCGGGGCCGGGATTAGGGCTAGCGCTGCCGTCTGTCCAAAGAATTTTCATCTAATGCTCCAATTTGTGAATTTCATTTAATACTTCATACCAACTATAAACACGGGAAGAATTGGCGATTTCTAAATTACGATTGTATGGTTGGTCGTAAATTAAGACTTTAGTATGATGGTTAAAAGCGGCGAGATAGTCGGGATTGTCTTCGACCATGACGTCGAGATGATGGTCGCGGCAAAAGCCGGCTTTGTCTTGGGTGTCAAAACACATTTTGTCATACTGAATATGATTTTTTGCGAGCCACTCCTCGGTGACAGCTTGCCAAGTCATGTTTTGAGGTTTGCCTTTGACGCTGGGGTCGCGTTCATTGCGGGCAGTAACAATCCAAATCTCGTGTCCGGCTTGATGCAGCTTAGCAATTACTTCGGCGGCATAAGCTTGAGCGGGCCACAACATCATTTGTTGCCAACCATATTCCGTCCAAAACTCGAGTCGCGCAGCTTCGTCCCAGCCAAACATAGTGCGTAAATGATGAGCGCTCAAATCTTGTAAATGACCTTGGCCAGTCTCGACACAAAACTTCGTACCGCAAGCAATGACAATTTCTTGTCGATAATTCAAAACTCCGTCAATATCAATTCCGATACGCATAATACTCCACTTCTTTATGATTTTATTGTAACACAGAATGTAGGTTTTACGTTTTTTCTATAATGGTAAATACTATCATTAGCTCAATACATTTTCACGAGAAACGGTGTCTCGCCAGCCCGCCGTCGCGGGTGGCGAGCACCTCGTCCTCCCTCGTGGCGGTCCGGATGTTCTCTTAGAAAATGTATTGGGCTAATGATTCCGGTATATCTTTTATAAGTCCGAGTTTCTTCGAAAAAGTAAAACCTGCATTATATCACACCAAACAGTCTTCGGAAAGTGTATTGACTAGAAACCTCCGGAAAAGTAAAAACTGCTTGACGGAAAACTACATTGATTAGATGATTTGTGAGTTATGTTCGGGTGGGGAGGGCAAAAGGGAAAATTTAGTGTTCGGGTTCTTGGTGTTGTGAAAATTACAACATTTGTGATAATAAAACAACGGAGAACTATGGGAGAAAACTGTTTATGATAAAAACGAAAGTGCTTGTGGCGAAAAATTCTGTGGTATAATGGAGATGTCTAATACATATTAAGTTATAAGTGCTTTACATTTTTGTATCGCTAAATCTGCCGAAAACGGCACCGTGAGATTTAGGATTTAGTGGTACAAACACTGAGCTTAATATGGATTAGACACCCTTGCGGTGTCGTTTTTGTGACAAGCGTTGACTTATGTGCTTGGAGCAAAAACAAAAATAAGAGTTATATGAGGGATTGGAGCACAAAGATTCTTTGTATGGATGATTATTTTTCGCCCGAGGGTGTAGTACACACTATATAAAATCCATAAGGAGGGCGCCATGCAACGCAAAAAGAGACGGTCAACTTTAAGGCTTCATAGTA
>CAYODP010000002.1:0-61506 GCA_964402815.1 uncultured Candidatus Saccharibacteria bacterium | reverse complement strand
AACGTGAAGAATATGGCACCAATATGGAAGTGTTGCTATCTATTAAAGCACCCTTGCGGTGTCGTTTTTATTACTTATGGATTTTACGGCACCTAAAAGGTTTGTGCTATTAACCAAAAGGAGGGCGCCATGCAACGCAAAAAGAGACGGTCAACTTTAACAGGACTTCTGCATAGTATTCCAATATATAGTAATAGAAGTCTTAGTCTTATTAACCATAATGGTGATAAGCATAATAAGTTATCTCACGTTTCTAATTGTAGTATTCCTCTAGTTTGCATGGCGCTCCTGCTTTTGGGAGGAGTGGCAGCGATTAACCCAAGTTTGTTCAATGGAAAAAGTAGTTACGCGATAGAAGTGGGGCAAGGGGCTAACGATAATAGTACAGATAGTGAAGCTGGGATTGCTCCACAGTCGATAGCGAGTCCGTCTATCAACATGACAGTTGCGCCGGGTACGGATGGTTTTGGTGGCACGAATACGCAACAAGTGACGACGGCGCCAGGGGCTTCGACGGCATATCGTTCACATAATATCGAAATTACAGGGCATAATATTACGCATTATCAACTAACGATTTCTGGTAATAATTTGGCGAGTACGGGCGCGGGTGCGACCACGATTGGTGGTGCTGATGGGGCGACCGGTGCAGCGATGCCAGTGAACACTTGGGGCTATGGTTGGGATGACCAGAGTAAGCCGGTGGAAGAAATAGAATATAAAACCATGTCGGCTACGGCACAGGATTTGGTGAACGAGGATGTGCCACGAGGCGACGGAGATGACAACGGTTATGATATTGCGCTGAAGAAGAAGCTGGTGTTTGGGGCGAACTTTGGCGCTGGTGCATCTTCGGGTATCTACACGGCGGATGTGACAATCTCGCTAACGTCGACGCCATTAACGCTCAGCCAGACTTGGATGCGGCCAGCTTCGGTAACGAGCGACCAATATACGACGACGAATATCGAGTCGGGAATCGACACGATGCAGGCGGTTGATGCTACCTGGGCGCAACAGTATTGCTCGGGTACGGGAGCGAATGGTGTGAGCCCGAAGGGGATTAAGGTTGGTGATGTGCTAGACCTGAAAGACTCACGGGATGATCAAGTTTACCGGATTGTAAAGCTGGAAGACGGCAACTGTTGGATGCAGCAGAACTTAAGATTAAAAGGTGCAACTAACTTAGTTGACCCACAAAAACAAGGTTATTTAACGCCAGAAGATTCTGATGTAACAGCGAGATGGCAGTTACCAGCAACGCTGAATGGTTCAGGAACATCAATATCTGGGTGGACAAATGATTATAATAAACCCTACTCAGCATACTTTAGTAATACTACAAATGGAGTCTACTATAACTGGACTGCGGCAATTGCTATGTCGGATTCTAGCAGTAAGACTTCTGGGGATGTAAATACTAGTATTTGTCCGAGAGGATGGAAACTACCGACAAACTCCGAGTATTCCAATATGTTAACCTCTGAAGGCATTGCAAACAGTTCCGCCGGTAGCACCAAGATTAGAGGTACACCATATAACTATGTGTATGCCGGGCGTGTCAATGGGGGTACTCTGGGCAATGCGGGCTCCAGCGGTTACTATTGGTCGCGTACGGCCGGCAGTGCTGACGGCGCGTACAGCCTGTACTTCGATAGTAGTAACGTCTACATGAACAACAGCTATCGCGACCGCGGCTTCTCGGTGCGGTGCGTTACGGCGGGGGCGAGCTGGAAGAATGAGTCGGGGAAGGAAGTTGAGAAGACTGACTTGAAAACGATA
Source organism: uncultured Candidatus Saccharibacteria bacterium (assembly GCA_964402815.1). Lineage (GTDB taxonomy): Bacteria > Patescibacteriota > Saccharimonadia > Saccharimonadales > Saccharimonadaceae > Nanosyncoccus. Next base: position 59,724 of record CAYODP010000002.1, on the reverse strand, counting down.
CAGCAAGTGACGAAGGAAAACTTCTCCGATAAGTACTGTGCGAATACGACGGCGGCGAATGCTTTGGTGCCGGCTGGCAGTACGATTACTTTGCGTGACAGTAGAGATGGGAATAACTACAAGATTATGAAGATGAATGATGGTAAGTGCTGGATGGTGGAGAATTTACGGTTGCCAGGCGGAACATCATTAGACAGTACTAATAGTGATGTAACTTCGGCGTATACATTACCAGCCAACCAGGCAGTTGGTAACACTATCAATAACTGGGGCACAGATAAAACTTCGCAGAATATGGCAGAAGGTAGTACAGGTATGAAAATAAATGGTAGCGGTGCTTGGAAACCAGCTTATGGTAACTATTACTCTTGGTGCACGGCAACGGCAGGAACTTGTAGCGATTCTGGAGACGCACCTTCAAGTATTTGTCCGAAAGGTTGGACTTTACCATCTAATAGTAATACGAATATTGGCACCTATACAGCACTAAACTCTGCTTTTGCCGGGAGCTGGACAGCTATTGGTGGGGTGAACGGTATAAAACTAGGTTATAATTCCAATGATGCTTTCTTCCCCGCTGCCGGTCTCGTCAATGGCGATGGCCTGTACAATTCGGGCTCCTACGGTTACTATTGGTCTAGTACGGTGTACTCTAGTAATGTTAGCCGCGCGTACGACCTGTTCTTCAATAGTGGCGGAGTCAGCCCAGCCCACTTCAGCAATCGCTACCTCGGCTTCTCGGTGCGGTGCGTCGCAAGCTTTTAATCAGAAGTTTGTAATTGCAGTGAGAAAAAGAGCGGCATATGTAAAATTTGGTTAAATTTGGTGATATACCGCCCTTTTACAGAATAATTTTGCAAAAAATCTTCCCGAAATTAGGACTTTATGCTATAATCGTGGTATGGGGTATTAGCTCAGTTGGCTAGAGCGCTTCAATGGCATTGAAGAGGTCATGAGTTCGAGTCTCATATACTCCACCACGGATTTGGATTGTTGTAAAATATCTTTCGTAATAATGAAATATTGCGGAAGATTTTTTGAGGAAATATAGGGCATCATCTTGGTCGGTGATATAATAGCGACATGGCAAAACCTATTAAAGCCCAAATTATTATTCCTGCGGGTTTGACACCATGGCCTCATGAGCTTCGTGTTGCTAATATTCTCGCGATGGCTGGACATGTAGTGGAGTTTTTACCACCAGTAAAAGTTAAAAGAGCTGATATTAAGCTCGACAACACGGAATTTGAAATCAAATCTCCAATCACTAATAACCCTAAAAAGATTATTCGTAATGTTAAACGGGCGCTAGAACAGTCACCGAATGTAATAATCGATTCAGCGAGGATTAAGGGCATGCGAGATGATATTCTTCGTAAGTTGCTTGTAAGTCGAGCTAAAGACCAAAAGACTTTGAAACGCCTTCTCCTCGTAACGAAACGTGGTCAAATCATTGACATTATGGCGCTCACCTGATAAACTGAAGTTATTGAAGTTCTGCACGGGGTGTCATGCTCCTACCGCAGAGCTTCTTTTTTTGGGCTATAATTGGTATTAAGCCTATTTATCATAAATTATATGATTTTAATTAAGAGAGAATAGTCTGGCGGATTTGGCGGACGAGTTGATTGATTTTGTCATCATCGTGACGCTTGAGATAGCCGCCAAAGACAATGAGTGGGCGTAGTTCGCGGCGGAGCTGGACTTTTTGATGTAGGGTGGAATTAGCATTATAAGCATGAAGTAGAGCTTCGGTAAGCGGCGTGTTCGTGAGGTCCATAAAGTCGGCAGCTTCGTCGAGATAACTCAGCTCATTAAAATCAATGATACCAATAGTGTCTTGATTGACGATGAGATTATTTTCGCTTAAGTCGCCGTGTGAAAGCACTAACTTCTCGCCAAGTGCAGTGAGTTTGCCTGGCATAAGTTCCATAATATATTGGTCTAATTGTTGTAGCTCTGCAGCAGAAAAATATTTAGCGAGACCGGGCCCCGCTTCGCGGTAGCGAGTCTGCCAAGCTTGTATTTCGGTAGCGAGATGACAAGTTTCGGCATCGTGAAGGCTCGCTTGATGTAGAATGTGCAGAGCTCGAGCGAGCGGCTGGGTAATGGGTTGAATATTTGTATCTGGTTGTACATCGAGAGTATGCCCAACGATGCCGTAGAGGCCGAGATAAGTATCATCAGGTGAGACCCAGCCAACTTTTTGTAAATTAACGCCAAGATTTAAAGTATTTAAGAAATTGAGAGCTTTAATTTCGGTGCGATAACTAACTTTTGGTGACTTGCGAAATTTGAAAACTATCTCGCCCTGATTGATGAGATAAACTCGGCTCCAGAAACCAACGTTTGTAAAACTAATAGCAGATGAAGCTACACCGGTGAGTTTAGTAATGAGCTGAATCTCGGCGGGCTGGGGCTGGTCTTTGACGGAGCTTACGAGCGCGAGATTAGACAATCGTACCTCCGTCTACCGAGATAATTGCGCCGTTAATATAGCTGGCGAGGTCGCTTGCGAGAAAGAGAAAAGCGTTGGCGATTTCGCTAGGTTCACCCATGCGTCCTAGCGGAATGGGCGCGACAACTCGCTGAACCATGTCGGGCGGTAAATTGGCTACCATATCAGTATTAGTGACGCCAGGAGCGACTGCGTTGACGCGTATATTATCTTTGCCAAGCTCGCGGGCGAGAGATTTGGTAAGCCCGTTGACGGCGCTTTTGCTAGCGGGGTAACCGCAGCCACTGGGCTGGCCATAGAGACTAACCATCGAGCTAGTATTAATAATGCAACCGCCGTGGTGTTCGCGCATTGAAGCAACTACGGCGCGAGTACAATTAAAAACAGCTTTGACATTGAGGTCGATAATTTTGTCAAAATCAGCTTCGGTGTAATCATAAATTGATTCGCGCGAAGAAATGCCGGCGTTGTTGACCAAAATATCAATGTGTTCAAAATCGGTGAGGATTTGCTGAAAAGCTTCCGTAACCGCGCTAAGATTGGTGAGCTCGGGCGCCAGACCGGTTACTGGCCAATCTGAGTTTAGCTCTTTAAGCTGGGCGACGGCATGATTGACGCTGTCGGGGCGAGAGCCAAATAGAATCACCGTAGCGCCTTGCTCAAGATATTTTTTGACGATTTCAAAACCAATGCCACGCGTACCGCCAGTAACTACAGCAACTTTGCCTTTGAGTAAATCTGTAATCATTTTACCTCCTAACTATTAGATATATTATAGCATGAAGTTATTGCTTGGCGAGAATTGCGCGAACTAAATGATAATTTATGTTAAGATAGGGTTATGAGTAAAGCAATCCAGTATCGTTGGCGGAGAATTGCGGCGATTAGTGCGGCGGTGGCAGCGGGCGTGGGGCTAGTGATTGCGAGCCCGAATAGTTACGAGCAAGTGCTGAATCCGCCAGCAGAAGCCGGAACGGTGACTGAAGCAGATGATGTGGCAGATACGCGGCCGTTGGCAAGTGAAGCGCTGGAGAAATTAGCGGTGAAGGGGCGGGCACCCAAAACTGGTTATGAACGCACGGAGTTTTATAAAACTTGGCCCGAGGTGGAGGGTTGTAGCTTGCGCCAGCGGATTATACGTCGTGAAATGGGAGGGACGGCAGTGCTGGCGGATGATGAATGCACGGTAATAAAAGGTGAATTTAATGAGCCTTACACGGGTGAGCACTTAGCATTTACGCAAAAGTCGGATTTTTCTAAAGGTATACAAATTGATCATGTGGTAGCGTTGTCGGATGCGTGGCAGAAGGGTGCGCAGAATATCAGTAGTGAAGAACGGTATAATTTGGCAACGGATGTATTGAATTTGTTGGCAGTGGATGCGAGCGCTAATCAGCAAAAGTCGGATGGCGATGCGGCGACGTGGTTACCGGCGAATAAAAGTTTCCGGTGTCAGTACGTGGCGCGACAGGTGGCGGTGAAATATAAATATAATTTGTGGGTGACACAAGCGGAACATGATGCCATCGTGCGAGTATTGCAAGTCTGTCCGCGAGAGCGAGCGCCAGGCGTAGAACTAAAAGATTAATCTAGAAAGTGCGGGAGTATGATGGCGCGGTGCGCGAGTATATTGCTTAGACTCGTGAGTATGTTGAGAATAAGTTGATTTAAGGCGGTTTTTACCTCTGTTGAATTGATTTTTGTGTTTGGAGTATGTTTGTGCAGGCTGAGAGTATGATGTGAAAGGGCGAGAGTATGTTTTATTCCCCACCGATGAAAGAGTCTTGCAAACGTTCGTGCAGTGAATCGGCAGTTAGTTCTTCGTCAGCGGTAAGATGAAGTGAAAGATGACGGTGAACTTTGAGCGCTTCCCAAACTGCAGTAGGGTAAAGCTCGCGACTAGCACCGATGGCGTTGAGCGCAGCGAGGTTGGTGTCGGGCTGATAGACGTAATCAATCATGTCGCCATTATAGTAACTGCGAATGGTGTTGCCGTGGGGCAGTTGATTAGTCATTATCATAGTATCGAGGGCGGCAGCGAGAATGTAATCACGCGTGGTTTTGATGACGCTGAGGTCGGGGAGATAGAAAATATTCAGGAAGAGATTGTCGGCGGAATGAGCTTGCCGATAAGTGAGGATGGGTTGAGTGATATTATCGACAAGTTCGGTTTCGGAAAGAGCGGAGACGAGGAGGACGAGCTCGGATTCGTTGAGGGCACCCGGAAGACTACGATAAAGGTAAGAAGCGGTGGGAAAGGCGAGGCTAACATCGGAATTTTTGGTCGTGCCGAGGTAAGTTGCGGCGGCGCGGAATGTACTGACGACGGGCAAGTTGAGGTCGGTGACGGAATAAACTTCACCGTTCTTGAGACACTCAAACAAGCCGCTATGAGAAGGTTCATCGAGGTAGATCACTTGATATTTTCCTTGGCAAAGTGCAAAGGTGAGGTCGGACAGACTAGCGGGGACACCGTCGATGCGCGCGGCAGCCTGTGCAGTGGCGAGCTGGACAAGTTGTTCGGAATCCTGCGGCGTGGAAAGACGATAAAGATAAAACGGACCAAAACCAATGACGAGGACGGAGGCGACGGAAAGCATGGACAGGGCAATCTCGGTGATAAGGCTAAGTTTATGGCGGTCGGTAAATTGTTTATTTACGAATAGCGCAACTAAAATGAAAACTACGGCTACGCAAGCTAAGCTTAAGGTAAGTTGGTGCGGCTGTAGGCTTAGCAGGTCGCCAAAAATCCAGATGGAGATAAGCATAGCCAAACTGCCGGTGGCAAGAGCGATGGTGGTGCGGGCAGTTTGCGGTTGCGAACGCCAAGCGATAATCAAGGCAATTAAATTAAGGAGTCCGAGAACACTAGCGATTAGTAAGATGGCACGCAAAGCTGATGGAAAATAAATATTGGTGGTCCAAGTATAATCGGAAGTAGTAAACAGTAGAATGAGTTGCACGGGGCCAGCAACAAAGCCAAGAATGAGACTTAAGATAAAAGTAGTCAGCGCGAGCGGTTTGGCGAAATTACGTTGCTTGCGGGCGTTAGCTTGCTCGTTAATTAAACCAGCTGGCCATAAAAGGTCATGGTCGTCGATGGAATTATCAAGTATATGGTTGAGAGGGCGGCTGAGCTTGCGCAAAGCAGCCAGTGTGGCTCGATTTGGCCATAATAAACCTTCTGAACTAATGCCCACCGCACGACCCTTCATATATATTATATTGTAACATACTGCTTTTGGTTTGTGGGAGTTTTTAATGGAAAAGATTTTGCGAAATAGAAAGTTGAGCATAGATGAAAACTGATATTGATGCAGTTATTATGGTATAATATGGTTATGAACTTAAAGATTGGAATCGTTGGTTTACCGAACGTAGGTAAGTCGACACTGTTTAATGCGTTGACGAATGCGGGGGCTTTGGCGGCGAATTACCCATTTGCAACTATCGAGCCGAACGTGGGGATTGTACCAGTGCCGGATGCGCGACTCGCGGTTTTGGGAAAGATGTATAATGCGGCAAAAGTAATCCCAGCGACGGTGGAGTTTGTTGATATTGCGGGTTTGGTAGAGGGCGCTTCGAAAGGCGAAGGTTTGGGAAATAAGTTTTTGGCACATATTCGAGAGTGTCAGATTATTTGTCATGTGGTACGAGCGTTTGAAGATGGTGATGTGATTCGGGCGGAAGGTTCGAAAGACCCACAGCATGATATTGAAATTATTAATACCGAGCTGGAGCTAGCGGATTTGGAGACACGAGAAAAAGCTGAAGCAAAACGGAAGAAAAACACTAAGGACGACCCCAGTATGGCGATTCCCTACTTGATGGACAAGCCGGTGATTTACATGTTTAATGTGGACGAAAAAGGTTTGGCGGATGAGAATTTGCGGGCACGGTTGTCGGAAATGGTAGCGCCAAGCCAGGCGGTGTTTGTGAATGCGAAATTGGAAGCAGAAATGTCGGGCATGAACGCGGAAGAGCGCAAAGAGTTTTTGCGGGAGTACGGCGTGGAAGACGATGCTTTGGGAGAGCTTGTCAAGGCGGCCTACAAAACTTTAGGTTTGCAAAGCTTCTTGACGGCGGGGCCAAAAGAGGTGCGGGCTTGGACAATTAAAACTGGTGCGACGGCGCCGGAAGCGGCAGGCACGATTCATACGGATTTTGAACGTGGGTTTATTGCGGCGGAGGTTATGAAATATGATGATTTGGTGGAGCTAGGTAGCGAACAGGCAGTGAAGGCGGCCGGTAAACTACGGACGGAAGGCAAGACCTATGTAATGCAAGACGGAGATATTGTGGAGTTTAGGTTTAACGTATCGAAGTAGGTAGATAATGGTGGCGAAAAGTGTCACTCACAAGCAACGCGCAAAAGTAACGGTCAAAAATGCGAACGGAAAATTTGCAGAAGGGCTGTGTTTCCGAAAATTATTTTTCATTTGTTTAATTGGGTCGGTACTAGGGGCGATTTATGAAGATTTGCTCGTCTATTTCCGAACTTTAATCACGACGGGCGAAGGAGGGTGGATGCTGCACCGCGCGGTGATTTATGGCCCGTTTAATTTAGTTTATGGAGTGGGCGCGGCGGTAATGTGTTGGTTGTTGCTACGAAAAAAATATACTAATTGGCAGATATTTATTTATGCGTCGCTGCTGGGTGGAGCGATTGAATATATTTTGAGTTTTTTACAGGAGTTTTTTACGAACACGAGGTCGTGGGATTATAGCTCGCAACCATTAAACATTGCGGGCAGAACGACAATCCCGTTTATGCTGTTTTGGGGATTGCTTGGGCTGGTGCTAGTGAAGTGGGTGTACCCATTTTGTTCGAACTTAATTGAAAAGATTCCAGTGAAAGTGGGGAATTCGTTATATTGGGTATTATTAATTTTTATGATTTGTGATTGTGTAATTTCTTTTTCGGCGGTGATGCGACAAACTTTTCGTCATAATGGGATTGATGCGGTAACGCCGATTGGTGAGTTTTATGATGAATATTATACGGATGATTTCTTGCGTAAATATTACCCGAATATGGTGCGAACGAAATAAATTATTAGTGATTTTTTGGTAACTTAGTGGCGATAACTTTAGCGTAATATTGGTCAGGCGCTAACTCGGTGTGAGGTGGTAGATTTTCGTTGGTGGGTTCGTTGGTTTCAAGATTGGTAAGCGGAGGATGGTTGGCGGGGTTAAGTTGCCATTCGGTAATTTCAGTGGTAATTTGGTGTAGGCGAGCAAACTCACGGAAGAGCATGGCGGCGTGGTCGTTGGTACTGGTTACATAGATGAGCGGTTGGTTATCGCGCGGAAGATATTGGACAGCGATAATGTAAGACTGGCGGAGAGTTTCGATTTGTTCGGCTGGAGCGGCAGTTAATTCGGCGAGAAAAGCTGACCAAAAAGTTTGGTCGTCGTAAGCATCAATGGCAAGTTGGCTTATGGCATAGTCGGAATCGAAGCAAAGTTGATAAAGACTGCGGCGGTGAGGAAGCTGCAAAGTCTGATAAAGTAATTTTAAAACTTGCGCGGCATTCCAACGGGGTGAATTATAGGTGGCCAGTAGCCAAACGAAAGCGCGGAAAATCGTAGTCTGGTCAAGCTCGGGGGCATGAATAATATTATCAGTAGAGGTTTGCGTAGCGGCAATACCTTGAGTAAGTAAGAAGTGAGCTTGCGGATTCAGCTCGGTGGCAAGAGTAAGTTGGCTAGACCAGAGTTGGTTCATGATAGCATGTTGCTGCATAGCGGAAATGGATTTATCGGTGCGACGAGCACGGAGGATGGCTAAAGTTTGACGAACGCGAAGAGCGTTCACGCCGATTAGCGTGCGGAGTCCGCGCAGGCGTAATGGTCGATATGGTAAAGTATAACTACCGCGGGCGCGAGGAGTGAGGCAGTCGCGCGAATGTTGGTCGCCAATGTGTAAATTAGTTTGCGGGTTGATTTTGCTAGAAAGATTGCTGAGTAAAACATGATAAAGTTCATCAGACGAATAGTCGTTAGTTAAATCACTACTGCTAATGCCACCATCAAAAACTTGAATATGAGAAATGGTGAAGAGAGTTTTGATTTGAGCGGAAGTAAGTGGGCTATGAGTGATAAAATAGATTTTGAGCTTAGGAATAAGTTGTTTGACGGCAGAAAGCTGAGTAATTAGACTATGATTGATTTGAGTATTATGAATAATAAAATCAAGTTCAATGGTGATGAGACTAGCGAGTAATTCTAAATGTTGGTCGTCAGTGAGGGCGATATGATATTTGTGACAAAGGAGATTAATTAGTGCGTCTAGCCAAAGGTCGAGCCGAAGTGGTTGATGAGTGTGTTGAAGTTCGTTCTGCGCAAAGCGGCGCCAGTCGTATAATTCGTAGGCGGTGATTTGGCTTGAAATGACACGATGAATGATTGGTAGCCATGAATTTGCTAGGTCGAGATAGCGCAAGTCGTTTGGCCAATAGTCATTTAATAAAATTGTATCAAAAACATCAACGGTAATAGTGTTGATTTTGCCGCTCGTAGCGAGCTTAAGGATTTTGTGATATAATGTGGGCTTCATATTTTCTCCGTTGCCCACCGGTTACTATATATTATAGCGCAAAGTTGTATAAATGTCTAGTTTAAGTTGGTAAAGTTGAGTAAAAAGTTGGGTTATATTATAAATCAGACAAAGTAAACCATTGGTCGAGTTGAAAATCTGAACCCGAAACCGCGCCAACGGCTAGAACGGGCTGATATTCATGGAATTCGGGATGTGCGGCGAGAAAACTTTGGGCGGCAAATTGCATTTGTTGAAGCTTTTGTGGTGTCACTTGCGCAAGAGCATCACCGTGTGTGGCGGTTTGACGATATTTGACTTCGGTAAAGTAGATATGGTTGCCATGACTACTAATTAAGTCAATTTCAAAAGTCGGAGTTTTATAATTATGAGCAATAATGCGATGTTCTTGCTGAACGAGATAGTTGAGCACGACATACTCGCCACGTTGACCGGTGGCGGTAGTATCGTGATTGGATGGTAGTGTTAATTCGAAACTTTCGGAGGGAGATGGCTGGCTAAAATTATCTGAATAGTTTGTTTCCCTGCTCGTGATAATGGCTTGGATGGGGCGAAAGCTGCGGCGGTGCTCAGGGCAGACGCCATGCGTGATTAAGGCTTGGCGATGGGCAGCAGCGCCATAGCCGACATGATTTTCGAAACCGTATACAGGGTAGCGATCGGCTAATTCAATCATGTAATGGTCGCGAGCGACCTTGGCAATGATGGAGGCGGCGGAAACTTCCTTGACGAGCAAATCGGCTTTCTTAAGTGTAGTAGTACGCGCAGCCAAGGGTGTATGAGCAAGAAAGTTGACGGTGCCGTCGATGATAATTTCGTCAAAAGGGATTTTGGTTTGGAGAATTTGTTTGACGGCGCGATTGGTAGCGAGGCGGAGCGAATTGCTAAGGCCGTATTGGTCGATTTCGGCGGCGGAGACCCAACCGAGCCCAGTAGCGGCGGCATATCTTAAAATAAGCGGATTGAACCGTTCACGCTGCTTGGCGGTGAGCTTTTTGGAATCGGTAAGCTCTTGCCATTCGGGGCGATTCGGGCCTAAAATTACTGCACCTATGACTAACGGCCCCGCCCAGGGGCCGCGTCCAACTTCATCTATACCTAAGATTGTTTTGATGTTATTCAGCCTTTGCTTCCGTGGCGGGTTCAGCGGCTGGAGCTTCGGCGACTGGCTCGGCGACAGGTAGAGCATTGACGGCAGCGCGGTCGAAAGCCTTGTTGGTCAAGCGAGCCGATTTACCGGAGCGTTCGCGGAGGAAGGACAAGTTCTTGCGGCGAACTTTGGCGCGGTGGACGATTTCGATTTTCTCAACGAGTGGGCTATGAATGAGGAAAGATTTCTCTACGCCAACACCAGAAGCAACTTTGCGCACGGTGATACGAGCGGTATGAGAGTTCTTGCGGTCAGTACGAATGACGACACCTTCGAACATCTGAGAGCGGAACTTTTCACCTTCTTTAATTTTTTGGGTTACACGAACAGTGTCACCTGAGCGAACATCGACAACGGCGGCTTTTTTCTGAGCATCGCCAATCTTTTTCAAATCTGTAAAACTCATAATTTAACCTTTATATTACAACTTTTATTATTTTAGCATACTTTTTGAGATTTGAGAAGGGTTTTTGCTGAGAAAAATGGTCTATCTCTCTATTATAGCACACATCATTAAAAAAGTCAATAGTTTGAGCCGAAAATTATCTAATTCCCTGCTCAGATAGGTAAAAATTGCTGCTTGATGCAGGGTTACTTCTGCTTGAGGGCTTCGCGGACACGGTCTTCGACAGAGAGGTTAGGGTCGACATTGGCAAGAGCGGCAGTAGCTTCTTTGAGCGGAAAGCCGAGAGCGATGAGTGCATCCAAAGCTTCGTCTTCGGGGCCTTTTTGAGGGAGAGCACCGAAGGCTTCGCCACGGCCGTAATGCGAAGGTAGGCCGACTTTGTCGCGCAGGTCGACGATGACGCGCTCGGCGGATTTTTTGCCAACACCATTAGCTTTAGAGATAAAGGCAGCATCATCATTGGCAATGGCATTACGTACCTCTTCGGGAGTGCTGAGGCTGAGAATGGACATGGCAGCTTTGGGGCCGACGCCGTTCACGGAGATGAGCATTTCGAAAAGCTTTTTGGCGGCTAGGCTAGTGAAACCGTATAAATCCTCGCCGTTCTCGCGGATGGAATGGTAAGTGTAGAACTTAACTTGGTCGTTAACGCTGACAGATTCGGCGTCAGGGGTGCTGACGGTTAGCTCGTAGCCGACGCCATGAACATCGACAATTACGGAACTTAAGAATTTTTCGGTAATGACACCGGCGATATGGGCAATCATGAGAAATTACTTTTGTTTGGCTTTGCCGCCAGCAAGATTAAGGACAATGAAGACGAGTACGGCAGCACCGAGTGCACCGAAAGATAAGTACATCGGCCAAGCGGGAGCTTCTTCCTCTTCCTCTGTTTCGGGATCGGATTCGTCGGCCGTGGAATCGGTGTCGTTGGTCTGATTGTTATTGCCATCGGTGGTGCCGTTGACGGTTTCGTTGTTGGCGTCGGGGTCAAAGGATTCATCTACCGGCTCATCATCAGTGGTAACTAGGCAGGCTTCGTTGGTGGGGTCAGCCACGCAGTCGATTTCGACTTCTTCGGCGAAAGCGGGTAAAGTGCGCCCAGCGATTAAAATGCCTACGGCTACGATACCTAAGCTAAAAGTTTGTTTGTTCATGATGAATGCCTCCTTATTTATTCTATTTTAACATAAGTGGATGAAAAATGTTAAACATGCATGGTGAATGAATGGACAATGGCGACAGCGAGAGCGTCGGCGGCGTCGTCGGGCTTGGGCACGGTCTGAAGCTTGAGGTGGACACGCACCATTTCTTGAATTTGAGGCTTGTGGGCCATACCGTAACCACAGATGGCGTTTTTGATTTGGTTAGGGGTATATTCGTAAATAGGAAGTTGGTGCTGTTTGGCGACGAGCAAACAAATGCCGCGAGCTTCGGCAACCGAGATGCCAGTAGTGATATTTTGTTTGAAAAAAAGCTTTTCGATAGCCATGACGTCGGGGTGATTTTGCTGGATGATTTCGTGGAGCGAATCATAGATATCGAGTAAACGGTCGGGCAGAGGAGTGTGAGCAGGGGTGGAGATAACGCCGTAATCAATTGCAGTGGTACCTTCGATGACGCCAAAACCGCAAATACCGGTGCCAGGGTCAATACCTAGGATGCGCATATGCTAATTGAGCCTTTCTCTGGGAAAGAAAGTCCCAACGCCCGTTTTTGAATCAAAAAGCGCTATTTTCGATGCAAAAGGATTGGTAATTTGCACGGTTTCCGGCAATAAACGATGCTGGATTATTATTTGCCAGAGACAAGTAGTAAAGATTGTTGTAGAATTTACAACATTTTGAACACTAAAATTGTTCAATTTAGCCAAAAAAGCATAAATAGTATTGACTTTTGTGATAAAGTGTGCTATAATGAAAAGATAGGGTAAAAATAGCTTATTTATTAACATAATCAATTAGCGTGGTGCGTAAATCTTTGACGGGGATGACGAAGGGGTCTTTGATAGTGGCAGGGGCGATGGCGTGAGTAAAACCGAGTTTTTTGGCTTCGGCAATGCGCTGGTCGGGGCGAAAAGCGGAGCGAATCTCGCCGCCTAGGCCAACTTCGCCAAAAACTACAAAATCTTCGGCGAGTTTACGACAGGCAACGGCTGAGGCGATGGCGAGGCAAATGGCGAGGTCGGCAGCGGCGTCTTGAATTTTGAGACCACCCACTACGTTGATATAGACGTCTTTGTCGCTAAGCTTGAGCTTGGTGCGGCGCTCGACGACGGCAATGAGAAGAGAAAGGCGGTTCATATCGAAGCCAGAGCTGGTGCGGCGAGGGTAGCCAAAAGTAGTGGGAGTGACGAGGGCTTGAATTTCGACGAGAATGGGGCGAGTGCCTTCAAGGGTGGCGAGAATGATAGAGCCGTCGGTGTTTTGGCGCTCGGAAAGTAGCGCCGCAGAAGGATTTTGGACTTCAGCGAGGCCACGTTGGTTCATCTCGAAAATGGCAGCCTCGCTAGTGGAGCCAAAACGATTTTTAACTGCGCGAATGATTTTGAACCCGCCGTAGCGGTCGCCTTCAAAGTTGAGGACGACATCGACGAGATGTTCGAGGACTTTCGGGCCGGCGAGGGTACCGTCCTTGGTGACGTGGCCGACGATAATTACGGCAGTGCCGGAGAGTTTGGCAGAGCGAATGAGCAGATTGCCGCAGTTGGTAACTTGGGAAACACCACCGGGGGCAGAGGAAATTTCGGCGAGGCTGAGAGTCTGGATGGAATCGACAATGACGAGGTCAAATTCGCCGTCGGCGATGGTTTTGGCAATGTCATTAGCGGAATTGCTGCTGGCGAACTTGAGCCGGTCAGAATCGGCGCCTAGACGTACGGCGCGTAGCTTGACTTGGCCAGCGGATTCCTCGCCAGAGATATATAAGACGTCTTGAGTTTTGGCGATTTCGGCACAGATTTGCATGAGCAAGGTGGATTTACCGATGCCAGGTTGGCCGGCTAATAGAGAGACCGAACCCATTAAAATACCGCCACCGAGCACAGTGTCTAAGTCACGAAAACCGGTGTGCAAACGGCGATTTTCGTCGGAAGTCTCGAGGTCGTTGATACTGACGCATTGTAAAATGTGTCCTGAAGCTTGGCCGCGGGAAACGGCGTTTTTTTGCATATCTTCGCTGTCGTCAAATTGTTCAACCAGAGAATTCCAAGCTCCGCACTGCGTGCAACGCCCAGCCCATTTGACAAAGACGGCACCGCATTGTTGACAACAAAACTGAACGTGAGCTTTGACCATAGTTTTATTCTATCATATTTTTGGAGGATGGAATGATTCAGTGCGGAAAAAGGGTTTTTAAAAGCGATGGTTATGCTTGCCAGAACGGACGATGTTTGATAAGATAGATAAGTCTAAAGAGTTAGGTCGATTAGCGCTTGAATACTGCTAGCTCGGCGGACGCAACTTAAACAGGAGAATGAATGCGTAATAAAACAAAACGCCCGAGTATGCACCGGGAAAAGAATTTCCCGCCGGCACCATGGCAGGACTTTATCGAAATCGAGCCAAAGTTCTAGTTTAATACGCGAGTAAAGCCCTACTTTTAGATTTAAGAGTAGGGCTTTTTGAGGATTTGGGCGATGGAAAATTATTTCTTGATTCCCTGCACTTCGAGACGTTTGTCGATGGCGGCACGGAGTTTGTCGAGAAATTGGTCAGGACTAATATTCACGCCATTATTGTCTTCTTTGCGCTGGCCGACGAATTCGTCTTCAACGTAGAAAGTTGGAGTGAATTCAACATTGATTTTTTGGGCGAGGCCTTCGTCGAAGTCGATTTTGGTCTGAACGGCGGGGCTAGCCATATCAGTGCGGAATTTTTCGAGGTCGCCTTTGTTGTCGCTGGCTTTGAGGAAATATTCTTCGAACTGGGCTTGGCGCTCGGTGTCGCTAGAATAACACCAATCGTTTTGGTTGGTGTAAAGTAAATCTTTGTATGGCACCCAGTAGCCCTGAATGGCAGCAGCGTTAGCGGCGGCGGCCGCAGCGATACCGTTTTGGTGGTAGCTCATAATGGTAGTGCGGAAGACGACCGCAACTTTGCCATCATATTCTTCGACTAATTTATTGATGTAGGGGTTCATTGGTGCACAGGCGGTGCATTGATAATCACCGTATTCGTAAATTTTGACTGGTGCGTCGGCTTTGCCGTGAATATTTTCGGGTAGATTACCGCTGTTTTCATCGGCGGCGATAACGCTAAAAGCTTCATAGTTCGCATAATTCACATGTTCACTTTTGTTTTGGATGATGCTAATGCCAATCAATGTACCTAATGCAGCAACGACAACGCCAATGATGACCCAAGTCTTTTTGTCCATTTCTCCTCCGTGGTGGGATTGCTCCCAAATTAGATTTTTATAGTATAATTATAGCATGAATATGCCAATAGCAGAACACAGAAAGCGTGGAGGTACGCCGAAAAATGGTGGCGACTTTCGGGCGACGTTAGCAAAAATTTGGCTAGCGGTAAAAACAGCTTTAGCGCGATTTGGGCGCTGGTGTCGAGATTTGTGGCATACGTTCTTACGTTCGTTTGCGAGGTGGGCAGACCCAAAATTGGAGCCTTATCGTGAGTATAGCCTAAAGGAAACAAAGAGGAATGCGGCGGACGAACGGTGCGAGAAAGAAAAAGTGATTGTACAGGAAGAAGTTTATACGCCGCCTGAGCTAGCAGCACCTACTACGCGTGAGGAACTGTTTGCGCTGATTCATGGGGCACCGATGAGTGTGCTGTCGAGTCAGGAGCGGAAGGCAATGCTGTCGGTGTTGAGTTTGCCAGATACCTTGGTGGCGGAAATTATGACGCCAGCAGTAAAAATGGTGTTTGTAGATAAAGACGAAGTATTGGGTCCGCTGGTACTTGACCGATTGTATCGGTCGGGTTTTACCTTTTTCCCGGTGGTCGATAAAAATCATCATATTATCGGAACGTTGAGGACGGCATTATTAAATAGCTTAGATATTAAAGAAACTAGCCCGGCGGAGAAAGTGATGGACCCACGGACATATTTTATACGAGCGGATTATACTTTAGAACAAGCTTTGAAAGCGTTCTTGCGCACGGGTAGTCAGTTGATGATTGCAGTTGATAAATATGAGAAGTTGATGGGGATGCTGACTTTTGAGCAGATTATGGATTTCTTGTTTAACGAGCGGTTTCGGGATGATTTTGAGAAAGATGATGACCGTTTGGCGGTGGCAAAACGTAAGTTACCGCAAAAGATTGATTAGTTTGAGGGCTAGTGAAGTTTGTTATCGGATTTAGATAACTTAGTCTTGAACTTTTGAAACATACTGACAAGTTTTTGGTGATTTTACCTCTGTTATTCTGAGTAAGTTAAAATCATACTCGAGGCTCAGATAATTATACTCTGTCGAGCAAACAATATACTCATAAACGGTTTAAACTAGGATGAGCATAATGCCAATCGTTAAACAAGCGACGATGACGCGATATTTACCGAAACTTTGGAGAGATTTAGGTTTTTTGAGATAACTTAATACGAAGGTAATAGAAAACCAACCGACGATAAAGGCGATAAGATTGGCGAGGCTAAGTAAACCGAGATTTTCACCAATGTAGGCTAAATTCGATTCGTCCATAAACATGCGCAAACAGACGGCTGTCATGATAGGGATGCTAGCGAGAAAAGAATATTCGGCCGAGGATTCGGAATCCATGCCGACGAGGCGACCAGCAATAACGGTAGTGCCAGAACGCGATGTACCAGGAATCAGCGCAAAAACTTGAGCGAGACCAATTAGTAGAGCGCGGATAGGTGTAAGATGATTTTCATTTTCGAGCGGAGATAGATGCGGCAATTTGTCGATAAGAATCATGATGAGACCAACGATACCCATGGCGCCAGCAACCGTAAAAATAGAATTGAAGAAATCATTTTGCTCGATGACGTCGGCTAAGAGAAGACCGGCGAGACCAGCAGGAATGCTGGTGATGACGATGTTGATGGCGAGTTTATAATTATGTTCTTTGAAAACATTGAGAATGATTTTCCAGATGCGTTTGCGAAAGTAAAAAAGCAAAGCTAGCAAAGTGCCGAGATTGATAAATTCCAAGAATAGATGAAAGTTCTCGGTGGGAAAGTTGAAAATTTGGCGGATGATTTCGAGATGACCAGAAGAAGAGACCGGGATGAACTCGGTGATGCCTTGTACGAATCCTAAGAGTATGGCCTCAAAAATGTCCATGGTTCTATTATAACACTTTTATTCGGGGTTCTTAAAAAGTAGCTTTTTAATACGACGTAGCAGAGGCTCAACTTGTTCCACATCCAGGAACCAACCAGCGATAATATAGGCAATAATGGACACAGTGGTGATGAGGCAGAATTTTGGAAATGTACTAAAAAATGAATCATCAGACGCCATGAGTGGGAAAAATTTAGTCATAGAGTAGGCGACGCAGCCGGTAATGGCGGCAGCGATGGAAGTTTTGATGAAGTTGCGCCAAAAACTACGGTTGAGAAGTTGGCGGTTGCTTTGTTTTTGGAGAAGACTGAGGAGAATGATAACTTCGAGGACGGCACCAATGGACTGTGCCCAGCCGAGACCTTCGGGACCGCAATCGAGTAGGCTGAAGATGATGGAGAGTAGAATGGTAAGACCAACCGAGATGATTGAGACGATAAAGGGCGTACGGGTGTCTTGATGGGCGTAAAAACCGCGCGTGGCAATATGGAAGACGGAATGAGCAAAGATAGAGATGATGAGGGTAGAGAGAATGGAAGCAATGAGGGTGTCGCCGCCGTTTTTAATGAAACTAACGACATAGCCACGGGCGAAGAAAGCAATGACGGCGATAGGTAGCGCAATCCAGATGATGGTGCTGAGGGCGGTGCGAAAAGTTTTGCGGTATTCACTTTCTTTGCCTTCGCTGAGGTCTTCGGTGAGTTTAGGAAAGAAAGCAGTTGAGATGGCGACGCCAACTAAGCTGACGGGCATTTGGGAGAGACTGTAGGCTTGATTGTAAGAACGCAGTGCGCCGGCGCCCATGCGTGAGGAGAGATTGGTAGTAACAATAGTGTTGGCGTAATCAATACCTTGGTCAAGTGAGCGGGCAGGCAAGAGCTTGAGGACGGAGCGAAAACCTTGGTTGCGCCAGTTGATTTTGAAATTGTAGTCAAAACCGAGACCAATGAGACCGATGAGACTGACGCAAAGCTGTAAGACGGCGCCAAGTACCACGCCGAGCGCAACACCCATAATGCCGCCTTCGAAAATTTGCCAGCCAAAAAGGTTAATCCCACCCGTGAACCAAACGATACCGATTAAAATACCGACGTTGTAGAGGGCGGGGGCGAGAGCATAGAAGACGAAGCGCCCGAGGGCTTGTTGAATACTAGAAAGAATGGTAGAGATGGAAAAGAGAAAAGGATTGACGGCGATGACGCGCATCATGTTGATGGCAAGAATCATACCGGATTCATCGAGACCAGGGCCAACAACGTAACGCACCAGCGGGTCGGCAAAAATCATAATAAGAATGGAAGCAGCGAGAGTAAGCAAGGCCATGAAATTGAGTAAGCTGGAGCTAAGCTCCCAGGCAGATTTTTTGTTACCGTTGATGAGGCGCTGATTGAAAACTGGAATAAACGATACGGCGAGTGCGCCCGAAGTAAGAATGAAAAAGAGAAAATCAGGAATAGTGAATGCGGCCGTGTAAGCATCAATACCGGTGGGGTAAGTATCGAGATAATAAGAATTGAGCAAGCGGTCACGAAAAATCCCTAAGAGGGCGGAAATAAGCGTGGAGCTAGCTAAAACGATGGCAGCAAATTGGACTGTCAGTTTGCGATTAGCCAGAGCAACGACGGATCTAAAGTGAAAAAGTTTCTTTGGCCTTTTTGGTGATGCTTGATTCCCCGTCTCGGTCATTAAATCTCGTTGGCTCCTCCTAGATAAGATTTGAGTACGTCAGGAACTTGGAGTTTGCCACCGGGTTGAGCGTAATTTTCAATCACAGCAACCATAGTGCGAGCAAGCGAAATTGCAGTGCCGTTGAGCGTATGCAGAACTTCAACTTCGCCATTGTCGCGGCGAACGCGGATATTAAGACTGCGTGCTTGAAAATCAGTACAGTTGGAACAGCTAGTAAGCTCGCGATATTTTTGGTCGGCCGGAGACCAATACTCGATGTCGTATTTCTTAGCAGCGGGAGCACCGAGGTCGCCAGCAGCGATATTGATAACACGATAAGGGATGCCAAGCTCTTGCCAGATTTCTTCTTCGATGGCGCGGATTTTTTCGTGCATGTCTTTGGACTGTTCGGGCAAGCAGAAAACGTACATTTCAAGTTTGTTAAACTGATGGACACGGAACAGGCCTCGAGTATGCTTGCCATAAGTGCCAGCTTCTTTGCGGAAACAAGCGCTGTAGCCAGCGAGACAAATTGGTAAATCTTTTTCGTCGATGATTTCATCCATGTAATAACCGGTCAAAGGCATTTCGGCGGTAGCAATCATGGCTAGGTCTTCGCCTTCGATATAATATTCATCACTTTGGTCGCTAGTGCGAGGATTAAAACCGCAGCCTTCGAGAATACGACTGGACACCATATCGGGAACCGTCATAAAAGTAAAGCCGTGTTCGGTGACTTTCTTGAGGCCAAATTGAAGTAAAGCATTTTCGAGCAAGGCGAGACCGTCTTTGAGGTAGTAGAATTTAGCACCGGCAACTTTAGCGCCGCGTTCGAAATCTACCCAATCACGACTGAGAGCGTAATCGAGATGGTCAACACCAGATTCTTTCTGGCCACCCCAGCTGGAGATTTCGACACTGCATTCTTCGTCGCCTAGCGGTACGTCATCAAAGATAATGTTTGGGATGGATTTAAGCTGGGTGGTAAGGTTTTTCTCGAGCTCCGACAATTGTGGTTCCAGCTCAGCGAGCTGAGCTTTGATTTTTTTGGCGGATTCGAGTAGGCTAGGCTCGGGCTTACCCTTGCCCATGCGGGCAGAAATTTCGTTACGTTCGCGACGTAAGCCGTCAACTTTTTGCAAAAGTTCACGGCGTTGGTCATCGAGTTGAAGTAAGTCAGTGATATTAACCTGATAATGTTTTTCGCGAGCGGACTTTTCGACTAAATCTTGATGGGCTCGGATGAAATTGACGTCTAACATGTTTCTATTCTATCATAATTTAACGGTATATATTATATATTGTGGTATGTGGTAGGCTACCAACCGCCGCCTCCACCGCCGCCTCCGCCGCCGCCGGAGAAGCCGCCTCCACCAAAACCAGAACTACTGGAACTGGAGCCACTGCTAGTGGAGTAGTTAATGCTACTCGAAGCGCTGCTGCTAACGGCGTTCATGGCACTGGCAAATTCGCGAGCGGAGAAGACACCGACGCCCATATACCAAGTAGGCGCACCGACATCGTCAAATTCATAGTATTTACCTAATTCGTCAAGCCAACTTTTTTCTAGCTTAAAAATTGCAGCATAAGGCAGAAGCTTTTCGTAGAGCTTGACGATGCCTTGATGACTAGTATCAGCACCTTTGACGCTTTGTAAGAACTGTAAGCGCTCGGCTTCGGCCATTTTCATATAAGTACGCAAGCCATCGAGATAACGGGAATACTCGAGACCCTTCTGGGTATGGGTGGCAAATTTAGCATTTTTAACACCAATAAACACGGAAATGAAGAAAAGTGCAACTACTAAAGTGATTAGAATGGGAGGCAAGATATCTTCACCAACAATCGTGACGTAGCTAGGAGCGTCGCTAAAAATCCAGGCAAAGATAAAGACCCAAGCAATCATCCAGAGAACACTACTGATAATCAGGATGCTAGCGAAATTTGGAGATTTCTTGGATTGATGATTGTCGTTCTGATTTTTATCAACTGCTAGGCCTTTGGCCTTGAGTGCAGTTTCGACATATTCATCGAATTCAGCACCAAGCGCGACAAGGCCTGGAGTAGAAGTGTGAGTTTTGATGTAAATTTCTTGACCCTTGCGCAGGGGAGTGACGCTACCGGCGAGGATTTTGAGTACAGTGGCTTGCTGCTTATTAAGGGTGTCGGTTTTGATGCGCACCATCCACTGAGTTTTCTTTTTGCCGAAAGCACCGTCTTTTTCGGTTTTGACGAGTTCAATTTTGTGCTGGACGGCAAGGTCGAGTAAAGTCGCAACCTTACGATTGCCGCCGGCGCCTTTGCCGATGTAATTGGCAGCCATTTCAGCAACAGTAAAACCTTCGGGAACAGTGTATTCTGGTTTGACGAAGAGGCTCTTGTAGTAGCGATGGTTTTCGGAAGTTTGGCGTAAACAAAGTATGATTAAAATGATTAAGCCAGAACCAAGTATAGCGGCGGCAACTGTGCAAGCAATGAGTCGATGGTCAAACTTTTGTGGCGGTGCGGCAAAAGTACCGGGCTGGAATTTAAGGTCAAAAGTGAGATTTTCACCGGCAGCGAGACGGTCGGTACTAAACTTAACCCCGCCTAAACTTTTGCGCCCATCCGCTAAATCGACGTCTTCCTGGAAAGTGGAAGTCTGACAACGATTCTGCCCGCTATCACCAAAACGCCCAACGTAGCAAGCGGTATCGCCAGTAAATTGCTTAGCGATGCTTTCGTCTAAGTAAACGTAGGCGCTAAGATGATTGAAACGTTGCGACCAATCATTACCGTTGGTGTCCCAATAGAGCTCTTGCCAGCCATCAAAATCGCGGATGAGATTACGAAATTCGTAAGTGAGAGTGTAGTGTTGCTCGCCGTGAACGTAAGTGTCGGCGTCGCCAATATAGACCGTAAAGTAGCCGTTGCCGAGCTCAACTTTGTCAACCGGTTCTTCGACGCCATTGCGCTGGACATCAATATAGATAGTGTCGTCCGACTCCATGGTGAGATTCTTACCATTATTATTAGTGAAAGGAATTACGCGCGTGAAACCATGGTTCTGATTAGTGTCGGGAAAGACCGCAGTAAGTTCTTCGACTACCATCATGCGACTAGTACCATCTTCGGCGCGATAGAGATAGTAATTGGCGGTAAAATCGTCAAAATAGAAGTTATTGACGCTAGAATAGGGCGAAGAATAGGTAGTAGCACTAACAGGGGTGGCAGCTAAAAATATACTTGTAAAAACGGTTAAAATAGCGATAAAGTATTGACAAAATCGGTAAAGTGTGCTACAATGAGAAGATAGGCAGGGGCTTGGCTCTTGCGGAGAGGTTTTTGATGGGCGAAAGAGGCGAATTTTAGACATCTTGAACCTCCTTGAGCGTGGCGCGGAGGGTGTTGACAGATTGTTGGAATTTGAGACCTTCGGATTCAGTGAGTTGAAGGTCGAGCCGACGAACAATTCCCTGGCGACCGACAATAGCCGGAAAGCCATTGTAAACACCGTGATTATCGTCGAGTGAAGAGACCGAGAGGACACGACGTTCGTCATTAAGAATACAGTTGATAATGCGGACGACGCAAGCGCCGATACCATAATGAGTGGCACCCTTTTTCTTGATGATTTCGTAGGCTTTGTTGCGCACGGAAGATTCGATATTATCAAGCGCGCGTTGGGGGAGAAGCTCGGTAATGGGTTCGCCGCCGACATTAGCACTTGACCAAAGTGAGAGCTCGCTATCGCCATGTTCACCAACTTGATAAGCATGGACGGATTTGGGATTAATATCGAGTTCTTCGGCAATTTTGAGGCGAAGACGAGCGGAATCAAGTACGGTGCCGCTACCAATAACGCGCTCGGCGGGTAGCTGAGAATAGTTCCAGGTAAGGAAACTGAGCGCGTCGACCGGGTTAGCAACAACGAGGAAAATACCGTCAAATCCGGATGCCATGATAGGTTTGACGATGCTCTGGAGAATTCGGGCATTTTTCCGGACAAGTTGAGTGCGAGTCTCGCCGGGCTTTTGGTTGGCGCCAGCGGTGAGCACGCAGATGTCGCAGTCTTTAGCCTCATCGTAGGAGCCGGTGCGAATACGCAGATAGCTCGGGGCAACGGCTAAGGCGTCGCACAGATCCATGACTTCGCCCTCGGCGTCGGCCATATCGATATCGGTTAAAATTATTTCTTTGACTGGCGTGCGTTGATTTAGCAAGGCAAACGCAATGCTGGAGCCAACGTTACCAGTCCCCACAATCATTATTTTTCCACTCATATTAGTTTTATTGTATCATGAAAAATGCGGCTGAGACGAAACTTAAAAGTAGATTAAGAATATTAGTTTTGAGCTGTAGAATTGAGATTTGTAAGGATTTGTTCGATTTCTGAGACTGACAGACCGCGGATGAGAAGGCTGCCGTTTTGCTGGTCGAGAATGTAGGGTTGCAGGATTTCGAGAGTGCGAAAATAATCAGCTTCGCCTAATACGTCACCTGCGGAGGATTCGAAAACGATTTGCCAAGCTTGGATGATGTCGGTATTGAGCTCAAAATCTTCGGCCGGGTCGAGCGAGAGAATAGTAGGTACACCAGCGACAACGCGAAAAGCGCTAATAGTATGATGAGAGCTATCTTGCGTAGCGACAGGCTCCGCAACCTGTGCAGTTCCCCATTCTACTGATGAAGTCATATTAGCTCCGAGATTTAATAATTGGAAACGGTACGGCTTCGCGGCCGCTCACGCCTTCGAGGAGCCAGAAGTTGCGCTCGCTGTTGCCCCAGCCGCAAGCTGGTGGCATGCCATATTCGAGCATCTCAACGAAATCCATGTCGAGCATTTGAGCTTCGTCATCGCCGCTATCGCGCATGGCTTGCTGTTCGCGGAAACGCTCAAGCTGGTCGAGCGGGTCGTTGAGCTCACTGTAGCCATTGCCCATTTCGGTACCAGCGATAATTGGATGAAAACGCTGTGTAACAAGAGGGTTCTCGGGAAGAGTTTTGGCAAGCGGGCTAAGGCTGAGTGGCTCTTCGATAAGCCAATATGGGCCAGCGGAAGTCTTGCGAATGAGCTTCCAGAGGTTGTCGATTAAGCGGGCGTCACTAGCCTGAGGGTTGACTTCGACTTTGTGTTCGCGCAAAATACCTAGAACTTGTTCGCGATTAACATTGAAGACATCGACATTAAAATTGTCTTTAATAAGGTCGGCGTATTTAATGCGCGGCCAAGGCTGGTCGAGGTCGATAGTAAATTCGCCAACGGTAAATTTGAGTGTGCCCCAAGTCTCGCGGGCGACGTATTTAATCATCTCTTCGTAGAAATCCATGCCGTCTTCGTAATCTTCGTAGGCGGCGTAACTTTCGAAAGCAATATGCTCGGGCAAGTGCTCGTCGTCAACACCTTCGTTGCGAAAGCGCGGGCCGATATCGTAAACTTTTTCAAAGCCACCACCGAGTAGTCTCTTCAAGGGCAGTTCTTGACTAATGCGGAGATAATAATCTTCATCCAAGGCATTCATGTGAGTTTCGAAAGGCGTGGCATCGGCACCACCGGTGGTTTTTTCGAGAATGGGAGTATTGATTTCGATAAAACCGTGCTGGTTCATGAAATCGCGCGTAGCTTGCCAGAATTTAGAACGACGCACTAAGCGTTCGCGGACTTCGGGATTGACATTCATGTCAACATAACGACGACGATAACGTTCTTCTTTATTGGTGAGGCCGTCAAAGCCAGGAAGCGGGCGGAGAGCTTTAGTAAGCAGACGAACTTGATTAGCAAAAACGGAAATTTCGCCAGTGCTGGATTTGCCGACCGTGCCAGTAGCTTCGATGAAATCGCCCGTATCAAGTAATTTGAGCTCTTTAATGCCAAAAGCGCCATCGGCGACTTGGTCGGTTTTTTGCATGAAAATCTGAATCTCGCCATAATAATCGCGAATTTTGATAAAAGCGATTTTGCCAAACGAACGAATGGCGACAATGCGTCCGGCAATACAAACTTCTTGGCCATCTTTTTCATCAAAATGATTGAGAATGGTGGAAATCTTGGTGTTGCGGTGCGACTTGGCCGGGTAAGGGTCAATACCGCGAGCACGAATCTCGGCTAGTTTTCTTAATCTTTCGTCTCGGTAATCGCTCAAAGTAGTCATGATATATAATATTATAGCATAAAATTGATTTTTGTGAGGAAACCAACGAACGGCCACATATTCGACTGAACCTTGCCCAGCTACGCCGCGACGAGGCTGGTCGGCTAAGTAAGTAGCATAGCCGCTCTCCAAGAATATGTCAGCAATGCCTTTGCAATAAGGCGTAGATTGCCAAGTAGTTTTACTACCGCCGTAGCCATGCAAGAACATGACTTTTATACGATGAAACAAGCTTGTGAGCAAAACTGGAATATTCTATGATACGATAAAGTTTTATTGTAACAAAGGTTTAATTCCAAACGTAAGTCGCGACCAACAAAATCGTCGTCGTTTTGATGAACAAGATATTGCATGGATGAAAAGTTTAAGTTGTTTGAAGAAATGTGGAATGAGTATTGTAGAAATGAAGCAATATGTAAAATATTGCCAAGCGGGAGCAAAAACTATACCAGAACGACAAATGATGCTAACACGGAAGTTACACGATTTACAACAAACCATGGCAGAGATTACTGCAAGTATGAATTTTATTAAAAGTAAACAAAAATTTTATCAAGACGTGCTTGCCGGCAAACGAGAATATTATAGTAATTTAGTAAAGAAAAGTTAAATACTAAAAATATAGCTCCGTGATATAACGAAGCTATAATATATATTATATGTAATATGTAGATTGGATTAATTAGTTGATAGATTTAATCGTAACTTTTTTACCGTTGAAATCAAATTGTTCGGCGGCTTTACGGCCTAATAATTCCTTGCCAATGGGTGATTCGTGTGAAATCTTACCTTCGAGCGGGTTGGCTTCAACTGGACCGACCACTGTATAGGTAAATTCTTTGCCACCCATGTCGATAACTACAGTAGCGCCAATGGTAACTTTATCACTTTTCTTGGCGTGAATAAGCGTAGCGTTCTTCAAAGTGTCTTGGATCTCGAGAATGCGATTTTCGACACTGTTTTGTTCGGCACGAGCGTCGGAGTACTCTTGGTTTTCGGAAAGGTCACCAAAAGCACGAGCCGTGGCAATACGCTCAGCGATAGCAGGGCGCTCGGCGATTAATTCGGCTAATTCTTTTTCCAATTCGGCTTTACCAGCCGGGGTGAGATTAATTGTCTTCTTCATAACTCTTCACAGTTTATTATATCGTCAGCTAAAAGTCAATATGGTTAAATGAGAAATCTACAACTGGGAAAGTGCGGGTTTCGCCAGTGGCACGTTTGGTGACTTCGATTTGATTTTGCGCTAAACCGCGGTCGGAAACCGTGATGCGATAAGGCAAGCCAATGAGGTCGGCATCAGCAAACTTTTCGCCGGGGCGAGCGTCACGGTCATCGAAAAAAGTTTCGACTTCGTGAGCGTGATATAAGTCATTCGCCAAACGAGCACCGTCTGCGCCAATACTGATAAGATGGCAACGGAATGGCGCAACAGCTTCTGGCCAAACTAAACCTTTATCGTCCGAACATTTTTCGGCAATGACGCCCATCACGCGCGAAATACCAATGCCGTAACAGCCCATGAGCACAGTCTGACGCTTGCCGTCTTGGTCGGTAAACTGAAGACCGAGTGGCTCAGAATATTTAGTTTTAAGTGTAAAGATATTGCCAACTTCAGCAGCCTTGGCGGAATGTAGCTCCTCACGTTTGACGCCAAGTTCCTTGAGCACTTCGTCATTTAAAACTTCTTCATTCAAAACGACACTTTTATCAGTATTGAAATAAATTGTATCTTCACCTACATCGGTAATAGTTTGAAACTCATGACTATATTTCGAAAACACGCCGCCACTAGCAAAAGTTTGATAAGTATCATCGCCAATGCCGAGACGTTGATAAATTTTATGATAGGCTTGCTCGACTTTATGATATAGCTCATCATGCTCTGCTTCACTCTTGGCAAAAGTATAAAGATCCTTCATAATAAACTCGCGCGTACGCATAATACCCGATTTAGCGCGTAATTCATTACGAAACTTAGTCTGAACTTGATAAACCGAAACCGGTAAATCTTTGTAACTCGAAATATAAGTTTTCATCAATTCGGTAATCGGTTCTTCGTGGGTGGGGGCGAGGCCTAGCTCACCGCCAGCAGAGAGCACAGTTTTGAACCAAATGTCCATCTTGTCGGTATTCCAACGGTCGGTTTTTTGCCACGGTTCGGGATTTTGCAAAGTCGAAAGTAGAATTTCTTGGCAGCCAATGCGGTCGAGTTCAGAGCGGACGATTTGTTTGATATTATCAATCACCTTAAGACCGAGTGGAAGATAGTCATAAACGCCAGCAAGTTCTTTATGAACATAACCAGCACGGCTAAGATTTTGGGCGCCACGAGCAGTCTCGTCTTTGGGCGCGGTGCGGAGAGTTTTTACAAAAGTTTTACTAAAACGCATAATACCGTATATTATAGCACATCTTGCGAATTAGATGGCAACATAGAGTAAGTAAAAAGCGATACCGTTACTCAGAATATGCAGAAGTATGCCGCTCCAAACTGTACCAGTGATTTCGCGCAGCCCACAAAGTATAACGCTTAGAACAAAGACATTTACGCCAACATTCCATTGACCATGCAAAACGGCAAATAGTAATGAAGTTAAAATGATAGCGACAGGAACTTTCCAATGGTCACGCAGTTTACCATAAAGCCAACCGCGCATAATAAGCTCCTCGGCGACAGGCGCGACAAAAACGGTGGCAATCATAGCGAAAATGCGATTCAAATCCGTAATAAAATAGCTGAAACCAACGTCTTGAGCCTGGTTGGCGTCGAACCACGGAAAGATTTGCATAAGCGCAGTGAGAGCAGTAGCGGCAAAAATATAAGCAATGTAGCCCACGGGAGCGAGGCCAATGTCAATAAAACTAGGTGGGCGTTGCACGCCAAGACTAGATTTAGTAGTAGTGAGATCTTGGCTTATTTTATCTAAAGCTTGTTGAGTTTTACGACTGCGCCGACCTTGATAAGACTGAACTAAACGCGGCGGCACTAAAATAATTAGCACTAAAGCCAGCGTATAGACAAAAAGATAGTAAATTAAAGTCCAGAAAGGTTCTTGTAGATGTGCACCGAGAAAAATTGACATCAAGAACGCGACGACGTATTGACTAGCAACCGTAGAAAGTAAAGTCCAGGCTAATACAAAAACTGTAAAGAGAATTTTGGCCTTAGTGATTTTAGGCTTAGACGCAAGCTTTTTGGAGGTTTGGGGGTGCGTAGTTTTGGGGGACTTTGACATATTGGCTTAAAATAGTTTAATGATATCAAGTGCCGTAATAATAACAATTAAGGCTAAGAGAACCATAAAGGCGCGTGAAACAATTTTTTCTTCGGTTTCTTTGCTTAATTTTTTGTGACGCAGTTTATAAATGGCAATTAATAACCAGCGACCACCATCAAGCGCAGGAATGGGCAGAACATTCATACAGGCGAGTGAAACCGAAATGAGTGCCGTGAGAAAGGCTAAATTAGGTAAACCAGCCTGCGCAAAAGCGGGAAAAATTGTACCAACGATGCCGATTGGACCAGAAACAGACTCGCCCGCACTACCAATATCAACTTTGCCAGCTTCGCGAACTTCATCATTAGAACTAAATTGACGCGCAACCCCTGAAACAAGATTCCAGACCAATTGCCCTAAGCCTTTGAAGGTTTCGCCAGTAAGCTGCACGGTCAAACCAGCCCCGACAATTGGCGCAGACCAAGTTGAATGAACGAAAACTTGACCATAACCCGCCATTTGTACGCCTAAAACATAGTCTGAGTCGGCGGAATTAAGCTGGGCTTTGAGTTCTTTTTGTTCTTCGCCGCGCTGAATTAAGTAAGTAGCCTCCTCGCCAGCGTGAGCGGTGCCATAATTAGTGACATCAGTAGCTTGACGAACTTCGACATCGCCAGCTTTTAGAATGATGTCATCTTTTTGAAAACCGGCTTTAGCAGCGGGAGAGTCTTTCATAACATCAGCAACAACGATGCTAGAACCTTTAAATTCTTCGCGCGCGTCGCTATTGATACGAAATTGGTTTTCGAGAAATTGTGGCATTCCAGTCCAAGCTAGTACGGTTAAAATTACGAAGGCCACCAGCCAGTTCATGACGACGCCGCCAAAAAGAATTTTGGTTTTACTCCAAAAACTTGCAGCGCCGAAAGTCCCCTTGCGTTTGTCGGCAGCTGATTCCCCATCCATGCTACAGAAGCCGCCGATTGGCAACCAGTTAATACTAAAAACGAGATTCTCTTGTTTTTTCGTCCAATCGGCCTTAGGAATGCGCACCCATTTGAGTTTTTTCTGGCCGTCAACTTCAACTTCCTTTTTAACCCAAGCGATGGCGCGAGGTGGAAAACCGATACCAAATTCATTAACTTTGACGCCATTGCGACGCGCCATGATGAAATGTCCAAATTCGTGCGCAACGACTAAGAACATTAAAATGAGTAAACCAATAATAATCCCAAAAACTATATTCATACTTATAATAATAACATATTAGCTTAAGTTTACGCTAAAAAGAATAACTTTTGTGGTTGAATTATTTGCCAAAACGGCGTTGACGTCGTTGATAAAGCTGAAGTACTTGACGAACGTCATCTGCTTCCAGGTCGGGAAAATGTTTTTCGAGAAAGATAAATTCAGCATAAGCAGCGCGCCAAAGCTGAAAACCAGATAAACGTTCTTCGCCGCTAGTACGCACAATTAAATCACAATCAGGAACTTCGGGATGATAAAGATATTGACGAAATGTTTCTGGCGTAAGCGTTCGTTCGCCAGCGGCGATTGCACGGCTAGCGGCATCAGCAATTTCCCAATGTCCGCCATAATTAAAACAAATGCAAACAGTGAGACCAGCATTCTGACGAGTTTGAGTTTCGACATCGAGCAGCTTCTGCCATAAGCTAGGCTTGACAGGCTCGGCACGACCCAAGACAACAATCCGCAAATTTTCGGCAACAGCTTTACGGGCTAACCGACCAATAGTATGCTCGGCAAGTTCCATAAGATAAGCAACTTCAGCCGAGGAACGGCTCCAATTCTCGGTACTAAATAGAAAGAAGGAGACGAATTCAACGTTAGTGTCTTTAAGCTCATCGACAATCATCTCGACTTTGTCAAAACCTTTGCGATGACCTTCCAGCGAAGGAAGATTGTGTGCTTTAGCCCAGCGCCGATTACCGTCGGCGATAAATCCAATATGCGTAAGTGGGTGTGGCATTAGATTTTCATCAACTCCTCGGACTTGAGTTTGAAGGCGGCGTCGATTTTTTCGGTGAAAGTCTTAGTGAGTTCATCAATATCTTTTTCAGCGCGTTTCTTCGTATCTTCGGGCAGCTCAGCATTCTTCAGTTCTTTGCGAGCGTCTTCACGAATATTACGAATGGCGACTTTAGCATCTTCAACTTTGGAGGAAGCGTTTTTAACAATTTCTTTCCGGCGTTCTTCGGTGAGCGCAGGTATAGGCACACGCACGACACGCCCGTCATCCGATGGATTAAGACCAAGCGAAGGGTCGTTGCGAATAGCGGCAGCGATAGCTTGAATTGTACTCGGGTCAAATGGTGTAACCTGAAGCAAGGTTGCATCAACAACCGTGATGTTGGCGACTTGATTCAGTGGTGAATACTGACCGTATACTTCGGCTTTAACGGTGGCAAGCATGTCGGGATGTGCGCGCCCAGTGCGAACTTTTTTCATTTCGTCATTAAACCGTGTCAAAGCCGCTTCCATGGCGACACGATATTCGGTATCGTCAAACATAAGTGTTACCTCCTTAGGTGATTTTAAAAAGAGGCTGGGCTATGTTTGATATAACCCAGCTTCCATAAACTTTTATTCGGTGACGCCTAGCTCAAGACGTTTGAATTGTCGAACGGTAATGTTTTCGCCAGTTTTTGCAATAGCTTCTTTGATAAACTGTGCGACGGTAAGGTTGTCATCAAGAATGTATGGTTGTTCCATGAGAACTTGGTCGGAAAAAGCTTTTTTGATTTGACCATTGATAATTTGTTCTTTCATGTTCTCTGGGCCATGGAAGTTAGCTTCGAATTCTTTTTTCTTGGCATCCATAATGTCGGCAGGTACATCATCGATTGTCACATAAAGAGGATTCATGGACGCAACTTGCATAGCGATTTTGTGAGCAAGTTCGCGGAACTCATCAGTCTTGGCAACGAAACTAGTTTCACAGTTGACTTCTACGATAGCGCCGAGACGTCCGTCATGAACATAACTTTCGATAACGCCTTCACGAGTCTCGCGGTCACCGCGCTTCTCGGCTTTGGTCATACCCTTCTTGCGCATTGCATCGAGCGCTTTATCAAAATCACCTTTCGCATCAACGAGGGCCTGCTTGGCATCAGTGAGGCCAACGCCAGAAAGTTCTTTGAGTTTTTTGATTAGCTCGATTGAAACAGCTTTTACCTCGCCGGCTTTCTCTTTTAATTCTTGACTCATATTCCTCCTTTATATTATATAAATATGCAATTAGTTAAGCTTCTTGCTGAGCGACACCTTCTTTGATGGCAGTAGTGAAGTAGTCAAGCAGAAGTTGGACAGACTTAATCGCATCGTCGTTAGCAGGAATAACATAATTAATGCCGGTTGGGTCGACATTAGTATCAACAATAGCGAAGACCGGAATATTAAGAGCTCGAGCTTCTTTGATGGCATTTTTGTCTTGCATTGCATCAACGACGATAATTGCAGCTGGCTGCTCAGTCATATCCTTAATGCCGCCATAGCGTTCGTTGAGCAAATCAATTTCCTCTTGGAAGCGCTGAACTTCGAGCTTAGAATAGCGTGCTTCGAGTTCACCAGAAGCCATGCGGCGCTCCAAGTCTTTAAGTTTCTTAATTTGTTTGTTGACGGTTTCGACATTAGTTAAAATACCACCAATCCAGCGAACCGTCACATAAGGCATGTCGACAGACTCGGCGGCAGCTTTGGTGATGTCCTTAAGTTGCTTCTTAGTGCCAACAAAAAGTACTTTCTTACCGCTAGCAGCGATTTTACTGAGCTCGGGCAGGGCTTTTTCGAGACCTTCTGCAGTTTTCTCAAGATTAATAATATGACCACCCTGACGCTTGCTATGAATATACGGCGCCATCTTAGGATGCCAGCGGCTAGTTTTATGGCCGAAATGAGCACCGGCTTCAAGTAGAGCCTTCATATCGATGTTTTTTGTATCGACAGACATTGGTTTTCCTTTCCCTTTGCTACGAGTAATAACCAGGAAACCTCCCGTAGCTGTTTCATTATTTAATATTATGAGTGCAATTATAGCGTACTACATTAATCTTGTCAACTAAAAACGGGGGTTTACAGACTAGAGAAAGTTTGCTATAATTAGAGGAATTATGAGTAAT
Organism: uncultured Candidatus Saccharibacteria bacterium; assembly: GCA_964402815.1. Lineage (GTDB taxonomy): Bacteria > Patescibacteriota > Saccharimonadia > Saccharimonadales > Saccharimonadaceae > Nanosyncoccus. The sequence continues at coordinate 27,724 of CAYODP010000002.1, read as the reverse complement.
AAAGTTTCACAACCGCAAGATTATCGCTTTGTTGTTTTTATGGATGAAGCTGCGAACTACAAGTTCTTAACTCGTTCGACTGCGCAAAGTGAAGAGACTATCAAGTGGGAAGATGGTCAAGAATACCCGTTGATTAAGGTGCAGATTTCTTCGGCTTCACACCCATTCTTTACTGGTGAAGAGAAGATTATTGATACCGAAGGTCGAGTTGACCGCTTTAAGGCTCGGGCTGAGCGTGCTGCAGCACTTCGCGCTACTTTGGGGAATAAAGCCAAGAAGGCCGAAAAAGAAGCCGAGAAGAAAGCTGCTAAGGCTGCAGAGAAATAAGGTAGTCTCAATTTAACAAATCTCGTCTGCGAAAGGGCGAGATTTTTGTGATGATTATAAAAAGTATGTTTAGTACAAGAGAAGACGGCCAACTTGCGGCCGCCTAAGGCTTTAGTTTGGATGATGAAAAAGAGTAAGTGTATTGGACGAATTAACCGTACGGATGCATGCGCTTATACTGCGCTTCTTTCAGGGCGCGTTCGGTTGTGTAGGTCTTACCAGTCTCGGGGTCATTATAGACGCCGGGCGAAGTGCTGGCGCCAGATAGATACGCTTCCTTTTCGCTAAGGAAAGGCCTGCCGTTCTCGTCTCGATAAGTTACGGGCATTCATAATCGCCGCCTTTGCTTGAATTTTGATGAGCACATTAGCGAATCCTACGAGATTAGAAAACTACGAGTCCACTGATTTTCACCACCTTTGTAATTTACTACCCAACTGGGCGTACTCGCTACATTAGAAAACTAAGTTAGGAGTAGGTTGATTGTAACTTAAGAACTTGAGTTTGTCAATTCTTTTTCTAGAACTTTAGCAACGAAGGCTTTGAGTTTTTTCATATTGTTAGATTTGTCGGGCGCAACAAAAAGTTCATCATCACTCACGAAATCGAGTGAAGTAAGTTGGTGATAAACGGCGCGCACGAGCGCTTGTAATTCTTGTTCGTCGGCGTCGTTAAACTCATAAACTTTATCGTAAACACGCTCATCCGAATCGGGAGTAACAAACAAAATATGACCTTTGGTGACTTGGTAATTACGATATTCACGTGATAAGTTGAGCATTAGTTTATAGAAACCAAGCTGGAGACGATATTTATATAAACTAGGCTGACCATCCCACTTTTCTTTATGAAAATTCCCGGTTTTAAAATCATAAACTTCAATAGTTTTGTGTTGATGGTCAATTTCGAGATGGTCAATTTTACCAGTGATAGGTACACCGTCAAAACTTAAATGTTCAGCGGAAAGATTAAGTTCGGCTTTGGCATTAGTATGACGAAGAATGTCACCAAAGGCTGTTAAAGCGATTTTGAGGCTGTGCTCGCCTTTTTCGAATAAGTTCTGCTTCTCTTCTTCTGCTAAAATAGCTTTGCTGGCTTCGCTGTGAAAAACTTCTAGCGCTTGCTCATCATCAATACGCTGTGAGGTGATTTGTTCAAACACGGCATGCAAGACGTTGCCATAACAAATAGAAAAGTTAGCTGATTGGCTAGGCGCACGCAACACACGATTTTGATAAACGGTCTGCGGACCACTATAAATAATATCAACAAAACTGGTGAGGTCAGTAGCATTGAGGCGATAATCCTTCATGCGCTCGCGCAAAAGTTCCATAACTTGAGGATGGAGTTTTTGATAAGCAGAAACCCAACTAAGCTGTAAGGTTTCAATTTTTTCGGCGGTCGTAAGGTCATTGTGAATTTGAATAGACTGTGCGTCGGGTAATAAATAGGGGGACTTTTGCTCGTCATCATCACGACTACTTTCGGAGAGATAACGTAAACGCTGAATCTCACTACCGTCCATAGCTTGCCTAGAACTTGTCATGGTTAAACTTTGCTTAGCGCGGGTAATGGCGACGAAGAAGAGACGCAAACGTTCGTCGTCCGTAATACCAGTATGACGAATATAAGTGAGATTTTTGGGAAGGGTAAGGCGGTTGTTATTACCAGAAGCTTTGCCCCAAGCGGCATCATCAACTGAAGTTAAGAAAACGTGTTTAAACTCCAGACCTTTGCTTTTGTGGCTAGTCATAACTTGAATCGCATTATGACTATCACGATAAATACTAATGCGCATAATTTCACTCTCAGCGAGTTGATAATCATTCATGGCGGCGACAAAATCGGCCAGCTTTGGCAACTCATTAGAACTATTCGTATTTGCAAGATGATTAACAACTTTTTGCCGAATGGTAGCTAAGTTTTCGTAAAACTCTAGCAAGTCAGCTTCGCTAGCGTATTTACGATAGTAGGTTAAAAACGGCGAAGTATAGCCATTGAGTTCGGTAGCGCCAATCAGGTAGTCTAGCCAAAGCTCAAGCGGTGAATTGATGGCGACAATAGCGAGCTGAGAAAGGAAGTTAGCAATCGTTTCAAGCTGCACGTCGCCAGCTAAATAATCTAAAACGGTTTTGTCGCTGCCCCACTTTTGTTCCACGGCGCGCAAAGCTACTTCGGCAGGAACTTCCCAGAAGTCAAAAGATAAAATCTCCAATAAAGCTTCAACAGGTTGCTCGCGCTGCGTGAGACGATGGACGAATTGAGCAATCTTAATAAGCATAGAAATTTGCGGGTCGAGCAGAATATTATCACGTTTTTCGTAAGTCACATCGAGATGTTCGGACTTAAGATAAGGTAAAATTGCGGCAATGTTTTTGTGCTTAGGTGCGATAATAGCAATTTCATTAGGGTCTTCGCCATGGTCAACTAGTTCACGGATCTTTTTGGCGACCCAATAATATTCTGCGACTACACCAGGAAATTCATGACGTGAAACTTGCGGCGTATTCACTGGTGAATTAGACCAAGTGTCGCGCATCGAGCGCAGAGTTTTGTTAATTTGATAGTTTTTGGCGAAGCTATCACTAATTTGCTCGGCTAGGTGACGCGAAAGCCCTAAAACTTCCCCGGTACTGCGGTAGTTATCAAGCAAAGTTATGACTTTAGCATTATAATGTTCTTGAAACTCGCGTAAATTGGAATAATTAGCACCCTGAAACTCAAAAATCGCTTGGTCGTCATCGCCTACTGCCATCACGACAGGGCGTTCATAGTCCGTTAATAACTTAATTAGTTCAAATTGCGAAGTATTAGTGTCCTGAAATTCATCGAGCAGAATATATTGAAATAATTCCGAAAGTTGTAAGCGAAAACCATCGTCGTCTTTAAGATATTGAATAGCGCATTCAATCATATCATTAAAATCGAACAGACCATCGGCGCGTAGCTTTTCGTCGTATTTTTCCATAATATTAGCAAGAGAAAGAAGCTTGCGGTTAGCAATGTAATCTTTTAAACGATAAACAACTTGTTCGGGATGTTTAGGGTCGGGAACAAAAAGTTCGAAATTCTTGGTTTTCCAATCTGATAACTTTTTGACTTTCGGTTTTTCCTCGGCGGCGGATTCGGTGATAGCCTGATTAAGGTCACGGGCAAGAATGTTTGCGATACGCTCAACGTTACTAACGATGGGTTCGGCAGTACTATACTTAAGCAAAATTTCGAGAATAGGTTGATAGGCCGCGTCGAGAGCTTCCTGGAAACGGCTGCGCGGTTTGAGATTGAGTAATAATGGCGAAATTTCAGCGCTAAGTGATTGACTATCTTCGATGTTTTGCGTGGCAATTTTACGTAAATCAGCAGCACTAAGACGAGCAGCTTTGGCATTACCAATAGTGGAAATTAAATCTTTAATATCGGCATCCTTCAGGATGTCAGTCGCAGAGAGAGATTTTTGAATATCATAAATAATCTTGTATTGCATGGTCTCATCAATCGTAGCGTCGAGCTTGCGGTCGAGAGTTTCGGCGTAATTTTTATAGCGTTCGAGAATGTTAGAACCAAAAGCGTGATAAGTATAAATATTAACGTCAAGTGCAGCTTTGCCAATAATGCTTTGTAGACGAGTACGCATGTTCTCGGCGCCGGCTTCAGTAAAAGTAAGACATAAAATATTTTCGGGGTTAATATCAATGTTCTGGAGAATATAAGCAACTTTAGCAGAAAGTAGCTGGGTTTTGCCAGTGCCCGGTCCAGCTAAGACAAGCAACGGACCATCTAAATATTCGACGGCTTCTTTTTGTTCTTGATTAAGATTCATGCTTTACGTTCCAGAATCATCAAGTTTTCGAGATGCGGAGTGCGCGGAAAAAAGTTATAAGGTTGGCATAATTTAATATCGTATAAATCGCTCAGCAAGCTGAGGTCGCGAGCTTGAGTAATTGGATTGCAAGATAAGTAGATAATTTGCGCAGGCTGAACGGTACGGAAACGCTCAATGACTTCTGGCATACAGCCAGCGCGAGGCGGGTCGACGATAACAGTTTGGTTGGGAGAAATATATTCTAAAGCATCTTCGGACTTAGCTAGAATAGGGCGCGCGCTAGTTCCCTGGCAGTTATTTTGCATTTCACGATAAGCCGATTTATCGCATTCTACTAAAATTAAATTGCGATCACGTGCAACTGATAAGCCGATGGTACCAACGCCGGCATACAAATCTAAGACATGGTCACTTTTAATCCATTGCTTAATCTCCAGCAAAACCATTTCGTAAACTGGTAAATTAATTTGGAAAAATCCATTGGGCGAATAAGTATATTCGTAACCCAAAATCGTATCGCTCAATTGGTTAAACTTGGGATGTGGACGGTGATTTTCAAATAGACCACCGCTAACTTCACCTTGCTGATTGCAGCGTAATAATAAGGATTGGTATTTGCGTGCTTCTTCGTGCTTGTCGTTGAGTTTGTTGATAATATCAGTAGTAGCTTGCCAAATGGCGGGATGTTCAAGACTAGATTTTAAAATCGGTTGTTTGCGATGCGTACCGCGCATACGAATGGCAGGAAAAATCTTCGCCCGAGCAATGTCATAATACAATGAATATTCCATTTTGTTACGATAAAAATAATCCTTGCCGTCGGTCTGGACTGGATTAACTTCGCTTGCATCCAGTGTAAGTTTTTGTTGGTGTAAGATTTCTAATAACATCTCACGTTTTTGTTCGAGTTCATAATCATATTGAAAAATCTGCCAAGGCGAAGTAGCAAGATAACAATCATCTTGAGGCTGAATACGCCGGGCTGAGGGTTCGCGAATTGTCGTGGCAATACCTTCTGCATAATGACTTTTGCTTTTGGTAATTTCCCATGCGGAAATTAGTTCTCCGGGCAAAGCATTCCAAAGCATAACTTTTTTGCCATCCGAAAGTTCGCCGAGAGCTTGCCCGCCCGGAATGATTTTCGTGACGCGCACTGGCTCCATGGTTTATTCGTACCTCAAGGCGTCGATAGGATTCTTGTGCGCGGCTTTCCAGGCTGGCGCTGTACCAGCAATAAAGGCAATAATCATAACAGTCAGAATAATTGGAATCATATTAGCAAACGTAAAACGGAAGAGTCCGAAAGTCTGAAAGTCAACCAAGAAGCCGCCTGGCTGATGGACAACAAAGTTAGCGATATTGCCAGCCAAGATGGCGAGCGCCACACCGACTACGGAGCCCCAAAAGCCTAGAGCAATCGCCTCGACGGAAAAGTTGAGGAAGATTTTACCGGAAGACATACCAAGAGCCTTATCGAGACCAATTTCGCGAGTGCGCTCTTCCACGGACATCAATAAAGTATTGATAATACCAATGGCAGCGGCAAGCAGAGCGATACCACCAAAAATAGTAAAGACAATCATAATAACATCAAAGAAGGTGCGAATGGCGCCCATCATATCAGAAACTGTCATACCATAAAAACCATTTTCTTTGAGTAAATCTTTGATTTCGGTTTCGGTATATTTCTCGCGGTCAAAACGTGTTTGCACGGCATAAGTCATTTCTTTTTGTTCAGCAGGGTAATATTTGCTGATGTCGTCGTACATGGCGTCTTCTAATGCGTAATTCACGAGCGAGCCATTGACTGCTACGACACCTTTGGCTTGCACACCGACAACTTTAGCTTGATAAGTAATCGGCTTTTTGGTGGCTGGGTCGATGATAACTAGTTCGACAGTTTTACCAATCGCGTCTTCATCCGAACCGAGCCCTAAAGCTTTGGGGTAGCCTGGTTCTAGAGTGATTTGATAATCCGAAGCGTAGAGGTCGGGCAAACCGCCAGCAGTAGTGGCAATATTAAAGTCACCGGGTGGCATGGCACCGACATTGATAACGTATTTCTTATCGGTGTCTTTGCTGGTGATATATTCAACCGGGATTTGTTTGGCGGCGTATAAATTATCACCGTCGATACCGTCGATATGCTTGAGTTTTTCTAGCTGTTCGTCGGTAAAGGCTGTGATAGTTTGGTTAGGGTCGTATTCACGTGGCTCTTCACTGCTGCTGCCCATCATAGAGCCGATCGTATTAACAGAGCCTTCGGGAATTACCATAATATAATCTTCACCACCCAGGCTAGCAGTTTGGTCGTCAATAAAACCGTTGACACCAGCATTAATAGCGGCATTGAGCGCAATGGTAAAACTACCGATAAAAATCGCTAAAATAGTTAACAAAGTGCGAGCTTTGTTACGAAAGAGATTGTGATTAGCAGTACGAATAACTTCAAAAATATTCATTTAGACTCCTAGCGTAACTTTCATTTTCCATTTACCGTCTACCCATTCACCTTTAGGCTCGTCCGGGAGACCGTTCACAATCTTACCATCCATGATGCGAATTTGGCGGTCGCAAAGTTTGGCTAAATCTTCGTCATGAGTGACAATAATTAAAGTGACATGCTTATCTTTGTTTAGACCGAATAATAATTCAATAACTTTGTCGCCAGTAGCGGAGTCGAGATTACCAGTCGGCTCATCGGCAAAAAGGATTTTTGGATTATTAACAATGGCACGCGCAATACAAACGCGTTGTTTTTGACCACCAGAAAGGTCGGTAGCCTTAAATTTTTTGCGTTCACTAAGACCAACCGTCTCGAGCGCTTGCTCAGCCAGATGACGGCGTTCTTTGCCACCAACTCCAGCAATTTTCAAGGGTAAAACTACATTTTCAAGAACTGTGTCATTAGGATTCATAAAGAACTGCTGAAAAACAAAACCAAAAGTGCGGTTGCGCAACTTATTTAACTCGCGATTACTTAATTTAGTGGAGTCGATGCCGTCAATTTTGATAGTGCCAGAAGTAGGCTTATCAAGAAGGGCGAGAAGATGCATGAGCGTGGACTTGCCAGAACCAGATTTACCAACGATAGCAACCGATTCGCCTTCATTAATATCAAGATTTAAGCCTTTAAGCGCTTCAAAAGCCGTGGAACGCCTACCATAGACTTTAACTAAATCTTTGACTTCGAGAACTTTGTTCATTCTTTTATTTTAGCATACCTTGCTTAAATTTAACTTATTTTAGATAAGTCCAGAAGTAACCATCTTTAGTGTCAACGATACCAATATTTTGAGTGGCAAGCTCATCACGCAGCTGGTCGGAAGTAGCATAATCTTGACGAAGCTTAGCATCGTAACGTTGTTCTAGGAGCGATTTTTGCTCGTCAGTAATATCAGGAGTATCGTTAAATAAGTTGAGACCAAACAAATGGTCAATTTGCTCCCAGGCTTCAAGTGTGAGCGAAGGAGTAGAATTAATCACCGAAAAAGCTAGCGGAGAGTTGAGATTATTAGAAACGGCGGCGATAATTTGTGCGAGGGCTTCCGCAGAAACATCTTGAGCGGTTTGCGAGTTTAGAGTATGTTGATAACGCAGATGACCAATCCGACGGCGCCATTCTAGGCGACGTAGACGCGCAGCTTCGAGATTATCAAAATTAAAATCGCGTTCGCTTTGATAATGCCCTTGCAAAACCCACATTTTAAAATCCATGGGCGAATAATCTTTCGCTTCGAGGTCGGCTAACGTCCAAATATTACCAAGTGACTTGGAAATTTTTTGCTTATCAATCGTTAAAAAGTTACAGTGTAACCAATATTTTGATAACTTGCGCTCAAAAGCGGCTTCACTTTGCGCAATTTCATTAGTATGATGCACGGGAATATGGTCAATACCACCACAATGAATGTCAATGGTTTCGCCAAGTGTATCGTGAATAATTGTAGAGCATTCAAGGTGCCAACCTGGGTAGCCAGGACGGCCAAGATAATCCCAACGCATAGCGTGTTGTTCGCCAGACTGAATAAATTTCCAAACCGCAAAATCAGACGGATGTTTTTTCTCGCTAGAATATGCAACGCGAGCGCCGGCTTGGAGATTAGCAAGGTCAAGCCGAGCAAAATTGGCATACTCCGGAAACTTACTCGTATCAAAATAAATACCGTCTTTAGTTTCATAAGTGAAGCCTTTATGAATCAATAAATCAACTAAAGCCTCATCTTGCGCAATATAATCCGTCGCGCGCGCCCAGATAGTCGGCTGAATAAGATTTAATTTAACATAATCATACTGAAAGGCATTGATATATTTTTCCGCTACTTGCCAAACGGTTTCACCACTTTGGCGGGCGCCTTTTTCGAGTTTGTCTTCACCATCATCACGGTCAGAAGTTAAGTGCCCGACATCAGTTAAATTGATAACACGCTTAACGCCATAACCGTTGATAAGCAGAGTTCGAACTAACAAATCCCAGTAAATATAAGCGGCGAAGTTACCGATATGTGGTTGACTATAAACCGTGGGGCCACAAGTATAGATTTTTACTGCTTGCGAGTTAAAAGGTTTGAACGTTTCAAGTTTGCGTGATAATGTGTTAAATAATTTAATCATGAGATAACTCTTTTCTTAGCGCATCTTTAATAGCTAATATTATTTTAGCACGTTTCCCGACGGAAATATCATGTTGACCAATCACACTAATATATTGTAAGTAATGCGGATTGCGATGAACGGCGCGCTTGAGATTAGAACTCATGACAAGTGGATCAAAATGTCCGTGAATGATGAGAGCGGGGAGGCGTAATTTAACTAAGTTACCATAGTTACTACGATTGAGAATAATATTTTCCATCGAACGCTCAAAAGCCGTGGTTTTTAAATAATCACTGCGGAAGCTACTAAACCTTTGAGCAATTTTAGCAATCACGTCCGCCGCAGGAACTTCTTGCGCGAATTTATGAATATAACGATAAGAACGTGTATAAATCTGGTCGGGCAGTTTAGCTAATTCGTCGGCCATCAGAACTGGCGGTGAAACTAAAATTAAGGAATGCAATTTTCGTGATGAGTTAAAATTGGCAGCGTAGTATGTGGCAATGAGTGACCCCATCGAGTGCCCGACTAAAATAATTGGCTGGCGCGCGTGCAAATGTTTAAGTGAATTATGTAAAGCGCGGCAATATTCTTGGTAATCGTATTTGAGCCAATCAGCTTGCAGAGATTTACCAAATCCTAAAAGGTCAAGCGCCACGAAACGCACGCGGCCGAGTTCAGGGTCGGAAAGGCATTGTTTGAATAAACTTTGCCAAGTACTAGAAGTCGCACTGATGCCATGCAAGAAAACGACATTCAACACGGGCTTTCTAGGTTTGCGATTATAAACAGCTTTGAGGCGAATCGGTAAATGTAAAACACGATATAGTACCCAAGTGGTAAAATTATAAATTCTACTCTTCATGACTAGATTCGCAGGCAGCTAAAAGTTTGGGCATAATCTCAACGATATCAGCTACGACTTCTTCATAACTAAGGTCGTAGGTACGAAAGCCGGCCGCATAAGGATGTCCGCCGCCGCCAAAATAACCGGCGATTTGTTCGGCGATGGGGGCGCTGGAGCGAATCTTACCAGTAATCTTACCATCAGGATAGGTTTTGATAGCGACAGCAACAATGACACCCTCAACTAAACGTAGTTCTTCTAAAATTAATACGTTGGGGTTGTACTCGTCAGAATATTTCTGAATTTCTTCAAATGGAATATGGATTGTAGCCAAAGTGCCATCGAGAGAATATTCAACGCGCTTAATTAAGTCGGCTTTGTAATCGAGTACGCGAGGAGACTTTTTCATAAACTCGCGACGTTCTTCATCAAGTTTGGCAGGGTCGGCACCAAGGTCAATAAGCTCTGCCATAGTACGCATAGTATCGGCCGTAACCGAAGCACTTACGAGACCAAGGGTGTCAGAAGAAATGGCAGAGTATAAAGCCGAGGCAGCTCCTGGATTGATAGGAAGTTGATTCGCCTGGGCGATTTTAAAAATTAAATCAGCACAAGCCGGCAAAAGCTCGATGATAGATTCATGTGGAAAATCTAAATCGTCTTCGGTTTCGTGATGGTCAATGACAAGTACGGGCTTATTGTAAAGGCAGTTTTTAATAGCGGTGTCATCAAGTAATTTAGAAAGTAAGATACTGGAGGCGGTATCAACAATGATATAACCATCAACCTTGTAATCAAACTCAGTCTCAACGCGCGACCAATCACTAAAGTAATGTAGATAGCGCGGAATAGAAATTGGACAGTACAAATAATTTTCGGTTTTAGTTAGAATATAATCCAACGCAATAGCGGAACCTAGAGAATCTCCGTCAGGGTTCTCGGCTTGAATAATGCAGATTTTTTGCTTATCTTGAATAAACTCGGCGAACTTTTGATACATGCCATGATTATAACTTATGTTGCTTACTTTTGCCAGAGCGACGAGCGGAAGCACGCGGTTTGGTGGCAGTTTTGCGGCGAGAGGGAGCTTTCTTTTTAGCGGTCATCTCGGGGAAAGCTTTGACAAGGCGACGATTAAGTTTACCACGTCCCATTAAAACTTCGCGAACTTTGGCGGTGATTTCGTCGGTGGCGTCAGCTTGGACTGTGCCGACGGTAACGCGACAGACGATGATTAACCACAGTGATAAACCAATATCAACTAGGAAGATGACAAAACTAATTCCAGCAATAATGAGTTTGGCAGTAGGATGAAGCCAGTCAATTACGCTAAAAATCAAAGGATTGAGAACTTTTAGAACTAAAACGCCGAGCAAACCGAAACAAATAAGATTTTCGGCGCAAACACGTCCACGCAGATTAAGTGGACGGTCGGCATAATCCCACCAACGGACGTGAAAAAGTTTTTCCATGATATAGCTGGTGAAATATTCAAGTACGCCACAGCCTAAAGTAGCTAAAAGAAAAACTAACAAGACACTATGAATATGTCCGAGCGCCAAAGTAATAAATAAAGCGCCAACACCATAAATGGGGCAGATGGGACCGATTAAGAAGCCGCGGTTGCTTAATTTACGGTTGAGAAAGCCCGTCACGATTACTTCCATGACCCAGCCCAGAACAGAGTAAGTAACGAAGAGAAGGAACCAGGTCGATAAAGTATTTAAGAAGTTCATTAAGGCCTCGGCAGATTGGCAGAATCGGAGCGTTTTTTAGAACAAGCAACGGCAAGAACAGTAAGCAAGGCAATCACAACGTAACAAACGGCAATAATAACACCAGCAGTAATATTAATGACAAAAAGTGAAAGCATGGTATTGCTAAGACCATGAATCAACATGCAATAGAAAACGGAGTTAGTTTTGTAATAAAGAAAACCGAGCCAGAACGCTAAGGTAATCGTAAGTACGGCGAACCAACCAAAAGGTATGTTTTGTTGAGTGCTACCATTTACAAACCAGAGCGGAATGTGCCAAACTGTCCAAATAGCACCAACACATAAACTAGTGAGCGCGAAGCTGAGTGCAGGCCGTTTAACTTTTTTAGAAATAACTTGATTGAGAATTGGTTGTAAAGTACCACGCCAACCTAGTTCTTCGTTGCCGCCGCCAACAAATGTACAAACTAGAAAAGTGATAGGTAAAGCTACGAGTGGCAGCGTAGGATTAAGCTCGCGCGACGAAGCTCCAATAATGATTATAGTAAGTAGAATAAAAATAATTAAATAACCAATCGTGCGGCGCTTGTGTTGAAAGATAAAATTCAATGCGCGCTTCACAGTAACTTTGCCGTCTAAGCACATGAGTGCGGAAATCGTTGGGCCGAAACCGCCAATCGCGAATAACACTAAACTAACTGGATGGGTAAACTCGACGACCTGAAGTGCAGTCAATAAAATGAGAATGCCCCAACAAAACCAGCTAATGAAAAAGGTGATTAAAAGATATTCTTGGACACGCCATTCATCTAAATAACCTTTTATTTTACGCATGTTAAACTTCGATTTCTCCAATCATTTTTACGCTTTCGGTTTCGGGTAAACTTTCGACAGATTTTAATTTGCGCTCAATTTGACGCGAGGTAACTTCAGCGCTACCAATTTTATTGGCGGTTTCTTCAAGTTTTTTCTTGGTAATGGCAAGCAAGTCGCCGAATTTACCAAACTGGGTTTTAACTGCGCCAAGCGTTTGCCAGACTTCGGCGGAACGTTTCTCAATGGCAACACTACGGAAGCCCATGGTTAAGCCAGACAAAATTACGGGCAAAGTTGAAGGCGAAGCAATCGTGACGTTATGTTTCTGTCGGATTTCATCCGACAAGCCGGGGATGCGCAGAATTTCCGCGTAGAGACTTTCGGTCGGCACAAACATCACACCGAAGTCGGTAGTGATAGGCGGGTCGAGATATTTGGTAGAGATCTTCTTAGCTTGTTCTTTGACGTCGGTTGCGAGAGCTTTGCGGAAAGTTTCGATTTCAACTTTATTGCCAGCTTCGTAGGCTTCGAGCAGACGACCATAATTCTCGACCGGAAACTTGGAATCAATTGGCAGATAGACAGTAAAATCGTCCTTCCCTGGCATTTTAATGGCAAACTCGACACGGTCATTACTACCTTTCTTAGTCGCGATATTCTCTTCATATTGTTCTTTCGGCATACAGTCGGAGATAATATTACCAAGTTGAACTTCACCATAAATACCGCGAGTCTTGACACCTTCCATCACTTTTTTCAAATCGCCAACGCCATTGGCGAGAGTTTTCATTTCGCCCAGACCTTGATAAACTTGCGTAAGCTGCCCGGAAATTTGTTTGAAACTTTCATTAAAGCGATGTTCGACGGATTTTTGTAATTTCTCATCAACGGTTATGCGCATTTCTTCGAGTTTCTTGGCGTTATCATCTTGGAGACTTTTAACGCGCGTATCAACGGTTTTTTGGATGAGCTGCAAGTTATCAGAAATTTCCTTGCGATTCCCTTGTAAGTTTTCGGTAATTTCGCGGCGATTCTCGCGGAACTCGCCTTCAATCTTAGGCGCGAGCTTATCGAGTTCACTTTCGACACGAATGAGACGTTCTTCAAGTTTGGAAGTATCGACGATGGCCGGTTGCGGTTTGCGGACGATACCAAAAATAACTAGTCCAACATTAACTAACAGCAAGCCGATAATTATCAGTTCCATAAGCATCATTATAGCACAACTTATGGTAAACTTGAACTGAGAAAATCGTACCCCGAAGTTTGAGGTACGATAATCTTAGTGCAAGTTTGCTCTGCAATTATATTTTATGGAAAAGTTATATAGACGTGTCCGAATTTAATTAGTTGCGTCGTTCACGAATAATATTGCGACTGCAAAGGTAAGTAATAACGAAATAACCGCCATAAATCACGCCGAGAATTGCCGACACCCATGGCAAAGCACCAGTAATGTCAATGCCACCAAGACCGGACAGAATGAAGTCGCAAAACATTAGACCGAAGACGGAATGTAAAATAGCAATCAAGAGCGGGAAGATAAAGAAGATAAAGATTTGCCAGAAAAGTGCGGAATTCAGCATATGTTCGCTAGTACCAATTTTGCGCAGAATCGTATATTTGTCGCGATTGTCACTGCTTTCGGAAAGTTCCTTTAGAGCTAAGACGGCAGCGCTAGAAATTAAGAAGATAATTCCGAGATACAAGCCGACAAATGTAACTAGAGCGGAAGTACCGACATTATTGTCAATAATAGCTTGGCGCGTATCGACGTTATAGTAGAAGATATCTTCATCGGTGGGATGTTCAGTAGTTTTGTTCTGGAAGAAACGGTTGTTCAGCGTCATGAGTTGCTGCTCGATTTGTTCGGAGCGCTCAGGATTAATAAAATTCGCCAGGAGGATTTCACGAATATAAACTTCATTGTCGACTAGATTTAAATCGTCAGGAACGATGATGATGCCACTATTCATAGCTGTAACTTGTAGTTCAAGCGTGCCAATAATGCAACTATCGGACTGAGGCTTTAGCGTCCGCCCGGAAACGAGAATCTGCGTATGTGTAGCAAGAGCCTGATTGCGTAGTTTGACGATAGGGTCGTAATTAGCTAAGATTGCATATTCATCATGACCGAGTGCTAGGGTTGGTAAATTGAAAATTGGCGCAATGCGATTATAATCGCTTAAATGAATAAATTGTTCGGTAGTGGTAGACGATTGAACGACGCCATTCTCGTCGAGCGTGGAGGCGACTGAACCAAGTGTATCACCAAGGCTTACGCTGGGCAGTAGATAAACCTGATAACTCATGACGTCCTTAAGCAACTGGCTAATTTCGGTATTATCTTTGGCATAGGCTTCTGTGATGGCGAGCGGCTTGGTGCCGTGACTGTCGATTTGAACATCAACTGGCAAAGAGCGTTCCAGCGAAGCATGTAAAGTTGAGTTGATGGACAAAGCAGAACCAAGTACACAAATTGTGACGAAGAGCATTAAACAAATTAGGCTCATCGAAACTACTGTGGTATTAATTTTGCTGCTGAACTGACGTAAGACGAATGAGTTAAGTTTTTTATAATAACTTTGTTTGAAGCTCATGAAAATTTTGAGTAACAAACCGGAAAGTGACCAGAACAAAGTAAAGGTAGAAACTACGCCCATGATGATTGGAATGAGCAAGCGCTCAACACCATCAGCATCTTCGATAAATTGATTCAGCCCGGCGGTCACTAAATAATAGGCGATACCTAGCACGATACAAGAAATAATGAAGACAATCGTGCAGAGCCAAGGATTTTTCATTTTGACTTTTTCATTACGACGACTGGACGATAACAAGGTAATTAATTTTTGACGACTAATAATAATGGTATTAAATATCATGACAACAAGATAAATAACGCCAAAATAAATCAAAGTTTTCACAAAGGCTGCGCCAGAAAAGACGAAATGAAAATTCGTAAGGTTGGCATCAAACATATTCGCAACTAAGACACTAGTAAACTGCGATGCAAGAATACCAAGTATTAAACCGACGGCTAGCGAAAGTAAACCAATGAAGAAGGTTTCTAGAAGTAAGATGAGAGAAATCTTGCGTTTGCCCATACCGAGCATGAGATAAAGACCAAACTCCTTGCTACGGCGTTTAATTAGAAAACGCGAGGCGTAGATAATTAAAGCACCAAGAATAATCGAAACAAAAGTACTAACTACGCCGAGAATAATGTTCATTAGTTTGAGAATTTCGCGGACGCGCTCCGTCACATCAAGCATGACAGCCTGACTATCGAGCGCATTAAAAACATAAAAGATGGCGACGCCCAAAACTAAAGTAAAGAAGTAAATTGCATAGTCTTTAATACTGCGTTTAATATTTTTAATAGCGAGTTTAGCAAACATATTGATTCCCCCGCGTAATATAAGTTAATGAAAAAATATTTTTTAGAAAGTTAAGAAAATTAGCACAAAAACTGCGGTTTTGTCCTTGAATAAAAATTTGTTTATTTTCTAATAGCGATTTTGAGAATATTTCTGTACCTAAAATTTGGTGATAAAAAAATATTATTTGCGAAAATGACTTATAATGCATCATTTAAATCTCCGCCAAGTAAAGTAATTACATCAATAATGGCATTAAAGAATTTTTTGCGATCGTCTTTACCACGGTGCAATTCATTAAAAATCTTACCGTCTTTAATAAAAATCACTCGCGAAGCATAAGAAGCCGCGAACGCATCGTGCGTTACCATGAGAATGGTCGCTTGTAACTTTTCGTTGAGCGATTCGAACTGCTCGAGCAACATGCGCGAAGATTTAGAATCGAGAGCGCCAGTAGGCTCATCGGCCAAAACTAATTTTGGATTAGTGATAATGGCACGCGCCGAGGCGACGCGTTGTTTCTGTCCGCCGCTCATTTGGTAGGGGAACTTTTGCAAAACTTCTTTGATATTTAATTCGTGCGCAACTTTGTCAATGCGAGCTTCAATTTCTTTGGCTTCGACATTTTGAATCGACAAGGCGAGTGCAATGTTTTCGTAAGCCGTGAGTGAATCGAGCAAATTAAAATCTTGAAAAATAAAGCCGAGTTCTTCACGACGGAAGCGATTGAGGTCTTCGCCGCGTAGTTCGGTGATATCTTCACCATTCACATAGATATGTCCAGCCGTAACACGGTCGATAGTAGAAATAATATTTAATAAGGTAGTCTTGCCAGAACCACTGGCACCCATAATGGCTACAAACTCACCTTCTGTCACCTGAAACGAGATATTATTAATTGCTTTGGTGAGAGAAGATTTATTGCCGTAATATTTTTCGACTTTTTCTAATTCTAAAATTGTTTTCATAAAATCTCCTTAGCCGTATTATAGGCGAACTAAACAAGTTTGTCGTAAGTTAAAACTTACAGAATCATTACTTTTTTGTAAGTTTGAGAATCAAGTACATTATAATATTTGGATTTGGCGAAATGAATCACCACTTTAGTATATTGTGCAGGCTCAGAAAAGATTTCGATTTGATGACCGAGCTTGTCGCAAAGAGTTTTAGTAATATATAAACCCATGCCAGTAGATTGCGCGCCGAGCCGCCCATTCTGACCAGTGAATGATTTATCGAAGACACGCGGAAGGTCGCTCGCAGAAATACCAATACCATTGTCCGTAATCGTCAAAATAATTTCGTGGGTAGTTTCGCACGCGGAGAGCGTGATGGCAGAACTTTGATATTTAATACTATTATTAATAATTTGATTAAGAATAAATTCGATCCATTTAACGTCCGTAAAAATCTGGTAATCGAGTTCACGAGCAGAAAAATCAATGGCTTTGGCTAAAAGGATTTCACGATTGCGACTAGCTACATTACTAACAATATCAGCTAAATTAACGGCTTTGATAAGATAATCCTGCTCAGCATTCTCGGCGCGCACAAAATAGAGAATCTGCTCAACGTAATCATTCAGACGTTTGATTTGCTCATTAACTCCAGGGTCTTTGGAAATTAAGGCTAGTGTAGCTAGCGGAGTTTTTACTTCGTGAATCCACATCTCGACGTATTCTTGAAAAGCTTGCGAGCGTTCGCGATATTGGCTGAGATTTTCGAGCATGGATTTGTTGATTTGATAAAGTGCGGCGTAAAGAATCTCACCGTCGTAAAAACGCGGTTGCGATAAAGTCTCGAGTACTAAATAAGCTTGGTCGAGGCGGTCGAGGTTATTAAACAGATTTTTATAAAAAGAAGCTTTGCGATAATATTCGACAATCAAAACGGCGACTAAGAAGATAGCCCAGAAAATCGCAATGGTAATAATAATTTCAGCGCGGGCTTTCAGAGCGAATAAAAATAAAAGTACCGAAACCGTGGTAAGAATGGCAAGAATGAAGAAAAAGATTTTGTCGCGCAAAAAATGGCTCCAATCAAAAATATTTTGGTGTTGCGGGGCTTTCATTGTAAGACGTACCCGAGGCCTTTACGAGTTTCGATAGTGTCGCCGACGCCGAGAGATTTGAGCTTGGCGCGCACACGACTGATATTGACGGTCAAGGCGTTATCATTAATATATTCGTGGTTATTCCAAAGGTCGGTCATTAAGGCATCACGCGTAACGATTTCACCTTGGTGTTTTAACAAATGCGCTAAAATGATCATTTCGTTTTTGGTAAGTAAGACTCGTTTGCCATTCCCTTCTACTACGCCGCGAGTTAAATCAATTTGCAGACCATGAAAAGCAACTGGCAAATCGTTGCCTTCTAGACGTTTCAAAACGGCGGCAATGCGCAATAAGAGTAGCTGTGGATTGTAAGGCTTAGTAATATAATCATCCGCACCATAGCTCATGGACAAAACTTCATCCATCTCTACACTGCTACTCGTAACCATGATAACTGGGATGTCGGATTGACCGCGCAGAGTTTTAAGTAGAAGCTCTCCGTTGACAGCGGGCAAATTAATATCAAGTAGAATTAAATTAGGATGAAGGTCGAGAATTTGTGTAATAAGGCTAGGTAGAGTTGGGGCGGGCGAAGCAGCGTCAAGATCCAGCGCTAATGCATCATAATTGGCGCCACGCAGAAGTTCTATTAATCCTTGGCGCATTACTGGCTCATCTTCGATAACCAAAATCCGTGTCATGTGATGTTATTATAGCACAGGAATTGTGGCAGAACGAAAAGTATCACCTCGCTAATTCCGTTAAGCCGTCTCTTCCGCCGAGAGAGAAAAGTTATTGGCTTTTTCTAATTAACCGACTGAGCCGCATGCTAATAACGATCACTGGAATAATAGCAATAGCGAGCATGATTATAACATATTGAAGCGGCAAGAAGACGAGCATAGCTGATGCCAGCAAGCTAAAAAGAAACTTACCAGCCTGTTGCAAAACTACTAGGTTGACCAGCGCGTTCTTGCGGTCGGATTTATTGACCTGTTTGAGAATAACGGCCTGACAGAAAATATGTAGCGGATCACGCCAGGCTGGGAAAAGCGCATAACCGGCACTGATCAATAGAATCCGTAAAGCAAAGTCTACTTGAAGAAAGAATCCCAGAAGCACTAAAACAATTGAGATAAGTGTACAGAATGACAAGATGATACCAATGCGATCTTGAAGTTTGTGATGAAGTTTTGGGTAAATTAGGTCCACAATAATGCGGATAACCCTAGTAATAAACCAAACTAGCCCGATAAAACTGACTACTTGATCAACTGTATATTGCGTCTCGAGTTGGTATTGCAACAGAAGTTTACTATCATTTTGACCAAGGTCAATAATGCCATAAAGTAAGCCACAAAAGAGAAATAGCAAAAGTGACAGTTTGACTGGGTGCGGCATGTTAAGCTTTGGTTTGAGTTGAGTAGGCTCCAGCCGCTCACGCTGGCGTAGTTGTGACTGATCATTGACATCAAAGACCAGGAAAGACAGAACCACGCCAATACCACAAGTAATAATCCCGAGAATCATGGGCAAACTTTCCCAAATACTAAAAAGAAAACCGCTAAACACTGATGTCACCATAGTAGCAACGGTATAAATGAGATGAGCACGACTCGCAATTCTAATGTAGTCGTGGCTTTTATGCAAATGATTAAGGTTGTTTTGAATAAGCACATCGCGCATGGCGGTGAAAACGATAGAGAGCGCTTGGAACACCATAGCTAAAACAAATACCCAATAATTGTTGCCTAATGTTAGTAAAATACTGGTAATAAAAAGTGCGATAATCCCCAGACGCATTGACCAAGTATTACCAAGACGTTCTGAAAGTCTAAGTACAGGCGCCATAAAGACTCGTGCACCCAATCCGACGCAAGCTTCAAGGAAGATGACTTGCATAGCGTCAAAACCTTTGACATTAGTGAGCCAAACTGTATTGATAACTACATAAAAAACTAGATTGTTGGTTAGACCAGCTAACCACGGGTAAACTTTGTTCGCAATGATAAGCTTGTTTTGCATTGTCTTAATTATATCTTAAGCATTGTCTGCTGACAATTCTGGAGAGTTATGATAGAGGCGACAAAGTTGCATGATGTTTTTCAAAAAACAAGGAAGTTTCTTGCGAAACTCTGCTCCCTTCTTGTGATCGAGGATGATTCCCGACGACCCCACCCAAGTAAAAGAAAGGCCCCTGACGGGGCTGTTCTTTTATTCTTTAGTATTGCGCTTTTCGATAATTTCTTGAGCGACGTTTGGTGGTACTTCCTCGTAACCATTGATTTCCATGGAGCTAGCAGCACGACCTTGCGACATAGAACGCAAATCCGACGTATAGCCGAAGAGATTGGCGAGTGGAGCGAAAGCTTTAATAAGCTTAGCACCACCGGCGAGGTCTTCCATGCTGTCGATGCGGCCACGGCGAGAGTTGATATCGCCGATAACATCACCCATGAATTCTTCTGGAGTTGTAACTTCGAGTTTCATGATTGGCTCAAGCAAAACTGGTTGAGCTTTCTTAATACCTTCGCGCGTAGCGAGACTACCAGCAAGTTTGAAGGCGAGTTCGCTAGAGTCGACATCGTGGTAAGAACCATCGTAGAGAGTGGCTTTCACGTCAACAACTGGATAGCCGGCAATCACACCACCGTTCAAGGTTTCTTCAACACCTTGCTGAACTGGTTTGCGATATTCTTGCGGAACGACACCACCTTTAATCATATCGATGAACTCAAAACCTTTACCGGTCTCATTTGGCTCAAACTTAATCCAGACATCACCATACTGGCCGCGGCCACCAGACTGCTTAATATGCTTACCTTGAGCTTCGGCGGTACCGCGAATAGTTTCACGATAGGCAACTTGTGGCGCACCGGTATTAGCCTCGACGCCGTGTTCCTTCTGGAGACGGTCGATAGCAATCTCGAGATGCAACTCGCCCATACCAGAAATAATGGTTTGACCAGTTTCTTCATCGGTATGAATGCGCAAAGTTGGGTCTTCTTCGGCCAGCTTCTGCAAGCCTAAGCCCATTTTCTCTTGGTCGGATTTGGTCTTTGGCTCAACGGCGATTGATACCGGAGGGTCGGGGAAAGTAATGTCCTCGAGATGAATTGGATGAGCTGGATCGCAAAGAGTGGTACCAGTAGTGACTTCTTTCATACCAACTACGGCTGCAATGTCGCCAGCAGTGATCTCGGTGATTTCTTCACGTTTATCGGCGAACATACGCACAAGACGACCGACGCGCTCCTTGTCGCCAGTGGTGGCATTAAGTACCGTACTACCAGAAGTCATTTTACCAGCATAGACGCGAATGAAGATTAACTTACCAACGAATGGGTCAGTTGCGATTTTGAAAGCAAGAGCAGTGAGCGGCTCGCTGTTGCTAGCTTTGCGGACAACTTGATCGCCAGTTTTCGGGTCAACGCCAAAAGTTTGGCCTTGATCGCGATCAAGCGGACTTGGAAGATAGTCGGCGACAAGGTCGAGCACTTTTTCAACAATCACACCACGACCATCACCACCGGTTACAAGATAGAAGTCGCCGTCAAGCACGCGCTTACGTAAAGCGGCTTTCAGTTCGACTTCACTGATGGCCTCTTCACCCTGGTTGAAGAACTTTTCCATCAAAGCTTCATCGGCCTGAACAGCTTCTTCGACAAGGAGCGAGCGAGCATTCTTGGCCTTCTCAAGCATATCAGCCGGAATCTCACCGACAGTAAGCTCATGGTCGGCATAATCTTTATAAGTGTAGGCTTTCATGTCAATCAAATCGACTACACCACAAATATCTTTCTCGAAACCAATTGGCAAATGAATCGCAACGGCATTCTTAGACAAACGTTTGTGAATACTGTCAAGAGACTTGTAAAAGTCGCCCCCGATTTGGTTGATTTTGTTGACAAAACAAATGCGTGGCACGCCATATTTAGTAGCCTGGCGCCAAACGGTCTCGGACTGAGCTTCTACACCCATCTTACCATCAAACACCACCACCGCACCATCAAGCACACGAAGCGAGCGCTCGACTTCGGCGGTAAAGTCGATGTGCCCCGGGGTATCAATAATATTAATCTGATGGCCTTTCCAATAAGCCGTGACGGCGGCAGAAGTAATCGTGATACCGCGTTCGCGCTCTTGCTCCATCCAGTCGGTAGTAGCGCCACCATCACCGCCTTTCACGAGGTTGATTTTGTGCTTGAGGCCGGTACGATAAAGAATAGCCTCGGTAGTAGTAGTTTTGCCCGCGTCGATATGGGCGATGATGCCAATATTACGGAGCTTTGATAGGTCTTTGACTTCGTTTGCCATTAAACTAGTTCCTTTTGTAATTATATTTTGCAAATCTAATCAAGAAAAGTTAGTGCGAAAATATTTCAACACCTAAAACTCCTCCGAGAAGATAGACTTTGCTTTATTTTAGCATAAAATTATCGATTTTGGTAGAGTTTTATATGGTTAAAATAGGATTATTTGAGCGGGTCATGCGGGTCGCTACTCAAAATATACAGCTTATGTTTGGCGCGAGTCAAAGCAACGTACAAAAGTCGATGTTGGTCAGCTTTTTCTGCTGCTAAAGTATCACCAAAAAGTTCAAAAATCGTAGCATGTGGATGCGAAGACAAAACTTGGTCACGGTTTACTTCTAGTAAAATGACGATTTCGGATTCGAGACCTTTAGACTTGTGCATGGTCATGGCACGAATTTGCTGGTCAAAAGTTGCAGCAGGAATAATATATTGTTCTGCCAGACAAATTTTTAATGCAGCAACAAAATCCGCCAGTGTTACACCTGGAAAAGAAGTGAAATTATGACGATGTAAAAGTAAGATAGGACTTTTGCGATGTTTCTTGACGATTTTAAAAACAGTTTTTAATAATTGTGCGGGGGCTTGATATTTACTTGGCGCACCACCGCAAACTGTCGCCAGGGCTTGCTGAAAGCGCGCGTCACCTAAAGCGTCTTCTTGTAAATCAGTAGTGTCAAACTTAGTTTTGACAGGATTAAGGCGATAGATTTTGCCGTTTTTCTTACTAAAAGCTTTGGCCTTACAGGCGTGACGGTCATAGTGTTTAAGCATATATTGATTGGCGTTTTCAACAATGCGACGACTGCTACGATAATTAGTCACAAGAGGAATGTTTGTGACATCTTCGGGAAAATATTCGGCAAAGTTAATAAAATAATTGACATCCGAACCAGCAAAACGATTAATAGCTTGCCAATCGTCACCCACGGCAAAAAGATGTGCGTCGGGACAATTTTGGCGAATGGCTTGAATCAAATTGAAAAATAATTGCGAGAAATCTTGATATTCATCAACTAAAATATATTTAAAGGCCGCAACACGACGCTGAGCAGGATTAAAAAGATGAGAGGGTTCAGCTAAAACTTGGGCGGCGCGCGACATTAAGATGTTAAAATCAAGTTTAGGAAAAATAAGCGCCAGCAAATACGCTTCGTAGGCCGACAAAGCAAATTCATGCAAACGAATATGGTTACGGAAAGCGGAATCTTGGCGATGCACGGAAATATATTGCTGAACGTCATGACAAAGCTCAGACAAACCTTGACTGCCAGAATATTTTTGCCCAGCCCGCGCGATAAAACTGCTGATAAGTTTGAGAGTTTCTTCATATTCGGGGTGCGAAACGTGACGATTTTGCTCAGCGAAAATTTGACGTACTGATTGACGAATTAACGCATCGTGTTCGGTTTCGGAAATTAGTTGCGGGTGCTCACCGGTTAGCTTTACCGTATCGAGAGCAAACTTATGAAAAGTGGAAGCAATAGTAATTTTCTGCTCACGACCGTGCCAATGATTAAGTTTAACTCCGTCAATTGCAACTGCACCAATGCGTTCATTAACTTCAGCGGCGGCAGTACGGTTAAACATGAAAGCGGCAATTTGATGAAAATCTGCTAAGTCTTGTGATATCAGATAAGCGATTTTCGCAACAATTACACGAGTTTTACCGGAACCAGCGCGTGCAGTGACTAAAGTATTTTTATGAATATCGAGCACGGCCTGGGCTTGGTCGAGGTCGAGCGTGTACGGTGCGCCAGCCAGCGTAACGTGTTCTTGGAACCAAGTTTGCAATTCGGCGGGTCGAGAAAAGTTAGGCACTGAGTTTCTTATGCAGCAAGTCTTGAACGGCGGACGGGTTGGCCTTGCCTTTTGATTCTTTCATAACTTGTCCGACGAGAAATCCGATAACTTTTTCTTGGCCAGCCTTGAAATCGGCTTGAGCTTGTTGAGTCTCCGGTTTTGCTAACACGATATCGATAATCGCTTCGAGCGCACCTAAGTCGTTTTCTTGAACTACGCCAAGCTCTTTGGCGATAGTACGAGTATCTTTGAAATGCATTTCTGGGTCGAAGAACTTTAAGAAAACTTCTTTCATACCAGTGCTGGAGAGTTCGTTCTTCTCATTCATCTCAACCAGCGTCGCAAGTTGTTCGTTTGTTGGAAGTTCGTCATTGAGCAAACTGGCGTTTTCTTCGGCGAGCAAAACACTGCTGAATAAGTTAGCGACTTTTTTGAGTTGAGAATCACATTTTGCTTGATTATTAGTTTCTTGCAAATAAGTACGCAACTGATAGAGTGCGGTAGTTAGCACTTTGTAATCCAAAAGTATTTCGACAATATCTTCAGAAAGAAACTCGCGCAAAAACTCACGGTAAGCTTGAACTGACATGCCCATTAAAGTTTGCTGCTCAGCAACATCTTTTTCGGTCAAATGAATCGGCGGAATATCAGGCTCGGGCATGTAGCGATAATCTTGAGCTTCCTCTTTACTGCGCTGCGAAGTAGTCTCGCCGGTAGCGTCGCTCCAGCCGCGGGTTTCTTGAATGACCTTTTCGCCTTTATCTAAGAGTTTACTTTGACGCTTAATTTCGTATTCAACGGCGCGTTCAACGCTGCGGAAAGAGTTAAGATTTTTCACTTCGGCGCGCGTACCAAGCTCTTTCGCACCTTCGGAAGCAATGCTGATATTAACGTCGAAACGCATATTGCCATTATATAAGTCGCCAAAAGTGACGCCGGCGTAAGTCATGACGCGCCAAAGTTCTTTGGTATATTCGCGAGCTTCGGCAGCGGAGTGCATGTCGGGCATGGAAACAATTTCGACCAGCGGCGTACCGGCGCGGTTGAGGTCGACTAGGGTGTCGTCACTTTCATGACTAAGTTTGCCGGCATCTTCTTCGAGATGAGCATGCTCGATGCGAACCTTACCGCCACTAGGTAAATCAACGTAACCTTCACCAATAATGGGATGAAAAAGTTGGGTGATTTGATAACCCTTAGGTAAATCTGGATAAAAATAATGTTTACGATCGAAGCGACTTTCAAGATTGATTTTAGAATTAAGCGCTAAACCAGCACGAACAGCATATTTCACAGCGGCTTGATTAAGTCGCGGTAACATACCTGGCAAACCATAATCGACTGGCGAGACACAAGAATTTGGCTCTTTACCGCGAGCGTCATTATCGACTTCGGAGAAAAGTTTGGTCTTGGTACAAAGTTGAACGTGGCACTCGATGCCAATTGTAGGAATATATTTCACTTGGTCTGCCATACTAAATTGCTCCTATGTTCTTTAATGCTTGACGAAAAATAGCTAATGCCTGACGAGCTTGTTCATAACTAACTTCAAAATCGCTTTCGTGGACGATTTGATTGCGAAGCTTGTGAGCTTGCCAAACTTTGTTGAGTTCCGGCATTCGCTCGCCGAGTTTTTTGAGTTTTTCACCCATGCTTTTGCCAGGAATACCCATCTCGTTGAAGGCTTTATCGAGTAACTTATCGGCTTCTAGCACGGAAAAGTTGTAGCTGCGCCGGTCGTCTTTGTCAAAACCATTTTCAATTTTAAGCCAACGAGTTTGATAGGCTTGTTTATCAAATTCGTGACGACGTTTGCCACTGAGTACCATGGCGACAAGCGCCAACAAAGCAACGGCGATAATAGCAATAACCAGAAAAACTACTTGCGGCCACATTAGTCGTTCCCTCCCATGATATCAAGATGATGGTCTTCGGGCGGTAAATCGCCGCGCATTTGTTTAGCAAAACGAATCAAACTCTGGTCACTACGTCGCGGGCCAATGAGCTGCAAACCGAGACTTAAACCTGCGGGAGTTTCGCCAACTGGAATGGCTAGACCGGGCAAACCAGCTAGATTAATCGACACCGACATGACATCTTCGAGATACATTGCAACTGGGTCGTTAACTTTTTCGCCGAGTTTGAAAGCAGGATTAGGACTAACGGGAGTAAGAATTAAATCGCATTTAGTGAAGGCTTTGGCATATTCTTGAATAATCAAAGTGCGGGCTTGAGCGGCTTTAAGATAATAAGCATCATAAAAACCAGACGAAAGGACAAAGTTACCAATCATGATGCGGCGTTTATTCTCGGGCATAAAACCTTCGTTGCGAGTATTTTCATAAAGTTCGCCGAGGGTTTGCGACTTTTCACTACGAAAACCATAACGAATACCATCATGACGCGATAAGTTACTAGCGACTTCAGCGGGGACAATAATATAATAAACCGCTAAAGCGTACTTAAGCGCAGGCATATCAAGCGCAACAATTTCGTGACCAGCAGCTTTGAACTTGGTGACTTCGGCTTGCAAAGCAGCGCGAATCTCGGGAGCGACAGCATCATTATCAAAATCTTTAATAATACCGATTTTCTTAATCGGGTCATCAAAGTGCTGCTCCTTACCATAATAATCTGGTAAAGTAGTTAAGTCGTTAGTATCTTGACCGGCAGTGATTATCATGAGCAAGTCTAAATCATCGGGTTCTTCAGTGAAGAAACCAACGCAGTCCGTAGAGGAAGCCATCGCCACGACACCATAGCGTGAAATCGTACCGTAAGTAGGTTTGAGGCCATAGATACCGTTAAAAGATGCTGGCTGACGAATTGACCCACCAGTATCAGTACCAACTGCAAAAGGTACAATGCCAAGCGCGACAGCCACCGCGGAACCGCCAGAACTGCCGCCAGCAACACGAGTAAGGTCTTTGGAATTTTTGGTGGCACCGTAATAAGAATTCTCAGTAGAAGAACCATGTGCAAAAGCATCAAGATTAGTACGACCAATCATGATAGCACCTTCGGCTTCGAGTTTCTTCACGGCCGTAGCGGTAATTGGACTAGTGAATTCTTCAAGAATGTGAGCTGAAGCCGTAGTGCCGCCCTCAGGACTTAAGAAATTATCTTTGAGTGCGTAAGGTACGCCGGCTAAGCGACCAACCTCGATGCCTTTTTTAATCTTTTCATCAATCGCAGCGGCTTTTTTGATAGCGTCGATATCATTGATGAAGTTAAAAATATGATATTCATCTTGGTATTGGTGCGCTTTGGCCAGAGCTTCTTTTACTAAGCTCACGGCGCTAATAGTTTTACTCGCAGTTTTCATGTTTTGCTCCCCTACAATACTTTCGGTACTTTAATTTGGTGGTCCTTCACTTCTTTGGTCAAAGCAAGCAAGGCTTCACGGTCGGCTTCTTGCGGCAAAATCTCGTCCGCACGCCAGATATTTTCCATTTCAAAAACTTGATAAGTCGGCTCGAGACCAGTAGTATTAAGCTCGTCAAGCTGCGAGATGTAATTAATAATCTCTTTAATGTCGCCGACGAGATGCTCACTTTCTGCTGGAGTGAGCGCAAAATTCGACAACTGCGCAAGATGAGAAATTGTTTC
This sequence comes from uncultured Candidatus Saccharibacteria bacterium, assembly GCA_964402815.1. GTDB lineage: Bacteria > Patescibacteriota > Saccharimonadia > Saccharimonadales > Saccharimonadaceae > Nanosyncoccus. The sequence continues at coordinate 440 of CAYODP010000002.1, read as the reverse complement.
CTGATTAACTTCCATATTCTTATATTATACTACACAAACGGGGAGATTTTGAATAATCATGCTAAAATAAAGTTATGGCGACAACTGAAGAATTTATTAAATATGTTTGTAAACAAATTGAAGGTACAGGCGAAGTGCGTTACCGGAAAATGTTTGGTGAATATATGGTGTATTTAAATGATAAACCGATTTTTACCGTATGTGATAATACAGTGTATGTGAAAAAGTTGGAAGAAGTGGCAGATTTGCTCGGTGCGGCGGAAGTTGGGAAACCTTATGAAATGGCCAAAGAACATTACATCTTAGATATTGATAATCAAGATTTAAGTAAACAGGTTGCATTACAACTAGATAAAGTTATTCCGGTACCAAAACCGCGTAAACGTAAATGTTTACGGTTAGAGGGAAGTAATTTCAGATTAGGCGGTATAGCCCCGATT
>CAYODP010000001.1:0-64572 GCA_964402815.1 uncultured Candidatus Saccharibacteria bacterium | reverse complement strand
CGTGTGGAGTCGAAGCGTACTAATAGGTCCATTGCCTTTTTATGCTCAGATTATCGGACTTATATTCGTATAAATCCAATCGATAATCTGACTTAAACTTAGCTAGCAATCGGCATTCGATTCACAATTTTCAAAAAGTGTGATACAATACCGAAGAGAAGTTTTACAATTTTCATCATGCTATGTATAATCGAAAGATTATATGGACGCCAACAGCAACGTCAAAAAGTTGTAAATCTTCTAAAAGTCGCGACATGCGCGTGACTTTTAGAAAGAACTATTTTTCTTTTGACGTTGGGAACTTTTCTTTTTATCTAAAAAAGAAAAGTGCCCATTTGCCACTTGGTGCCCATAGCGCTGGGGAAATACCTGTTTACATTCCGAACACAGAAGTCAAGCCCAGTCGCGGCGATTATACTGCCCCAAGCGGGAAACTAGCAAGGTGCCAAATTATACGTTTAAGCCACCCTGACGGGTGGCTTTTCGTCGCTTATGGAATATGTTAAAATAAGTACAAATATCGGAGGTAAAACTGTTATGCAAGAGTCAAACAATTTAGAACGTGTTATCGGGGAGATGATTGACCGCCAAGAAGTGTGTTTTCTGAGTTTTATTGATAGACAAGGTTTTCCTTCTACTCGCGCCATGCTCAATCCTCGCAAACGCAAAGGTCTCACCGAGTTTTATCTTACTACTAATACATCTTCACAAAAAGTTCAAAGTCTTCTCGCCAATCCTCGTGCTTGTCTTTACTTTTATGACCGCCCAACTTATCGCGGCGCAGCTTTTACTGGCACGGCCGAGATTCTTTACGACCAAGCCATCAAAGATGAAATTTGGCGCGACATGGACACGATTTTTTACGAAAGTAATACTGACCCAGATTATTGTGTGATTAAGTTTACCACTCAGAAAATTCGCTATTATGACAACTACCAATCTCTCGACCTACAAGTATAATAACCTCTCGTCATTGATATTTAGCTATTCAAGTGTTATAATAAACTCAGTCGTTCCTAACTTAGGAGTAAAAGGTGAAAAAGATTTCTGTAATTGTCTCTTGCTATAATGAAGAAAAAGCCCTACCCCTCTTTTACCAAGAAATGGAAAAAGTCCGCCAACAAGATTTTGCTCAACTTGATATTGAGTTTGAGTATATCTTTGTGAACGACGGTAGCACTGACCAGACGCTTGATATTCTCAAGGCACTTAGCGAATATGATAATAAAGTAAAATACATTTCTTTCTCGCGCAATTTTGGCAAAGAGGCCGCTATGCTTGCTGGTCTCGATGCTGCAAGCGGTGATTATATTACGCTGATGGACGCCGATTTGCAAGATCCGCCTGCCCTTTTGCGCCAAATGTATAATGAGATTGTCGAAAATGGCTATGACCGCGTCGGCACGCGGCGAGTCTCTCGCAAGGGCGAACCGCCTATTCGTAGTTTCTTTGCGCGGCGTTTTTATCGTCTAATCAATAAGATGTCAAATGTGCAAATGGTCGACGGTGCGCGAGATTATTGGTTGATGACGCGCCAAGTTGCTGATGCGCTTACTTCTTTGCGTGAATATAACCGTTATTCCAAAGGTCTAAATAGTTTCGTTGGTTTTAATACTAAATGGATTGAATACGAGAATGTTCAACGTGTTGCTGGAGAAACTAAATGGTCTTTCTGGAAATTATTTAAATATGCTATCGAAGGCATCACTGCTTTTTCGACGGTTCCTCTGGTGATTTCTTCCTTTATCGGTTTATTGTTTTGCTTGATTGCTTTTATTGCGATTATTTTTATTATTGTACGCACACTAGCTTTCGGTGATTCTACTGCTGGCTGGCCATCTCTAGTTTGTATCATTGTTTTCGTTAGCGGCGTGCAACTATTTTCAATCGGCATTATTGGTCAGTATCTCGCCAAAACTTACCTTGAAGTTAAGAAACGTCCAATCTACATCATTAAAGAAACTAATCTTTCACTCAAGTCTTCATAAAATTATTTCAAGATTGAGTCAAACAATATCTTTTAGTATTTACCTCAAGATAACAAATAAAAACGCAAAGCTCATTATAATTCAACGAGACCGTAGTCAAGCAAGTAATTTTTATTTTATAGAATAAGTGTGGGTTATTCCTTTCCGGATTTCGTAACCCGTAGCAAGTAGCAGTGCAATTATTTCCACGAAGTATGCTATAATAATGTTAATGAACGGCAAAACTACTCGAATTATGGTTGGCATTATTATCGTTTTGATTGCTGCAATCGGCGTCATGTTTTTTATTCGTGAACTCCGCGCTCAAGAGTTTAACTGGCAGTATGCCATCATTACCGATTCGAAATGGGAAACCACTATGAGCGATGGCGGATCGTATACTGATATTTATTACCGTATCAATTTTGATGACCGTAAAGTTCGCAAATATGAAGATGAGTATAACGGCTTGCGCCAAAAATTTATCGCTAAAGAAAACATGGTCTACGAAGTAGAACTCGATGAGCAGACCGCCGTAAAATTACAAGATCTACTTAACAAAAGCTGGAATAATGGCGATGCCAATGAGGGTACTTATAGTTTTTATACTATCGAAAAGCGTCCCGATGGCTCGCGCTATATTCATCAAGAATCTACTATTGCCACTATCAAGACTTACACTAATAAAATCGATAAATTAGCCAATCAACAAACTTAGTAACTTTGCATATTTAAATATTATCTAGTATAATATATAGATAATGCAACCAGATTCTGAGAAAAATCTTCGTAGTAATGATACAGTAACTCCCGCTATGCGTGAGCAACTTTTGCAGAAACTCAAAATTTTACCAGCCTCGCCAGGTGTATATTTTCACAAAGGCGTTAATGGCGAAGTGATTTATGTTGGCAAAGCTGCCGTTCTCAAGAATCGCGTCCGCCAATATTTCCATCACACCAAAAAAGACCCTAAGACCGAAGCTCTAGTGCGAGAAATCGCCGATACTGATTGGATTGTGGTTGATACAGAAATGGACGCGTTATTCCTTGAATCAGAAATGATTAAACGTTATATGCCCAAATGGAATATTCTTTTGCGCGACGACAAAACTGTTTCTTATGTGCGTATCGATATGAAGTCGGAAGTTCCATATATTAGTTTCACTCGCACTCCGCAAGACGATAAAGCCACTTATATTGGTCCTTTCTATGGTAAAACTGCCGTCATGCAGGCTCTGCGAATTTTACGCAAAGTTTTCCCGTATTATGATAAACCCTATGACGGCAAGAAAACTCTTAACACCGACCTCGGCCTCACTCCGGGCATTGAAGTTGGCCGCACCACTCCGCAGGCCTACAAAAAGAATCTGCGCAAGCTTCGGCTCTATCTCGAGGGCGGCCGGCACAAGTTAATGAGCGAGCTAGAAAAACAAATGAAGCAGGCGGCTGCTGCCGAAGATTTTGAAGAAGCTGCCGAACTTCGCAAACAACTTTTTGGTTTGCGCGAACTTCAGAAAAAAATCGTTTTCTCCGACAAAGAATTTTTAGATATTTCATCCGACCAGGCTCTTACCGATTTGCAGAAATTATTAAATCTCCCCGAGCCACCCAAGCGCATCGAAGGCTACGACATTTCTCATCAATCCGGCACTAATGTCGTAGGTTCAATGGTGGTTTTTACTAACGGCGCTTCCGACCGTTCCGAATATCGCAAGTTTAAACTTCGCTCGCAAAAAAATGATGATACGGCTAGTATGCAAGAAGTTGTCACTCGGCGTCTCAAACATTCCGAATGGCCCTTTCCGGATTTAGTTATTCTCGATGGTGGCGTTAATCAAGTTAATGCCGTGAAAGATTTGTTCGCTGAACATCATATTGCAGTTATTGGTCGCGATAAGTCTGGCGACCATACGCGCAATGCTGCCGTGCGCATTATTATTCCACAAGCTGATGATTTTCGTATGGTGCTACTCAATCCCGATTCGCATATTGCTAAACTTATCGCCCGCATCGACGACGAAGCTCATCGTTTCGCTATCACTTATCATACGCTGCTCAAACGTAAAAATATGCTTAAATAATCGTAAACTTTTGTTCCGTGTTATAATATAAAAGACCATGATTAAACGTCAGATTTTTACTTTTTTACTACGCTGGCTAGCTTCTAGCCTAGGTATGTATCTTTGTATCACTTGGCTCGGTACCGTTACATCCGAATCGCAAGAGGTTTTCGCCGAAAGTTGGTTGCTTTATGCTGCCGCCGGTTTAATTTTTTCACTTGTCAATTCCATTGTTAAGCCGATTATTAAAGTTTTAGCTCTCCCGCTTGCAATTCTCACGATGGGCATTTCTACGATTATTATCAATACCGCCATGGTAGTAATTACAATCTATTTATTACCGGGTGTCGAAATGAGTTTTTGGGGTGCCTTTATTTCTAGTGCGGTGTTGAGTGTAATTAATGCCGTACTCAACTTAATTATCAGCTAGTTGCTTGATTTTTGAGCTCAGCCGGAGTATAATAATAATATGAATTTGGGAACACTATTTCAGAGTCTAGTATTTGTCTCAGCTGCTTTGTCGGTTTTGTTAATTCTTTTACAGCAACGTGGCGCTTCGCTCGGCGCCGGGTTTGGTAGCTCCGGTGAATTATATACCACCCGTCGCGGGCTTGAACGGTCACTGTTCAACGCTACGATTGTCTGTGTTGTAGTTTTTGTAATGTCAATCTTATGTTTGTTGCTGGTGCCAGCCGCATAAAAAGGGAATAAGGGTAGCGATTCAAGCATGACACCTACTACAAAAAAGCGTGGGCACAAAATCGCCAGACGTTGGGAACAATTTTCTGAACGCGCTCGCGAAGGTAGTAAGGAGCACATCCAAGAAAATATCATTAGCCGTCTCCCTAATGCTCGTCGTGTTCGTCTCTTAATCTTGGAGTGGTGCCTGCTCGTAATTGTGATTATTTCATTAGCTCTCACGCAAGCATTTTGGTATAAACAATCCTACTCTGTCCAGGCTTATGTTGATGGCGGTACTTATATCGAAGCTACCAATGGTCGCGTTAGTACGCTCAATCCACTTTTTGCTACCACCGAGAGTGAAAAAGTTCTTTCTAAACTCATGTTTGCTACGCTCTCCGCGATTGATTACTCTGGTCATGTCGGTCTTGGTCTAGCCGCGTCAATCATTCCCGATGAAACTGGCAAGGCCTGGACGGTCACCTTAAAAGACGGCCTAAAATGGTCTGATGGCGAGCCTATCACACTTGATGACGTCCTCTTCACGATTAATCTTGCCAAAGACCCCGCTGTCAATAGTCCATATAGCTCCAATTTCTCGGGAGTTACCATCGAACGAATTAACGATGCTCTAGTTTTTGCTCTGCCGTCACCTTATGCGGATTTCGATGCCACGCTTAACCTGCCCATTCTCCCCTCTCATATTCTAGCCGATGTCAATCCCGGTCAGCTTCTCGAACACAGTTTCAGCAGTCAACCCGTAACTTCTGGTGCTTTCACTTTTAACGCTATGCAAGATGTTTCGAGCGACGGTGAGCGTATCATTTATCTCGCTAGTAACCCATATTATTACAAGACTCGCCCCATGCTTAATAGCTTTGCCATTCATACTTATTCTTCTGCCGAAGATATTGTCACTGCTGTTTCCACAGGCGAAGTTACAGCTACGGCCGAACTTTCCGCTGAATATCGCGACCAGCTCCCTACTGATTTGATTTACGAGAAGCAAACTTCTTTAGCCAGTGGTGTTTTCGCTTTCTTAAATACTGCTAGCTCACTCCTAAACAATGTCACCGTGCGTCAAGCCATTCAGAAAGGCGTCGACATCTCCGCAATTCGTTCTGTTCTTGGCTACGAATACCCGCTTGACTACCCGCTCATCACTTCCGAAATTGAAGTTAGCGAATACCCGGCTTTGCCCACTTACGACCCCGTTAGCGCCCGCGAAGAAATCACTGCCGCAGGGCTTAAAGGTCAAACTTTACGTCTTGCCACTATTAGTACCGGCTATTTTCCTAAGCTAGCCGAGCAGTGGAAGGAGCAGCTTGAGCAGCTCGGTTTCGTAGTTGACCTCTCGGTTTATGACCCCGGCCAAGATTTTATCGTTAATATTATTCGCCCGCGCGCCTACGATATTCTGCTCTACGAAGTTGAGCTCGGTGCCGACCTTGACCTCTTCGCCTATTACCATTCATCGCAGGCTTCCGCCACTGGTCTCAATCTCTCTAATTACGCTAATGCTCTTGTGGATGACCTTATCTTGAGTGCTCGCGAAACTATGAGTGTCACTGGCCGTGCCGCCAAATACGAAACTTTCCTGCGTCGCTGGGTGACGGATGTCCCTGCTATCGGCATCTATCAAGTTAGTCTAGTCTACTATTTTAATAAAAACACCCGCTCGTTTTCCGAGGATGATACACTAATCTATGCTACTGATCGCTTCGTGGACGTTGAGTACTGGGCGGTCAATCGTGCTATGAAGAACCGTACCCCTTGACATTTTTAGTAATGTGTGCTACAATGTAAGTAATCCCACACCAAAAGGTACTGATTTTGAGGTACTAGTCTGATTTTTGCATTAAGAGTTCAGAGCATCCACTTGGTTTACTAAGCTTTGCAATAGAGGCGATTAGTGGTATAATTAACTCATGAGAAGTTTATCTACAGATTTAAAGGCAGAAATTGGTAAAACCGTACAGGTCTCCGGCTGGGTTAATTCACGCCGTGACCATGGCGGCCTAATCTTCATCGACTTGCGTGACCACAAGGGAATCATTCAGTTAGTTATCACCCCCGAAGCCGAGGTAGCGTTTTCTATCGCCGAAAGCCTGCGTGACGAGTTCGTCATTACCGCCGAGGGCACTGTCCGCGAGCGTGCGCCCGAGCTCAAAAATCCTAATATCGAAACTGGCGATATTGAAATCGTCGTAGATAAACTCGAGCTAATCACTAGGTCGGAGCCGCTCCCCGTTAATACTCATGACGAAGGCGACGCTTCTGGCGAAGAGCTCCGTTTGCGTTATCGCTATCTAGATTTACGCCGCCCGTCTATGCAGCGCACCTTGAAGCGCCGTGCCGAGTATTATCGATTTATGCGTAAGTACATGGATGAGCATGATTTTATCGAAATCACTACGCCAATTCTCGCCAACTCTTCACCCGAAGGTGCTCGTGATTTTCTCGTTCCGTCTCGTATTCATCCGGGTCAATTCTATGCTCTTCCCCAAGCTCCGCAGCAGTTCAAACAGCTACTCATGGTTGGTGGCGTTCCGCGCTATTATCAAATTGCCCCCTGCTTCCGCGATGAAGACCCTCGCGCCGACCGTCTCTACGGTGACTTCTATCAGCTTGACGCCGAAATGTCTTTTGTGGACGACGGCGAAGTTGTTCGCACTACCATGGAGCCACTTATCAAACAACTCGTCACCGAATTTGCTGGCAAAAAGTTGTTTAGTGAAGACGTTCCGCGCATTCCGTACCGTGAAGCCATGGAGAAATACGGCACCGATAAACCCGACTTGCGCTACGGTCTTGAGCTAATCGACCTTACTAATGCACTTAAAAACGTCGAGTTTAAAGTTTTTCAAGCTCCTTGCGTCAAAGCTATTTGTGTTCCCGGCGGCGCCAAGTTCACGCGTAAGCAGATTGACGAGTTCACGGAGCTTGCTCGCAAGAATGGCGCTGGTGGCTTGGCATATATATTATATGAGCATGGCGAGGTGCGTAGCCCAATCGCTAAGTTTCTAAAACCGGAAGAATTAAAGAGTATTCAAGATTTGACCGGTGCGAAAGATGGTGATGCCGTGTTCTTTGGCGCGGATGAGCGCGAGAAAGTTAATAAAGTTCTTGGTGCTATGCGTATTGCTTTTGCTGATGCACTGGGCTTGAAGGATGATAATCAAATTGCACTTTGCTGGATTGTAGATTTCCCGTTTTACGAATGGGATGACGGTGCTAATAAGCTCGACTTTGGTCACAATCCGTTCTCTTTGCCTAAGGGCGGCCTCCAGGCTATTCGCGAGACTGAAAACAAGCTCGACATCGTGGCTGACCAATATGACATGGTGATGAATGGGTACGAGATTTGCTCCGGCGCCGTACGCAATTACAATCCCGAAATCATGTATGAAGTTTTTGGTGTGCTTGGTTACGACTCGGCCTATGTCGACCAAAAGTTCGGCGGTATGATTAATGCCTTTAAGTTTGGCGCTCCTCCTCATGCTGGCTGTGCATTTGGTATTGACCGCATGTTTATGGTGCTCGAGGGAATTACTAATATTCGTGATATTGTTGCCTTTCCTAAAAACGGCTCTGGTGTTGACCTTATGATGGGCTCTCCATCCGATGTAGACGAGAAGATGCTTGAAGAAGCTCATCTAAATCTTATCACAGAAGACGAGTAGCCAGCTCACTCAGTCTGTGCTATACTATTAGCATGGTTTGCATCGCGGCATTTATTATTCTTTGTTTGATAGGAGTGTTCGTCGCCTTCCTTAGTATCTTCCGTCGTGATATTGGTAAAAAATACTGGGCTACTTTTAAAAAAGCCTGGGGCTGCGTCGGTAAAAAAGTTCGCTTGCAAAAGTGTGAAACTAATTTTAAGGATGATGTCAAAAACTCTCTGCTCAGTAAAGTTGCCCTCAAACATCCTAAATGGATTAAGCCACTCGGTGTCACTATCGAAGTTAGCGCCATTCTAGTCGTATTTTTGACCGTTTGGTCGCTTGTTGAAGCGGTGAAGGCTGGTCTTGCTCTTTGGGTTTTTGGCACTTGCAATGTTTCTCAGCCTGCCTCGTGCGCATTAGGTGCCGAAGTCTGCGGCATCGATTCGGCCGAGCCTACCAACCCTATCGAATGGGCGGGCCGCTGGTTCTCAGAGTGGGGTGAGATTTTTACGAATATTCCTGACCGCTTCCATAGTTGGCCAGTCGAAGATTATCTCGTTGAGCCTTACAGCTTCGCTCAGAAATATCAAGACGGTAAACCGCTTGCGCTCGACATTTTCGACCCTGGCTGTACTGTTTGCGTGCAAAGTTATCGCAATCAAAAATCTTCTGGCTTCTTTGATGAATACAATACCGTTTTAATGGTTTACCCCATTCAGTTACCTGATGGCAGTTATAAGTTCAACAACTCTGACCTTGTTGCGCGCTACATGCATGCCGCCGACCTGCTTGAGACTGAATACGCAGCGCAGATCCTCAACCGCATCTTCACTGAATCGAATAACCAGGGAATCATGTATCAATCCGTTATCATGCAAGCCGGCCGCAAAGAAGCTGAACAAATTCTCCAAAGTTGGCTCAAGGAATTTGGTGCCGAGAAAACTGAACTTTCTAAACTTATTGAGGTTGCTAATAGTGATGCCGTCACCGAGATTATGGCTAATGTCAAAAATATGGTCGAGAATCAGATTCATGCCAAAGGCATCCCGACGTTAATTTATAATGGTAAGAAACATAATGGACTTTTTAAAGCGGATTAGTATTGTAATCGTAGCAGCGGTTTGCGCATGCTTTAGTATGTCGCCAGCTTTTGCTACCGAAGAACCAACCGATGACAAACAGCCTACAGCTCTCACTAGTAAACAAAGTGACACTATTATTCAGAATTGTAGCAATATTAAACAGTCGCTTACTCAGCTACAACGTGTTGATTCTCGTACGCGGACTTATTTAGGCTCTACTTATGAAGCCATTGCCGGGCGTTTTATCACACCACTTAACCTACGCATGGTTAAAAACGGTTTACCGTCTGTTGAGCTTTTTCGTATTCAAAACGAATTTACCGCGCAACAAACCGACTTTCGTAACCGCTATATTGATTATATGCGCGAGCTAGAATCATTAATTGGTATTGATTGTACACATGTTCCGCAAGAATTTTATGACAAGCTAGAGATTGTTCGTACCAAACGCGAACAACTGCAACAAGTTACCAAAGAAATTTCCAATCTTGCCGACCAGCAGTATCAAGCTGTTGAAGATTTAAGGGCTAGCCTATGAAACCAGAAGTTATCGAATCGCATGGCAAAAGGAATTTAATTATTTTAGGTGCTGGTGCACTCTGCTTTACTGTCCTCTCGACCGGTTTGAGCTTATGGATTTATCGCAGTACTGGCGATATTTATCTCGACCGTTCTCGTCCTGGCTATTTGCCCGACCGAGAAGAAGCTAAAGAAGAATCTGGTGTCAATTCTAGTTTTAGCTATAGTGACACTGGTGCGCTCGACAAAAGTGAGCTCGATACTTATCTCAAAGAACTCAAGACTACCACTAATCGTCTCAAAGCCTTAAGTGACCCATATTCTATGACGCCACTTTCTAACGAATCACTCGGCATTCCCGCTGCTGACGCTGAAGGCTCTAATCCAGAAAAAATAATCCACTAATTCCGTTCGCTACCTTCGTCGGCGCTCCGTGGCGCATGTACATATTGCGTTGCCGCCGATTCTTGATTACCCGCAAACACTAGTTTGCGTAACCACGCATCGGCTGGTCCCGCTGTCATTAGCAAAACTAAATAACCTTGATCATGATATTTTAGCAATGCTTCGCCCAACTTCTCGTCCAACTCAGCCGGCTCTGCAATTTTCTTATTTTCCAACTTTGCAATAAAATCCGCTGGCTGCAAAACTTTTAATGATTCATCTTCGCGCGTTAAATAAGTTGGTAGCCAATATAATTTCTTCACTCCCTGAAATGCATTCTCATAGGCATCAATCAATCCAGTTTGTCTTGTATTTTGGTGCGGTTCATAAACAGCCACTACACCTTTTAATCCCCGTCGGTCAGCTTCTTCTAGCGCAATCTGTACTGTCGCCGCCACTTCTTCTGGGTGATGTCCGTAATCCGAATAAAATCCTTCCGAAACTTGTTCAAATCTTCGCCCCACTCCCGGAAACTCATTAATCACTTTCACGATTTTCTTACGTTGTGAACCACAAAATCTCGCCAAGCCCCGCGGCGCCGGCATAATTCGTTGCAAGGCATCAATTGCTAAAGTTGCGTCGTATCGCCTTGCTTCTCCTGCTAATGTTACATCCACTGCAATTTCATCGCCCCGAATCACTTGCTCACTTTGTCGTTCAAATTGCGCAAACGCCTCATGATACGATTGTTCATCTGGATAAATATCTGGGTGGTCATATGACACCGTTGGTATCACGGCTAACCACGGATGAAACGCTAGAAAATTCCGGTCATACTCGTCCGCTTCGTAAATAAAATATTCCGATTTTTTATTATACATCCCCGCTGGCGCAAACGGCAAAGTTGTTCCAATTAAATATGACACTGGAATCCCTAGTTTTAGGCACCCCCAAACAATCATTGCCGTCGTCGTAGTTTTGCCGTGAGTCCCCGCTACTGCGACCATTTTTAGTTTCAACTTTTTTACTAAATAGCTAATTAGTTCATCACGTTTCGAAATGTGCTTAATTTTCAGTTTCTTTGCCATCAACAGTTCTGGGTGGTCTTCTGGCAGCGCCGAAGTATATACAAACCAATCTACTCCCTCGTTCTTGGCGCGCGCCTTTAAGAACTCGCCGTCCTGCTCACCTAGGTAAATCTTAATTCCACTATTAGTTAATTCTGACGTTACTGCGCCTGGCTGCTGGTCGGAGCCAAACACAGTCATCCCTGCATCTTTCGCCATCAAAGCCAGTGGCCCCATACCAGTTCCAGATATTCCCGATATATAAATATTCATGAGCTTATTGTATCATATTTCACTTCAAATCGCAGCCTGTGCTCAGCATTTTTCTTATGTAATTCTGCGCCTATGTTATAATAATATATAGTAATGGGTGGCAAGAAATCAAATCGAATCCGCGAATTTCTGCGTAAATCTTTCAAGGCCGTGCATACCTGGCAACTCTTTTTGATTCTCATTCCACTTATTTTCTTTACAGCTACCCTTTTGCGGTTTGATCATCTCAAAATGGTTGAGCTACGCAGCGCCGTCCTGGCCGCCGACGCAGCCGGAGATGAAGCTGCTATCGAGCAAACTCTTACCGCTCTCAAAGAATTTGTTTACAGCCATACTGTCATCAATGTTGTTGAAGACAATGGCGTGCAGTCCGTCACTTTTGGTACCGGCCCGTTTTATCTAGAGCACCAATACATCAAAGCCGCTAACGCCGCCATCGAAGAAGCTAGCTCTAGTCTCGCTAGCGATACCAATCCTAATGGTAATATTTATGCTGCAGTGGCCGCTATTTGTCAGCCTCAAGCTATCGCCAATGGTTGGCAGTGGTCAGACCAGCCCTATCTCGATTGTTGGACGTCCGAACTCGCCAAATATCCCGAAAGCGATATCTCCGATAATCACCTTACCGCCAACGTCCCCTCCACCGAACTCTATCGCCGCAATTACGCTTCGCCGATTTTCTCTTGGACTCCCGCCGGCCTAGCCATCGTGGCTTGTATTATTCTAGCGTTGATTATTGTAGTCCGCCTTATTGTTTGGCTAGTTTTAAAGCTCGCTTTAGTCTTTCTTAAACACTCCTAACCGCTCAGATTTTCAAGTGTTGTATAAAAAACATAAGGTTTTTTGGGTTTTCCCTGCAAAACCCCTTGACGCCTTTCTCAAATAGACATAAGATAAGAATATAATAATTCTAAGGAGGAACCTAATGGCCTATCAACATACCAATAGTAAGGGCGTGACCTATTATCTGCACAAGTCCGAAGTTACCTTGCGCGGCGGTAAACCACAAACTATCTATTTCTTTACTAAGACCGCCGAGGGTGGCAAAGGTACCCCATGTGATTTGCCTGAAGACCGTGTTGTCAATGAGAACCCACGCAACGGTTTCTTGACTCTAAAGAAAAAAGCTGCTGATAACAAATAATTTTGCACGTCAGATTAAATATTTAGGTACAAAACTAATAGCATCCGCCTGGGTGCTATTAGTTTTCTGTCTAGTGGCTCAGAAATCTTAAACCAACCTAAAAAATCCAGTAGCCAGACTAGGGGCGATATGGTATAATAGCACCATGAATAAAAATAGTAGTAAACCAAAAACCCGTAAGCGCGGTCTTATCGAAATCGCAGCTGGCGTCGGTCTCGCCGCCATCGGTGGTCTCGCTACTGCTGCCTCTTACAACGCTGCTCGCCCTGGCGAGTCTTATACCGTCTATACCGGTATTATTGCGCTCGGCGTCGTTTACGCTTGTAAAGGTTTGTATGATGCCATTTTCCCCAACGGCTTCAAAAAATCCCACAAGGACATCGAGCCTGCCAAGACTGAGAAGGCCGAAGCTACCGCCGACGACGATATCGTCAAAGAAGAAGATTAATTCTCATTCTTCCTCTTCGCAATACCGCAGGGAAAGTCTTGCGGTATTTTGCTTTCTTTGGTATAATAAGACAGTAAACCAATGTGTGCCCGTGGTGGAATTGGTAGACACGCTACCTTGAGGTGGTAGTGGCGATTTTAAGCTGTGCTAGTTCAAGTCTAGTCGGGCACACCAAAGTTTATAAGGAGCCGATTTTTGGTCATTTTGCCCCTGTTGGTTTGCGGTAAAAACCTTCCCGAAATCGTGTTCCATTTTTTGTGCTGATTTTCGCAATTTTTCGAGCCACGGATAAGGCTCCACCTCTAGAACTCGTTTGGTTAAAACCTTACCTTTCTTACTGTAACGGTCGAAGCATTCCACGAGGTAGGCACGTGGACCGATTGATTGTAGAATACTACGTCTTTCTCCGGAACAACTGCCATCGGTAAATTTTTCGCGTGGATCATTTAACGTTTCTAAAGTCTTACCAATAATTTCATACCAATTTTGGTTCCTATCGACAACGTCGCGTCTGGATTGTTCTAATTCGGTGATGGCGGAATCCAGTTTTTGTCGGCGCGTATTGTATTCTTCAGCGGTCATTTCAATTCCGTCTTCTTCATGTTCTAGCTACATATCAAGTAGCCTATCGCGCTTTGCTTTTAAACGTTCAACGCTGGCATTCTGGCTCATTTCAATACTGTGCCTTTCGTAAATTTCTTCATCCTTTAATTTGCCAAGAATTTCTAATGCCCATTCATAGAGCGTTCGGCTGATTCGATATTTGTTAAGTAATGCGTCTACTTGAGCAAATAGTGCTGGCTCGCTAATACCGCCATGTAGTTGACATTTTCTGAGAGAATTATGGCCATTATTATTGCAGGCATAGTGGACATAGATTTTCGTAGAACCATCCGCCATAATTTTTGGGTGATAACCAGCACCAATGCCACAACCGCAACTAGAGCACGTGATTACACCTTTGAGTTGAAACTTATAGGCACGAGCCGAAATTCTAGGGCGGGGGCAATGTTTTCCTGTTTTTCGGCCATAGCTTTGCTTAATCTTCTGGTTACGCCAGTATTCCTGCTCACTAATCATGGGCTCCCACTCCGCCTTATGCCAGACATCGGGGTCTTCTGGGTCTTCGGTGTAGCCTGCGTAAAATGGATTTTCTAGAATATAATGTAGTCCACCAAGAGTTAAACCTTTGTGAGTACGTCGCTGAGTATAACCCCAATCATCAAGCATTTGTTTAATTTCTACAGGACTATAATTTCCAGTGCCAAACATCTTGAGGGCTTTACGAATTAGGTCGTAACGACTCTCTCCGTTTTTGCCCACAATACTCGTATCCTTTATGACGATGGCTCTTTTCAGGTTATTTGGGTCGTGCCTATTAAGATATCCCTGCGCAGCACGTCCATTACAACGACCCCGCCTATTGTTCTCCATCATAGTATAGTGCACGCGGCTCTTTAGCTTTTGAGAATAGTCTGTCGCTAGGCAGTTTTGCAACGCAAACATGAAGTTGCTATTATCACCATTCGTATAATCTCCGTCCGAAGCATGAATTTTTTGAATAGTGCCATTAGCTACATCCCATTGTAATCGTCCATTGTCGATTGGGTTTCGCGATAAGCGGTCTACGTGGTAACAAATAATAGCATTTGCCCTGCCTGCCTCTAGCATTTTCATCATTTTATCGAATTCTGGGCGATTCTTAGGCTTAGAGGCAGATTTCTCTTCTTGAAAAACTGCCACTATCTTTAGCCCTAGTTTTCTTGCCTCTCGCGTAATCCATGTTTGTTGGTCGACGATTGAGTTCATTTGGTGATTCTTGTCTTCAGTTGACTTACGCATATAAGCGACAAAGCGCAATTCGTCGCTACTCGTAGCCTGCTTTTTGTATTTCACTTGCTTTCTTGACATTTCTTCCTCCTATTGACAATTATGTGAGTTTCTGTGATAAAAATAAATGGTTTATTATGTCGGCATGCTTCACTAGAATGGGATTTCACCCCAGCCACTCTCAACGTACGCAAGATAGTCTTCATTCACTGGCATACCATACTTCTCGCAATCAGCTAGATACTTCGCCTTTTTCTGCTTCCTATTAGCTTCTTTCTCCTCCTGTTCTTTTTGTCTGCGTTTACACTCCTCTTGATATTCCTTGTCATGTTTCCGTTTTTCTTCAAGTTGGGCTTTTCTCTCATGCTCTTTTTCTTCACGTTGCTGTGTTTCAATTTCAAGACGTTTCTCGGTCTTGGGCAATTTATACTCAACAAGGCGTTCAATGAAATCTGCTATACCACTAACGCTCGGAGCATCAGCAGTATCACCTGTAATAATTTCGGGAATAATTTTCCCAGACATTACTTCATCTTTAAGGACCAGTTCACCCCTTTCATCAAGATTGGTGTATTTGCTAGATACTACGCCGACACAATGCGGTTCTAAGTCATTCAAAACATAACCCTGTTCAGTATAAGTGTGGCCATTTGGGGATGGACTATCTAAAGCGCTACGTAGTGTTTTACTAATAGGAAGATCAGCATTTACTAGACGAATAGTACGCCCACTCCCGCTTGGTAGAAAAGCGATAATTCCCGCTGACTTTAGATCCGCTAGGGCTTTTTGAATCTGGACCCTGGCAGACCTAGGATTAGCTGGCCAATATGAGCTTTTTGGGCAGTACTTAATATCTGGGTTACTACTATTCTGTGATACGGACTCTAACTTGTCTAGGAGCTCCCCAGCAGTTCCAACCCATGTTTCTCGGTCACGCATAAACCAAGTGATTACTTCTGCAAATGGGTTAGCGCTCAACGCCTCACTGTGTTGCAAGGCTTCTACCTTCTTAAACGCTTTCATGAACGTTTCACCAGTATAGCCATTGCCTAGTGCCGCCGTGATGGCATAGCCCCACTTAGCAAACCCACCCATCCTCGGCCACTCAGTACGTTCGATAGTGGGTAGGATTTTCATTGCCCTAGACAGCAACTCGAACATAGCGCCTAGGATACGCGGACGAGCTTCATTGAATCTCTTATGCAATTCGGAATCTTCTACACGCTTCTCGATTGGTGATAGTTCGGCTACTATGGCACGATTGAGCAGATCGGATTGAGTAATAACCTGAGATATACCATTGATAATTAGCGGACGAATAGCGTTGAAAATAATGTAGCGTTGAGTATATAGTTTTCTAATGCGCACACCGTAACCTGTTGCTAGACAACAGAAGTGATTGGCGATTTTTGTGTTCATGGTTGTAAGATTGTCAAAGGCCATGACGGCGCTAGTTTGAGCGAGTTTATCTAATTCTTCGACGTTGGTAATTGGCGGCAAACTTGGTGGCATTGTTGGGTCCATGAGGCTTTTTAGCGTCTTTGTGCACTCACTTTTGCCACTGCCTGCTGGACCTGATAATGCTAGGATCGGCTTGTTGATGCCTGGCACTAACGCAGCGATTAAAAAGGCAATTAGCAATACTCGGTCCTGAACATCTTTAACATTAATGTAATCAAACAACTCCCAAATTGTTCCGCCAGTTACTGGCAATACTTGTTGTTCTTGAGTATAGTTACGAGCGAAAAGAATGGGCGGGCAAGCGTCAATCTTCCAGCCATCAGGTGTAATGCGCACAGCGTATTGACCCAAATCGTACCAAAGATTTTGGTTTTCATCAAAAGCAGTTCGCAACTCAAGATTTCTTTTACTACCACGATGTTGTGCGAAACCTCGCAGGGTTTCTAAAATATTTTTAGGTTGGTCACGCAATAAAACCTCGTTATTAAAGTTATCCATAACATAACCAGCAAGCCAATCTTGAGCCTCTTGTGAATCCAGATCATATACTTGCCTACCATCGCCAGTTGTGGAGATATACGCCTCATTATTTTGGTCAGTAAAAAGCCTAATGGACGAATCATTGATAATGCGATTCACCACAAGTTTTACTAGGGATTGTTTTGTATTATTCATGCCTTTTCTCCTCGATATTCTTTAAAATTGCCTGCTTCTCCTTAGCCGCTACGAAACGAATAATACTGATTGCAGCGGTGTAAAGTTCATCAAAACTGCCAATTTCAATACCTTGCTCAGAGAGTAGCTGCTGCAGCTTTGGCAAGCCTTGGCTGATAGCTGGGCTTGCCAAAGCTGGTGGCATCTCAAAGAGTGGCAATTGCTCGCCAGTTTTGAAGCCCGCAAAAGGTTGCTCCTTTTGCGATAATTCTTTGTATGTTCTGATTTTTTGCGGTTCGTCCTGTTTTTTGGGCATGAAAAATATACCTCCTTATCATCATGCTTTTATGCATCAAAAACAATGAGCTGTTCTAATACAACTTTAGTATTGTTTTTACTGAGCGCTTTTTATTTCACGCAGCCTCGCGCTGGTTAAACTCCCAATTATCTAAAGGTGATTTTCTCAGCCATCTCCTCGACATTTCACTTAGGCAGATGCGGTTTTACCTTTAGCTTACCTCTATTGTAAGGCACTATATATTTAAAGTAAAGAATGCCACGTTAGGTGCTTGCTGTCAATTTTTCTTTTTTCGTGATGTATGATATAATGCCGTACTTTTGTACATTGTATATACCCAATGTAATATTTTGAATAATTTGGCAAAGAAATTTGCGTTTTTGCGATTTAGCGTTTGTTCTTATCATCTAGAAGTCAGCTTCAACCTATTTCAGAGCAAGTAAACCATCTTCTCTTTTGTGGCGTAATGTGGTATAATAGAATTGCTTTAATCTTAATAAAACCGAACAACCAACGGTAGTTTTGCCGTAGGTTCTAGGAAGAAATGCGGCTATGTACGCAAAATCGTTCCTAGAACTGGTTTTGTTAAGGTTAAAGCGACTAAGTACATGGTCGCATTTTTTGTTATCAGGCGACCGGAAAGGGCAAGCAAAAAATGAGCACTATTAAATTCACCAGTTTACTCCACCTATCAGACGAAGATATGGGTAAACTTAAACTCGTCTTCAACAGCAATTGGCAGTATGACGCAGAAAAACAGGCTCCTGAGGTTGTAGAAAAACTTGGCGATCAGCCGAGATATTTTGATTTGCTTGCTATGTATCGTTCTGGCGAGGTTGCCGTTGTGGAAGAGTCGGTCAAGACACATAACCCAGACGGCTATAAACGGTTTAAGAATGGTGATATTGTATTTTGTTTTATTCCATATTCTTCCGATAAAGACTGGTTGCTTGTAAATGCCTATAAGGTACTGGACGATAGTAAGTTTTTGATTGACGCTGATGAGGAGAACCTTGCTGAGTATGCTCCATTCTTTGGTCGGCTAGTGGTACATTTTGAAGACAAAGGCAGAAATGTGGTAGTGCGTAGTGAAGATATTATTGACTCCATATATGTTAAAACCATTCTCGAACACCCCTACAATGAACTTGGTGAAGATTTTCCGGGCTATGAGAATGTTGATTTGTCGTGGAACGATCTGCGTAGAGTTCTGAAGTTCAAGAATTGGCAGACAGCACTAGAAAACCAAAAAGCAGTCTATCTCATAACCGATACTGCTACTAATAAACGTTATGTCGGTTCGGCTTATGGTGATACTATGTTGCTCGGCAGGTGGCGAAATTATGCTGAAAATGGTCATGGCCACAACAAGGAGCTGAAAGCCTTAGTTGAAGAAAACGGCTTAGAATATGTGAAGAATAACTTCCGTTATTCAATCCTCGACATTTATAAATCTACGACCGATGACGAGGCAATTATTGCGAGAGAGTCTTGGTGGAAGAATATCTTGCTAACTCGTGGAGATTACGGCTACAACGCAAATTAGGGGTTTATATTTTTCCGCAAAAGTCCCATAATTCAAGGCAAGGAGTATGAATATGATAAGTTTTACCTCTATAATAACTACCATTAAGGGTGCGAGTCTCGCCGCAAAGGTAGGTCTTGGAGTCGGAGCGGTTGCGGTCGTGGCAGGCGGCACTGCCGGAACGGTGGCAATTATAAATGCTAATCAGCCACACGAGGAGACACAAATTGTCGCTAATAATTCCGATGACGACAACTCCCCATTCGAGCAGAAAGATACGCAAATTGGAGAGACTGTAGAGTCTGAGGACGATAATAACAAAACCGAGCAGGCGGGTGAAGATGGTAAGTCGACGGCTAATAACTCACAGACTACTACGCAAAAGCTAAATAATAGTTCGGCTCTTAATAATCAGTCAAGTAATGCTTCCTCCTCTAAACCAAGCACTCCTACTACCCAGCCCTCTCAACCCAGCCAGCCCTCCGCTCCAAGCCAACCATCTCAGCCTACGCAACCAGCTAAAAAGCCTGATTATAATCTCAATGATAAGTATGTGGCTGGCACTAAGTCCTATCCATTTTGGACGCTGGACGAGAATGGGCAATGTGTAGTTGCTGAGGAAAAATCTTTCTTTGGCATTGCGAAATTTACTGGTCAAGGCGATGATTTATGGAATGTCTCGATGGGAAAACAGTATATGAATTATGCCAACTCGAAGGGCTATAATACCATGGACTGCCTCGGTATGGGTTCGGCACCGATAACTTGGGAGGCAGTCGTAAGTGCTGGTCTTGCTCTTGACGAAGCAAAGTGCGCTCAGTATGGTCTAAGTTGTGGGAGATGGTAAAATAGGATTAGAAAACCATGGCGGAAAATAACACAAACAGTTTGAATAAACTAGAGCAAAACTTTAGGAAGCTGATTATTGAACGGTGTAAGTTTTGTGACTTTGACAAGTACTTAGATGAAAACCCTGATTTTGAGTTCCCAAAGATTGACGAAAGTTTGCTAGGATGGGAGAATGGTCAGCATATTACCATTCTGGGAATGTTTGGTGGGTTTGATTACTTTTTGGGGAAAGTTGGTAATCATCTCGTTTTGTATGCCGAGCAGTCTAGTCGCATGGATCACGACAGCAATAGCTCCTCAGTTTTTGAAGTTAGTATGGACGGAAGTAGGTTATTGGAGGGCGATGAGCGAAGAGTGGTTTGGGAACAGTTTAGGCAACTAGACAAGAAAAGATTTGAAGAACACAAACGAAAAGTGGAAGAGAGGAGACAGCATGAACCCAGCGAGCGAAAATAGTGTCACTATTATGAAGTATAAGTCTCCAGATGGAGTATATGACTTCAAGTGTCTTGATAAGTGGAACGTAGCGGACGAGGTGGAGCGGCTAGATGCTATGATTAAAGAGAAGCAGAGAATAGAGGCTGAGGGCTACGAAGTTTTATGGATTAAGACTTTGCCGATATTTGATTTATGATAAGCACTTATCTATTGCATATTTAGACATCTACTTTACGAACATAAGTCGTGAATTTCTTTCAATATTTTTTCGGACATATTCTCTGGTATCTTTAGATCATTGAGTATCCAAGCAATCCTCATCACGCATGAGTTTTCGATATCAAGCATATAAATCGATTGAGCCAAACCTGCCTCATTATCAAATTTCGTTTTGACCACCCTTAACTTGTCTAACACGTGAATTGGTGTTTCGTAACGTATATTAGTTTTCTCATGAATATTTTTGTTACGATGGGCGGCACGTTTATGACGATATTCTTTAAGCTCCTTTATTCTCTCATCTTGAATGAGATTACCGATTTTTGTACCAAAAGCTCTATCGAATCTTTGAATTATATTTAAACCGCTCCGATCAAAAAACTGCCATAAAGCATTTACGCCCTCGTCAAATATGGCATCACCGATAAATTGCCAAGTCCGACCACCGTCTGCCGCATTGAAATAATCAGCTACGCTTGGAGCGGCGATAATACAATAGTAGATAAAATACTCAGTAGCCGCTATATAGGCGGCATCATATGCGTCATATAGCTCTAGGAGCTGGTCAGCATCATGGCAAACACTTTTCTTTGTAGATTTAGATACAAAATCTAGTAGTTTTTCTTTTGTTTGATTTGTGTCACTATCATGGCTGCGTTTCATTGAAGCACTTATCATGCGTAACTTACTCAAATTTAATCATTGTCGGCAGAAGGGCAATGAGCGCGTCAGCACTTTTGTCTGCTAGCCATTTAATAATTGAAGTGACCTTGCTGCGATTATTTGGTTTACGAATCTCCTCGGCAAGCTCCTTGAGTTTTTCTTGCGTTTCTTCATTGTAGGCTGAAAGATTGATTGAGGTGGATATGGACTGAGATTGAGTCTGATTTTGCGAGACATTTACGTTAACGGCTGGTTGTTGACTCTTTGCGACTTTTGATTTTTCTGCCTTGGAGTCGCCATCGTATCCCCAAGTTTCAAGTTCTTCTACAAAAGCTTCAAGCAGCGCTTTTGCACTTAATAGCCCTTTGTCGTATGCATAAGCAAAGAGTTCACTGTTGTCGCCATCAATAGTCCACACTGCTGGCATATAGCTAATTTCGTCAAATCTCGACGCATAGTCTCCGCCCATGCGTTTGCAAGTAGCCAATATAGCCGCATGCCATTTTTGAAACTCCGCATTATCTAAACCTAAGCCATTCAGCTTATCAATCTCGGCAATCTTTTTTTGGAAAAAAGTAATTAAACTATCGGTATTCATATCCACATTATAGCCCCCATTATAGCACTCGTCAATAGTGAGTGCTAGTTCACAACGCCACCTCGGCTAAACGGCAGTTAGTGGAAAAGTTTTAAGTCTGAGCAATAACAGCCTTTAAGTGTTGAACTTAGAGGCTATATTTTTGTCATTTACTTTTTACGTATTTCTAACAATAATTGTTGTTATGAAACATTTATCTCCAAAGTCAATTACGGTTATGAAATATCTAGGTACAGATGGAGAGCATCACTTTGTGATGGTGGACGATACAATGTTCCCAAGTCTTGAAGATAGACTGAACTACTTGAGTCAATTGGAATATAAACTTTGGGCTGACGGTGAGATTGTCGAGCATATATGGACGAGAACGTCGAGTAATTGTGAGGTGGAACCTTAGATGACTTTGATAAATGAGAACTGGAAGCCTAACTTTTACAAGTACGAGGAAGTTCGTAGAAGTGGTAGATATAATATGATTATGGAAGCCTATAAAGCGATTAAGGCTTGTGGCATTACCAGCCGAGAATACCGAGATATTATGCTCAATTATGATACTTATAAGCGCTATATTGAAACAGAATATGGTACGGTCGATAGTTTTATGCGGAAGTATAAGAAATGCGTTTGTTAGATTATGAGTGTCAGACTACCTTTTGGGAAGACTTCGATATAGCTGACCGTTTCGGAGTGGAAACCATACGAGATACTTACGAAAGAGCTAAAGCTGAGTGGAAAGATAATCGTATATATGGAACAGAACTCTCAATGGTACTTAACCATAAATGCTGGTATTGGTATAGTGAGCCTCGTTCCAAACTTGGCGATAAATATGGCAAACTATATGCAGAGTTATGGGAAGAATATCATGGGTGGGTATTAGATAATTGGAAGGGCGAAAACTTGAAATACTACTTACATATTACAGATTAGAATAGCCGAAGTAAAAATACAATAGCACTAATCGGCATATTTCCAATGATATCCACCCGCAGTATTTAGTCGTCCCCCACAACAAGCAGATATATTATTTATGCCAGTTTTCCTCTGCGCATCCGTTATGCTTTCATATAGCTCACCCGTTTCTATACATAGAACTGGATTACAACGGCTTAGCCTCACTTTCTCTCTGCCGCATATGGGACATCCCTGTTTGTTTGAAGAAGTCCTATTATTTACTTTAGATTGCCATTCGTGACCGCACTTTGAACACTTAAACCACATTTTCTTATTGCTTGATACTGATATATTGCTTGCAGTTACTCCATTTTTTGCTTCCATAAATTCTGCGGCTACGTCAGGACATTCTTTCGCGAGAGAATGCTCCCCTAGGTATTTCCCATTTTTATAAGTACTAGATCCCACGCCAGCACAGATTGGACATCCACAAGCATTTTTGCCTGTTCGAGAAGCTACGACAGAGCTATAGCTATGCCCCTGAGAGCAACGCCACCAGACTTTCCTACCTGCTCGATTGGCTATTTCATTTGGTGTTAATGGGTAATTTTTATCATAGTCCCATTCTCTTGCAATATCAGGGCTAAGTTCGGCTAAAGATCTGCTATTTGTGCCAGCTGTAAGAGTTTTGCAGATTTCTGCATTATCTCTACAACAGTCCACATTTATACAAGTCTTTATCTTATAATCTTTTTCGATTATTTCGAGGAGGGTCTTTATTGGTGCGGTCATATGGTTACCATTCATGATTGGCTTAGGTGTAATAATTGCATCTGGCATCATTGGGCAATTTGGCTCTCGAATCCTAACTATTCTTACCCCATGCAACTTACACTCCTCATCTTTACGAAGATCCTTATTAATGTCAGAATGCCACCTTTCGCCATCATACTCAACTCCCAGCTTGATTACAGGTATGTATATGTCAATCTCTCTGCCATCTAAAAAATCAGGTCTATAATTTTCAATGACTTCATTAAATACCTTCCTTAAATAAAAAAGTATCGCTTTCTCTGGAATAGAAACTTGCGTACTACACATTCCGCAAGTCATACTTTTGTTAGATTTGAGATTATCTTCGAGAATAACTTTCTCTCTACCGCATACGCATTGACAAAGCCATTGTCGCTCATGAGCACCAGATTTCGGTTTAATATAATCCTCGGCTGAGCCAATGACAGTGAGGTAGCCATACCTATTACCAACTGATACTGGTTTAACATGTTTACACCCACCCCTACCAAGCCTATCAAGTTTTCTAAACCAATCAGTATTTATGATTACTTCGTTTCCGCACACATTACAGATGCACCGCCATTTACTATTACCAATATACTCTTTAGCAGTTAGAGTTCCAGCTTTCTGGCCAGTTAAATCTATTTTGCATGGCATATGTTGTACCGCCTCAGTGCTGGATTAAAGCATCCACCACTTATGTCGAGAGAATCTTCGCCCTATGCGACCGATAAGATGTCCGAGTTTACTTACTTCATAGAAATCATTAACCCAATTATTAGCATACTGCTCTATTGTATCTTGCTGTCTTCTTTTTCTATATGCGCCAAAACCCCGTAGTATAGAAACATCTTTTTGACATTTGCAATCTTGCTCGCTCATGCCATAAAATTCTATTCCTCGTGCCCATACTGACTTTGGCGCGTCTTTACCGTCATATCTTTCCGACTGTATCTCTCTAGATATTTTGCTCGCGTCAATCTGATAAACTCGTCTGTACCAGTACTTCGAGTAGCCAGAACGATACTGCAACAAAACATAGAAACGATAGTTGTATCCTATGGCTTTTGCGTTATAGAATATAGAAGGGAGACTACTGGCATTTATACTGTATTGTAAGGACTCCTGCGCTTGTAGGTGCTTAACACCCATTACTCTCTCGGCTAATTTAGCTCTAAAGTCCTTCTCACCTTCTAAGACCATCGAAATAGTAATCTGCTCTGCAGGAAAATTACCATCATTTTTTATATCGAACCAATGAACTTTATCACACTCTGGATTACAACAACAATCTGGCATTGGTCGACAGGTGCTTTCTGGCGTATCGCACGATCGTTTAATCTCGCTATGACAATTCATTGAGTCGAAGAACTTAAACCTAGGTTGATTTAGCAATTCGTTATTATCACGTTCATGCTTATTTGATGACCGAAAAAGGAACAGTGCCCATATACCGCCAATAATCAGTGCGAGTGGCGTAAACCATGCTTTCAATAAGAAAGTATCTCTAATGAAGCCCCAAAACTCTATCATATCAACATTATATCATAAAGTTCCAATAATACAACTAGCCCTCCTTAAACGTGGTAATAACCTGACGAAGTTGGGCGCACCAAACGAAAACAAGCCCCAATGGAGCTTATTTTTTTATTGAACTTTCACATGAAGAAAGGCTCAATCCCATAAACCAAAGGCGCCCAAGCCCGCCAGTATAAACAATGTAAGCAGCTCCTACGTAACCATATTTAAACTTAATATATAGACTATCTGTTACCTCTAAATAGGGAATAACAAAATCAACACAACACTCGTTAGCAGAGCTATGTCTACATTCTAGCATACCATAAGCATTTTGTCAATAGCAAAATTGTGAATCCTACTCACAATCTCTATCAGTCCAAAATTTTCCATAAAAATCGCCAAAACCTCTTGCCAAAACCATGAGTGTTTAGTACAATAAAACTACATAAGGTCAAAATAATAAATAGAAACAAATAATAGGATATTAATATTATGGAAAGTATCGTCAAAAAACTTTTCGTATCAGGCAGCCTTTTAGTAGCACTTGCGGTAACACTCACCACAATTACTTCTAATGTTTCGGCTGCAGACGTCGCTCCTGTCACTGGTCGGACTAAGTTTAGTCTTACTGTGGAGAATGCGCTCACTCTTTCTAACGTTAGCGCTACCGAGATTACCGCTAAGCCCTCTGACATTGCCAACGGCACACTTTCGGCCACGGTTTCGTCTGGTAGCAAATATACCATCTCGCTCAGTGCCGAACAGCCTGCGTTGAGTGCTGCCGATATCACCGATACCATTAACGCTGGCGACGCCACCGTTAATAATACCTGGGGCATTCAGAAAATTGGCGAATCTGCTTATACTGCCATCGGTACAGCCCCAGCTGTCTTCTATACGAGCGCTGCGCCGAGTGAGAACGGTGGTAGTGTAACCGATTTTAACGTTGGTGTTCGTATCTCTCCTATCCTTCCAGCCGGTTCTTACTCCACTGATATTACTGTAACCGCTGCAGTTGCGCCTTAGGATGAAAAAGTTTCTTATTATTTTGACATTCTTGCTTGGGTTGGGCAGTTTTGCCCAACCTGCTTCGGCATCTAGCGATGACGATATTGTGATGACCATTTACCCAGCCACTCAGACTATCGAGCTCAATCCTGGCCAAGAATATTCCGGTACCGTAAAGCTTGCCAACAACGGTAAAAAACCTTTCACCGCCAAAATGTCCGCCATGCCTTTTCAAGTTGATAGCGAAACTTACGATCCAGATTTTTCGACCGAGAATATCTACACCCGCCTGTCTAGCTGGATTACTTTTGCCGAAGAATCTTACTATCTTGAGCCCGATACTTCAGTAGATGTCAGCTATACTGTCCACGTCCCCGAAGATGTCGTAGGTGGTGGCCAATACGCCGCAATTATGGCACGTACTGAAGATAGCAAACAAGAAGGCTCGTCTTTGCAGGTGATTTCGCAAGTTGCCAGCATTCTTTATGGTCGCATCAATGGCGCGGAGATTAATCCGTCTGGAGAAGTTGTTGAACAGCTCATTCCGGGTTTTATTATTGATGGTGACCTCCAGATTTCCGAGACTACTTACAATACCGGTAATGTTGATTTCAAAGTTTATCATGCTGTTACCATTACCAACTTACTCACTGGCGAGGAAATCATCAATCCTGACACTCGAGATTCTAGCAGCGCTAATATTGGCTCGTCCAGTACGGTCATTCTACCCGGCACCTCGCGCCAAAACGTCATCACTTGGGAAAATTCACCCCGCCTTGGCGTTTATCGCGTACGTCAGACTATTCGTTTCCTCGATAGTGAAGTTAATGAAGAACGCATTGTCATCTTTTGCCCCAGCTGGTTGCTGATTTCGCTCCTGGTTTTACTCGCTTTGGCTATTCTTTGGATTATTCTTGCCGCGCGTCATCGCCGTCGCCAGAAACCGCAAGTCTTTTAACTTCCAAAACTCTGCGCGTAGCAATCTAATTCACTTAGTTCACTCTTGCGAAGCTCGCTCTCGCTTGCTATAATATATACCATAAGGTTAATGTATTTTTATAACAAATAGGAGCAAACAAATGCGCACAAAAATCAAAGTTGCCATGTTGGCTGGCGGGCTACTCGCTAGCTGCCTGTCAATCTTACCGCAGCCCACTCTTGCTGCTACCGGCGGAGCGGTCTGGCAGAACAATGGCGGGCGTACTATCGCCACTGGTCTTACTAATATGCAAGATATCACTCAAGAAAACTTCAGCCAACCCTACTGTGGTAGCGACAAAGACGATGTCGTTGCCGTCGGTGCTACTTTGCAGCTTACCGATAAACGTGATGATAAGACCTACAAAATTATGAAGATGAATGATGGTAAATGCTGGATGGTGGAGAATTTACGGTTACCAGGCGGAACATCATTAGACAGTACTAATAGTGATGTAACTTCGGCGTACACGTTACCGGACAATCAGGCGATTAATAACGAGATTAATAACTGGGGCACGGACAAAACTTCGCAGAATATGGCAGAAGGTAGTTCGAGCATGAAAATAAATGGTAGCGGTGCTTGGAACACAGCTTACGGAAATTACTACTCTTGGTGCACGGCTACGGCAGGGACTTGCACAGATTCCGGTGACGCTCCTTCAAGCATTTGCCCGAAAGGTTGGACTTTACCATCAAATACCGATACGAATATTGGTACCTATAGCAAATTGAACGAAGGTTTTGCTGGAAGCTGGACGACTATTGGTGGAGTGAACGGTATAAAACTCGGTTATAACTCAAATGACGCGTTCTTTCCCGCTGCCGGTCTCGTCGATGGCGATGGCCTGAACAATTCGGGCTCCAACGGTTACTATTGGTCTAGTACGGTGCGCTCTAGTAATGTTAGCTACGCGTACTTCCTGAACTTCAGCAGTGGCTATGTTAACCCGTCCTACAGCAGCCTTCGCTACTACGGCTCCTCGGTGCGGTGCGTCGCCGCTCCCCCTTCCGACCCCTCCTCCGTCCTCCCTTCCGCCTCCGCTGACGCCAACCTCAATGTTATTGTCAACCCTACCCTCAGTCTCAGCCTCTCCACCAATTCCGTCAGCCTCGCAGCCGAGAGCGACAAAATCGTCACTGGCAAAATCGGCGCCAGCGTTACCGCTAATCAGCAATTTTCCATCGGCTTCAGTACTGCTGCTGGCCAGACTATGCTAAGCGCTACCACTTCCGGTAATTCCAATAGTATTCCTGCCAAAGACAACCTCCAAGACGGTGAGCTCGGCTGGGGCGTTCAGAAGAAACTTTCCGCCACCGATACGGGTACTCGCGGTGACGCCACTGACACCGGTATTTACAGTGCCGTTGGCGATGGCACCCCTATCACCTTTTACCGCTCTGCCGCTGGTAGCGACGGCACCTCACCGCTCGACTTCATCGTTGGCATCGGAGTCACCCCTAATCTTAACGCTGATACCTATTCCACCACCGTAACTGTTACTGCCACTGCTGGCTAGGAGATTAATTAAAATCATGTTTCAGAAGTTTTTCTGCACTATCTTTATTCTTATTGCGACTGTATTTATCAGCACTCCCGTTTTCGCTCTCGAATCTGGTGATGTCGTCATGTCCATCACCCCCTCTAATCAAGACATCGAGCTTTACCCTGGTCGCACTTACCATGGTAGTCTCGATGTTTCTAATGTCGGCCGCCTCCCTTTTGAGGTCAAAGCTAGCGTCTCGCGCTATTACGTTACCGATAGTGCCTATACGCCTGACTTTTCCGCCGACAATTCTTACACCAAGCTTCATAATTGGATTTCTCTGCCCGTCGACAAATTCCGCCTCGAGCCTGGTCAGACTACTACTCTTGAGTTCGATGTCAAAGTTCCTACCGACGTCCCCGGCGGCGGTCAATACGCTGCTATTATGCTGCTTAGCGACGGCGGTGATGCCGATACTGGCGCCATGAAAGTCACTGGTCAGCTCGCCGCTGTCCTCTATGGCCATATCAACGGCGGCGAAATCCGCAGCAAAGGCGCCATGACTGAGCATAGCTTCCCGCGCTTTGTCATGGACCATCCTTTCGCCGTCTCTCAGACTATCACTAACTCTGGCAACACCGACTTTAAGGTCACCCAGAAGCTCACCGTTCGCAGCTTCTTTAGTAACCGCGAACTACTCAGTCCTAATAGTGTCTCCGAGTCGGGCCAACCCCTTGGCTACTCTGTTGCCACCGTCCTCCCCGACACTTCGCGCGCTAGCCTTCTCACTTGGGACGATACACCCAAATTTGGCCTCTTCCAAGTCACCCAAGAAATCTCCTTCCTCGACCAAGAACACACCTTCACTCACCTCGTCTTTGTCTGTCCGTCTTGGGTCTTTATTATCGCGGTTGCCGCTCTTATCGTGCTTATCGTTTGGCTTATCATTCACTTCAAGCGCCATCGCCTACCTAAGGCTCCTATCGTATAATTTTTAAGCTTATTTTAAGGTTTCTCGGCTTAGTTTAGCCGATTTTATCAAAAACCTATTGCTTTTTCAGCCAAAGTGTGCTATAATAGAAAAGATATGATTAAAAATATTCGTAATGTCGCTATTATTGCTCACGTCGATCATGGCAAAACCACCTTGGTAGACGGCCTTCTTAAGCAATCACACACTTTCCGCGACAACCAAGCCGAAATGTCGCAAACCCTTATCATGGACTCCATGGACCAAGAGCATGAGCGGGGAATTACTATTACCGCTAAGCAAACTGCGGTCTTCTACAACGATTACAAAATCAATATCATCGATACCCCTGGCCACGCCGATTTCTCCGGCGAAGTTGAGCGCACTCTCAACATGGCTGACGGCGTCCTCTTAATTGTCGACGCTCAGGAAGGCCCAATGCCGCAGACCAAATTTGTCTTGCAAAAAGCTCTCAGCCTTAAGCTCAAGCCCGTCGTCATTATTAATAAAATCGACAAACCGGCCGCCCGCATCGAAGAGGTCAAAGACGAAATCGCCAATCTCTTCCTCGAGCTTGCTACTGATGAATCTCAGCTCAATTACCCGATTTATTACGCTATCGCACGCGATGGCAAGGCTGGCAAGACGACCGCCCTCGACGACGACCTTCACGTCATTTTCGAATCCATCATCAATGACATCCCCGCCCCCAAAATCGACCCTGCTTCGGAAAAGGGTGCTCAGTTGCTCGTTGCCGCCCTCGCCGCCGATAATTATCTTGGTAAATACGCTATCGGCAAGATTTTTCGCGGCACGTTAAAAAAAGGCGAATCTGTCAAAGTTGGTCATGTTAAGCAAGCTACTGACGTGGGTGCTGACACTGCTTCTCGGGGGGGTGCGGAGGTCACGGCCGAGCATGCAGTGCGCGAGACCCGTGACGACGGGCTCGAGCGACACGTCCCCCAAGAAGCAGGGCCGTGCCCATCCGTCACTTGGTCTTCCGCCAAGATTGACCGCCTTTTCACTTACAAAGGTCTCAACAAAGAGGAAGTCAGCGAAGCCTCCGCTGGTGATATTGTTGCCATTTCTGGTATCGCTCAAGCTAACATCGGCGATACCATCGCGACTGTCGGCGTGGATGGCGCCGAGCTCGAGGCTCTGCCAACCATCGAGCTCGAAGCCCCTACTCTGAGTATTTATATTGGCCCTAATACTTCTCCGCTCAAAGGTCAAGAGGGTGAATTTACTACTTCTCGCCAGATTGCCGAGCGCCTCGAGCGCGAGCTTGAGACTAATATTGCGCTCAAAATCGTCCCTGACGGTTTAGGCTACAAAGTCTCCGGCCGCGGTGAGCTGCATCTCTCGGTCTTGATTGAGACCATGCGTCGTGAAGGCTATGAGCTCGAAACTGGTCGCCCCGAAGTCGTCTACAAGGAGATTGACGGCAAGAAACACGAGCCGGTCGAAGAGCTCGTAATTGAGGTTGAGCCCGAATTTGTCGGTGCCGTCTCGCAAGAGCTCGGCGTTCGTCGTGCCGATTTAGTTTCTCAAGAGCTCACTAGTAGCGGCAGCACGCGTTTCACCTATCATATTACTACGGCCGCTTTGATTGGTCTGCGCAATAACCTTCTCACAGCCACTCGTGGTACCGCCATTATGTCGTCGCTTCCCGCTGGTTATCGCCCCGTCGAAGGCCGTTACAAACCCGAGCGCAACGGTGCTCTAATCGCCTTCGAAGCTGGCACTAGCACAGCTTACGCACTTGACGCCGCTCAGGCGCGCGGCACCCTCTTTATTCCGCCTGGTGTTCCGGTTTATCAAGGTATGATTATTGGCCTTAGTAACAAAAAAGAAGACGTCGACATTAATATCTGCAAAGAAAAACAGCTCACTAATATGCGCACCCACGCTTCGGACGGTGCTATTCAACTCACGCCACACACCCAATACTCGCTTGAGCAGTGTATTGATTTCTTGCTTGATGATGAACTCCTCGAGGTCACGCCCAAATCTCTCCGTTTGCGCAAACGTCAGCTCGACCCAATTAAGCGTAAACGTGAAAATCGCCAATAATTTCCGTCAAATACCGCAAAATTGCTAGTATTTTTGTGCAACCACGCTGAAAATGCTAGAAAACTATTGACAAAATCCATGCAGTATGCTACAATAAAGGCATAAGCATGGATTTTTGTTGTCAAAAATCGTAAAGGAGGGGGAATTACCGGTTACAACAAGTCCAAGTACCTTTAGAGAAAGTTGGTGTTAAAATGCCTAAAAATGGCTCATCTCAGGATCATCTATTCGCGTCAACTCATCAATGAGTTTATGGCGCGTCCGCAGCGTTTACAGCCCAAGCGTCATACTTTGCGCCAAGCTCGCAGATATCGAAAGCTTCTCATTCAGCAACTCTGTCCTAATTTTTCTGCCACTTCGTCCGCCACCTAATTTTATTTTGAGAGGATTGATGAAAATGATTACTCAGCTCTACCTCAGCCTACCCGGATTATTTACCCTCGCTCTCATCTTTTGTCTGCCCAACCTGATAATGCTCCAAGCCTTGCTTGTGCGTCGGCGTTGTCGCCGTGCTGGAGCGAGTCTGTCGCATTGTCTGAAAGAAATTCCTGTGTTGTTCATCGGCCTCATCGCCGATACCGACACTCTGCACGCCTTGTATACTAAGTATTTCCAAGTCGAGCCCAGTGTAGCCGAACTTACCGCCGGTAGTGTAGAATATATCTGCCTAGTAGACCTTTTCGTGCTGCTTTTGCACCCACGGATGCGTGCTCGTATTCATCATGGCACCGTCCGGAAAGCGACACTGGCGCCGGATGCCCAAGCCATCCAATATTGCGATGAACCACTTATTTGGCTCGAGTACACCTATCGCGGCCGTCGTTATGTTAGCTACTATCAAGGCTATCAGCTCGCTACCTGCGAACATACCGAGTTCGTGTATCACGTTCGCATTGTTAATGACAGCTCTTGCCGCGCCGACGAGCTAATTCAGGAAATCGTCAAAATCATTGCTAACCTCCCCGATGACTCAACTTGCTCAACGTAACTATTGCCCCGCCTCTGGCGGGGTTTCGTTTTTACCCCAACTATCGTATAATTATCTCATGCCTAATTATCTGATTGATACTCATTGTCATTTACACGCCGCGGATTGTTTTACGCCCAATCAACAGGCTGAGTTCCTGCAAACCGCTGCCATGCAGAACGTCCAACAAATCATCTGCATCGGCACTGACCATGATAACTCGCTCCAGGCTCAAACTTTTGCGCACGCTCACTCCGGCGTCTTCTGGACTTATGGTATTCATCCCGAATACGCCTCCGCTCATTCTTCGCTTGACCTCAGCGCTATCGCCCAGTCGCTTCGCTCGGCTACCAAATTAGTTGCTATTGGTGAAATCGGCCTCGATTATCATTACGATGGCTACAATCACTCCGCTCAAATCCGTCTTTTTGAGCAGATGCTCCAGCTCGCCCGCGACCTTGATTTGCCTATCTCTCTGCATCTGCGTGAAGCTTTTACTGATGCTTGGCCGGTGCTTGATAATTTTTCCGGCCTAAGCGGGGTCGTCCATAGCTTTACCGGCAGCAAAAAAGACCTCAAACAAGCTTTAGCGCGCGATTTCTATATTGGCGTCAATGGTTTAGCTACCTATACTACGCCCGCTTTACCTCCGCTTGAAAAAATGTTATTAGAAACCGACGCTCCCTTCTTGACTCCTGTGCCCTTCCGTGGTACAATAAATCAACCAGCATACGTTCATCAAATTGCGACGTATCTAGCGAATAAATTGGGTGTGGCAGAAGTTAATATAGCGGAGCAAACCACCAAAAATGCGAGACAATTATTCAAACTTGGAGATGCCGTCCTTTGCGAGGGCGCAGGCCTATAATTTTAACAGTAGCGCTTCTTTTGAGCTATACAATGAAATCATGGACATTGCAAAGGAGATTGAACTATGCCGTGCGTCTGTCTAAAAAATACTTTTGCACGTTGGCAAAGTCTCAAAGCATTAGCTCCAGCTCCTGTCAACTCCAAGCTTATCAATCCCACTGCTAATCAGCCGGCCGCCGAGGTTAGCTCTGAAGCCCCCAGTGACGCTAGTTTCCTCAAAGTTCCGCACCCTAAGGCGGCGCCAAATCTGAGCACTCCCGCCGCTACGCCAAAAGCCCCGCGCCGCTATCGCCCTTCTGTACGCATGACCCGTGCCGACCTTATCAATGCCGAATCCAAGCTCGGCAGTACGATTTTTGGTCCTATTCCGGCTGGCCATCGTCGCGAGTTCTTCCATGACCAGAAAAACATCTGGATTTGGCACGAAGATTGGTATGATGGTCAGCACAACCCTCATCAGATGACCGTTCGTTACGAAGTCCGCACCTCAGGGGTTTACAAAAAGATTGCCACTGGCAAATACATCAAACTTGAAGACGAAGAGCTCAACAACTTCCGCAAGGCCACTCACGCCTACCTCTATGTGATTAAGAAAAACCTCTACAATCGCCCCGCTACCGCCGAATAAGCCTTGCTAAAATTACCAAATATCATCTCCCTATTGACAAAATAGACAATCTGTGCTACAATGGAAATAGGGATTGTTTTTGACGTACCAAAAATCACCCCTAGTACCTTATTTTAAGGAGGGAGACTTATGTTGGGTCTCAATGAATTAGCCAAAAAACACCTCAACGAGTATCAAGCTTGGCGCAAAACCTACTGTGCACGTGCTGACCGAGTGACCGGCTACAGCGACCGCGTCTGGGCTGATTTCTGGCAAGAAGCCAAAGCAGAGAATAAGATACGTTTGGTTTTCTGGATTGTCGTCTCGGCAATCGTTGCACTCGTATTACTTATTGTCGCACTCTTGACTGCATTCGTTGATGGGCACCCCCTGGTAGCTTTGCTTGAATTTGCGATTGTGATTGCTGCCGCAGTCGTCATCGTGACTAGCTGGTGGCAGCTCAATCAGCTTTTTCGCAAGAGCGACGCCAAAGTAGCACAAAGCATCTACGAAGCCAGTAAGAAGAAACAGGCCGAACTCGAAGCTGCTCAGCGCGCCATCACCAAGCCGCATCAGCGTCCGCGTCCGCGCCGCAACCAAATTCCCAAAAGCACTCCTTAAATCTCCTTAGTCGCCCCTTCGCGGGGCGATTTCTTTTGCCCAAAAAGGAACCTAACTCATACGTCGCGCCATTTCCAGCTATACCATTTTCTTAAAGCCTATGCTATACTATAAACAATGAATAGCCCCAAATCTGCCACCACGGCCGGTCTTCTCGGTATCTTACTGGGTGCTTTTGGTGCGCACGAGTGGTATCTAGGTGATACTAAGAAAGCCAAAAAGCACGTTATCTTGGCTGTCGTGGGGATTTTATTGCTTACCGCCAGCACTATTCTTAATACTGTGATTGGTTCGATTGACCAAGCTGCGCTTGTGGCTGCCATCCACTATGCCACTCCCATTCTCAAGGTTATCGCTTGGCTGCTCATCTTTGGTGATTTAATCTGGGGCTTGATTGAAGGTGTAATCATCTTGGCTGGTGGCGACGCCGGCCTTGCCGAACGTGGCTATTTTGTCGCTTCAGCTGCCCAAGCTCAACCCGTGCTTACCCAGAATACCGTACTTCCGCCCGTCGCGGCGCCTGCTACTTCGGCTACTCCTGCTACTCCTATTAATTCTCCCGTAGCGCCTCCTGCCGCGGCCACTTCTCCTAGTCCTGCTGCTTTTAGCCCTGCTCCGGCTCAGCCTCCTGTAGTATCTGCTCCTATGCCGGTCGCCACTAATAATTCAATCGCTTTCCACTCTAGCAACATCCCTGCGGCGAACACGAATAATTTATTCCAGCAACCGCCCGCTCTAGCACCAGACGGTACGCCTTTGCTGGCTGACACTCCTACTCCTCCCACTCGCGCTCCGCTCAGCAACGCCGCCAAGCGCTGGATTCTGATTGGTGGCATCATCTTGGCAGTCGGCCTAGCCACTCTGATTATTATTAATATTATTCTTGGTGGTGTTAATACCGTTACTTCCTCGGGCTATCGCGAAACCTACCTAGCCGCTAAGATGCTAGTCGAGCCGTTTGCTGGTCTCGACCGCAGTTCCTCTTGCCAGAAGGCTGTCGAGTACGTTGATTCTAAGTTTGTCGAACGTGCTGCTTACGACGGCTACATCAAATCTTGTCAATCACTCGCCTTGAACGTTGGCGCTCTGGTCGACCAGCTCGGCGAGACTACCGCCATCGCTTGGGAGCCTACTTTAGCCGAGCAGTATAGTGAATTCCAAGAGCTTTACCACCTCGCCTTCCCCGAAGATAATCATCTCGCCGACAGCCTCAATCTCTATCAAATTTGGCATAATTTCATCCTCGATTCTAGCTATCTCACCACCGACAGCGCCGATATTGATTTTTACAAAGCCGCCGAGCCTTTGCGCAAATCCGGTAATGCTACTCTCACGCAATATGGCGAAGATTGGTTGCAGCGCCAACTCGACTACGTTCATTCTTACAAAGTCTACTGGGACACTAGTTATCTCGACCCGAACAAAGAAACTCTACGCCTCGAGCTCGAAGCCAAACAGACCGCCCTGCAGCAATGGATTTCTGAGCATCAACCTAACCTTCCCAAGCTCGTTCCGCTCACCATTCCTGATATTACGCCAGTAATTAACAGTTTTGATAATCTATATAATTCCATACGCCAAGCCTACGAGACTCACTACGACCATTCTAGCGGCGACTGCAATGTTTCTGGCCGCACGGTCTATTGTTCATAGCGGCGTTTTATGCTATAATATCGAATATGATATATCTTGACCACGCTGCTGCTACCTCCGTGCATCCTAAGGCACTCCAAGCCATGCTGCCTTATTTTTCTGAGCAGTTTTTTAATCCGTCCGCCCCTTATCTTCCCGCTAAGCGTGTTCGCGAGGCCTATGAAGCTGCCAAAGACCAGCTCGCTCACGTCATTGGCGTCAAAGGTGTTGATTTGGTTATCACTGCCGGTGCCACCGAGTCTATTAACCTAGCCTTTACTGCTTGTTCCAGCCGTGGCCGTGTTCTCGTCCCCGCTACTGAGCATGCCGCCGTCTTAGCCGCCGCTAAGCTGCATCAGTCCGAACTTATTAAAGTCAACCAATATGGCTTAATCGACCTCGACGACTTACAACAAAAGCTCCACCCCGATGTCGAGCTAATTTCGGTCGCTCTGGCCAATAACGAACTTGGCACGATTCAGCCGCTTGCCGAAATTGCCGAAATTGTGCGTGCCGAGCGTCAGCGCCGCCTGCAGCAGGGAAATACCACTCCGCTCTATCTTCATTCGGATGCCTCGCAAGCCTTGAACTTACTCGATATTAACGTTGCTCGGCTGGGTGTCGATTTATTAACCATTAACGCTGCTAAATGTGGCGGGCCAAAAGGCGTCGGCGCGCTCTACGTCGGCCACGGCATCAAGCTTACTCCCATCAGCGTCGGCGGTGGTCAAGAGCGGGGCTTGCGCAGCGGTACCGAAAATGTCCCTGGACTCATCGGTTTTGCTACCGCCGCTAGTGAAGCCAAGTCGCATCTCAGCAGTAATCGTAAAAAATATCAAGCTATGGTCAAAATCCTACGTCAAGAACTCGCCAAAATTGGCCAAAACCCCAATCCAACTGCTCAAACCCCAACAAAAACCCCTTCGCTAGACCAGAATCCAGCGATTCATACTTCCATTGTAGCACAAGATAGCGGAAATGTCAAGCATAAACGTGATAACTCACCCCAAAATCCCTACCCCGCCCCAGTTTTTCTCAGTCACCCCAAGCATCAATTAGCCAGTTTTTGCCCAGTTAGTTTTCCAGGTATTGATGCCGAGCGGTTAATCTATCGTCTCGAAGCGAATGGCGTTTTCGTCTCGACTGGTGCCGCCTGTGCTGCCAACAAAGGTTCTAAGTCTCACGTCTTGGCGGCCATCGGCCTTTCTGATGCCGAGATTGCCGGTTCCATTCGCATCTCCCTCGGCTCCACTAATGACCTCGAACAAATTACTGCCGCTGCCCACCTCATTCGCGCTGAAGTCGAACGTGAATATCAACGTATTTTTAATCAGTAAAATTCCATGAATACTCCACTTCAGTCAACCAAATCTTACTCGCCGCGCGTTTTTCTAGGTATGTCGGGCGGAGTGGATTCTTCAGTCTCGGCTGCTTTGCTCAAAGACCAAGGCTACCAAGTCGCCGGTGTTTATATGAAAAACTGGTCTAAAGACCTCCCCGGTATGAAATGTCCTTGGGCAGAAGACCTTGCCGATGCTAAGCGGGTGGCTGTGCAGCTTGATTTAGATTTTGAAGTTTGGGATTTTGAGGCCGATTATAAGCAAAAAGTTGTCGACTATATGCTCGCCGAATTTCAAAAAGGTCGCACGCCCAACCCCGACATTATCTGTAATGAATTAGTCAAGTTTAAGCTTTTCTACGACCGCGCCATGTCGCAAGGGGCTGATTTTATCGCCACCGGACATTACGCCAGAATCGGTAAATCCCGCCAAGATAACGCCAGTCCAGCTCTCTTGCGCGCTGTTGACGAGAATAAAGACCAAACCTACTTTCTCTATCGCATGAGCGATGCCGCCACCGCCAAAACTCTTTTTCCAGTCGGTGAACTTTGTAAGCCAGAAGTGAAACAGTTGGCCGAGCGTTATAATCTAGATGTCGCCCACAAGAAGGAATCCATGGGCGTCTGTTTCGTGGGTGAAGTGGGCATGAAAGATTTTTTGCGCGAATATCTCGACGCTCAGCCCGGCGAGATTCGCGAACAGGAAACTAACCGGGTTTTAGGCTATCATGACGGCGCTATTTTCTATACTATCGGCCAACGCCACGGTT
Organism: uncultured Candidatus Saccharibacteria bacterium; assembly: GCA_964402815.1. Lineage (GTDB taxonomy): Bacteria > Patescibacteriota > Saccharimonadia > Saccharimonadales > Saccharimonadaceae > Nanosyncoccus. Next base: position 26,215 of record CAYODP010000001.1, on the reverse strand, counting down.
TGTATCTCGGTGGCGGTTTACCGTATTACGTCGTCCAGAAAGACCTTGCCGAGAATATCGTTTATGTCTCCAAAAATCTCAACCATCCTCATCTCTGGGCTAGGGAATTAAAGCTCGAAGATTTACATCTGCGCAATAACATTACTACCGCAGACCTTGCTCGGCTTCCTCAGTTTCGGGTGCGTCTGCGCCACCGTGCGCCTTTGCTCGCCGCTAGTTTCCAGGAAGATAAGCTCACTTTTACTGAGCCAATTAAACGCCCGGCGGCCGGCCAATCTGCCGTGTTCTATGATGGCGAAACCTGCCTCGGTGGCGGAATCATCGCTGAATAGTACTCCGCAGTTCTCTCTTCCAGAGAAGCGTCATCAATGCTATAATATATTCTATGAATGCAAACGAAATTCGCCAAAAATACCTAGATTTTCAAGTTAAGCATGGGCACAAAGTTATTCCGCCCGCTCCGCTTGTGCTCGAGAACGACCCGACTACGTTATTCACCGGGTCGGGCATGCAGCCGCTTTTGCCGTATCTCTTAGGTCAGCCGCACCCCGAAGGCACTCGCCTGACCGATTCTCAACCGTCTTTACGTTTGCAAGACATCGAAGATGTCGGCGACCCACGCCATACTACAGTTTTCGAGATGCTCGGCAACTGGTCATTGGGCGATTATTTCAAAGAGGAACAAATCACCAACTATTTTGAGTTCTTGACCAAAGAAATTGGCCTCGACCCCGAGCGGATTTACGTAACTTGTTTTATTGGTAATGAAAAATACGGCATTCCCAAAGATACCGAAGCCGCTGAAATTTGGCAAAAAGTCTTCAAAACGGCCGGCATCGACGCCAAAATTGCCGAAATCGGCTCTGCTACCAACGGCGATAAGCGTGGTATTAAGCCTGGCGAACGCATTTTCTTCTACGATGACAAGGAGAACTGGTGGAGCCGCGGTGGCGGTATTGAGACTACTCCGCTCGGCGACCCTTGTGGGCCCGACTCCGAAGTCTTCTATGATTTTGGCGAAGACAAGCAAGATATCGAGAAATACGGTCAGTCTCATCCCGCTAGCGACGGCGCTCGTTTCATGGAAATTGGTAACCAAGTCTTCATGCAGTACCGTCGCAAGGAAGACGGCAGCTTTGAAGAACTCGAACATAAGAATGTTGACTTCGGCGGCGGCCTAGAGCGTTTGGCTGCTGCTGCAATGGGCAGTTTTGACGTCTTCAAAATCTCCCTCATGGCGCCGATTATCGAGAAACTCGAAGAAATTTCCCACAAAAGCTACGATACCAACACCGACGAAATGCGCATTATTGCCGACCATTTACGTGGTGCTTATCTCTTGGCTGCACAGGGTCTCGTACCTAGTAACAAAGCTCAGGGCTATGCTTTGCGCCGTCTGGTACGCCGTGCCGTGCTCAAAGCTCTCGACCTCGGCATCGGCCAAGATTTTCTCGCCCAAATCATCCCAATTATCGCCGAGAACTACGCCGAGCTTTCCGATGACATTCTCCCCAATCGCCAGAATGTCCTCGCCGTCCTTACCAAAGAGGAAAATGCTTTCCGTAAGACTATCAGCAAGGGCGTCAAAGAGCTTCAGAAGCTCGGCAACGACCAGCTTCTTACTGGGGCTGAGCTTTTCAAACTCCAAGATACTTACGGCTTCCCGCTGGAATTGAGCGTTGAAGAAGCCTATAAACTCGGCATTCAGCTTTCCAAAGATTATCAAGCGGAGTTTGAGCAAGCCTTGAACGAGCAGCGCGAGCGCAGCAAAACCGCTAGCAAAGGCATGTTTAAGGGCGGTCTTTCCGATACTAGCGACCAGACCGTCAAATATCATACCGCTTGCCACCTCTTGCTGAGAGCCCTCCAACAAATCGTCGACCCGTCCATCAGCCAGAAGGGTAGCAACCTCACCCCCGAGCGCTTGCGTTTTGATTTTAATGTCGACCATAAGCTCACCCCTGATGAGCTTAAAACTATCGAGAACCAGGTTAATATTTGGATTGAGCAAGACCTCCCTGTCCAACATGCCGAATACGACAAAGATTACGCCTTCGACACTTTGCATGCCCAAGGTTCCTTCCGCGACCGCTACCCCGACCGCGTCACCGTCTATACGATTGGCGCTGCTGGTGAAGATCCGATTTCTATCGAAATTTGTGGCGGTCCTCACGTCTCGCATACCGGCGAGCTTGGCCATTTTAAGATTACCAAAGAGGAATCCTCGAGCGCTGGCGTACGCCGGATTAAGGCGGTTCTAGAATAGACCGTAGGAACGGAAAAGCGTATTTACGAAATCGGCCGAACGCATTTTCCTATTGACAAAATTAATAATCTGTGCTATTATGTAAAGATAAGAGCCTGATATACCCGTATCAGGACGGCTTCTGTGTGCCTTTTTAGCTAAAATTCTACTAAAATTGTAATTCTTTGCCAAGTTATTACGTCTATGCTAAAATAGATGTCAGAATGAGTTACCTGGCAGAAAAGTGGGCCGAACGTCGCGCCAACCCCGCCCCTAAATGGCGCCGTCTTGAGCAACGCATCCTGGCGATGATTGCCTTTTTCAGCATCTCCACTGGGCTTTGGGAGAACTTCCGCCAGCTTTGGCTCGAATCTAACGATTTTCTCGCCCCCGAGATTAGCAATATCTTAAGTATCGGTATGTTCGTTGGTGTCGGTGCCATCCTGGTTGTCGGCCGCAGCGTCAAAATGTCGCAAATTAAGACCCTCGTCACGGTTACTTTAATGGCTAAGTTTCTCAATCTGTTGGCACTCTTCTGCCTCAACGCCTCTGGCGACCGCACTCTCATTGATATTTGTATTGGTCTCGACGTTGCCTCGAGCTACATCGTCATCAGCAGCCTCTACCCGCTCCTCACTACCGTCATGAAGAGTAACCGCGCTTACAGCCGCCGCAAACTCACGGAATACCTTTTCCGCGATGTCGGCGTGTTGGTTGGCGGTATTTTGATTGGCCACCAGCTCGGCAGCTGGTTCTTCGACTATAACGGCTGTTTGCTGGTTGCCGCCGTTTTCTTGGTTATTGCTATTATTATCATGTATAAGCTTGAGGTGGAGCTGACTGAACGTTCACCGAAGCGGCAATTTTCTGCCGTCAAACTCGTCTTACACAACCGCGTTCAGCGAGTTTATACCATCTATAACTTCCTCTCCTCCGTGTCTTACATGGCGGCCATGGGGCTGAAAATGCTGGTTTTTACTAATATTTTCGATTTCACCCCGAGCATGGCTACCGATACACTCCTGATTGTCGGCTTGGTGGCTGATTTGATTGGTATTTTAGCGCTCCGCTTCTTCACTCCGCGCAATGATTACGTCACTATCACTCTAAAATTCGGTATTCGTGTCGTCGCCTTGACTATCGCCGCCATTACCAATAATCCGTTCATCTGTTTTCTTGCCTTTATTTGGATGCTCCTTAGTGCTACTGCTTACGAAAACGTTAGTGATGGTTATTATATTAACGCCATCGACAACAAGCACCAGCTCAAATATAATACTTTTCGCAACATCGTTTCTTATTCTGGGGAAGCGGTTGGAATGTTCATCTGTGGTCGGCTTTACGACTATGGCCTAGCCGTTACGCTCGGCGTCTCCGCTGCTATTTTAGTAGTGCAGCTTGGCGTATCTTATTATCTTATCTTTTTGCGCCGTAAATATGGCGTCAACGGCCATACTCGGCGCCGACCTGCCACTACTCCTCCCGCAAAATCTCTTTCGCGGCGTTAATCTGTGCTATAATCAGGAAATGGATGCGATTTTGCGAGGCTTAAACCCTCCTCAGCGGGAGGCGGTCGAGACGCTAGAAGGGCCGGTTCTAGTGTTAGCGGGCGCTGGTTCTGGTAAAACCAAGGTTCTCACCCACCGCATCGCCAATATCATCGCCCACGGCACTCGACCCGACCAAATCCTTGCTGTCACCTTTACTAACAAGGCCGCCAAAGAAATGCGCGTTCGTCTCTGGAATTTGCTAGAAAAACAGCGTATCACCGCTGCTAGAGCCGATTTAGAGGCCTCAGAAGGCCTTTCTCGGTCTGTATCTGATACTGATGGCTCTTATGCTAAAAAGTCGCTAGAAACGCCTAAAAACCGCTCCACAGCGCAAAATAGCGACCGTCCCGAGCTCAAAATCGCCCTTCTCAATCCCAAAACCCCTTCTGTCGATGCGCCTAGCCGCAATTTTATGAAGTACATGGGTACTTTTCATGGGATTTGCGTGCGGATTTTGCATATTGAACACGCGGCGGCCGGAGTTGGCGCTAATTTTACAATCTACGATAGCGAGGACCAGCTCACCCTGATTCGCCGCATTATGCGTGAGCTTAAATATACTAACGATAAATCTCTCACCCCTAAGCATGCTCAAGGCCTAATCAGCCATTACCAGAACCTCGGTAAAACTCCCGCCGATGTCGCTCGTGAGGCTTATTACCCTAATCAAAAGCGGGTAGCGGAGATTTTTGAGCATTACGAGCGCGAGAAACGTGCCGCCGACGCCCTCGATTTTGACGATTTGCTCAGCAAAACTGCCGAAATGTTTGAGAAGAATGCCGAAGTTCGCCAAAAATGGCAGCAACGCTTTAAGTACATCTTAATTGATGAGTATCAGGACACCAATGCCGTCCAGTACCGCTTGATTAAGAGTCTAGTTAACGAGCAGCGCAACATTTGCGTGGTTGGTGATGACTGGCAGTCAATCTATTCGTGGCGCGGTGCGGATTTTACTAATATTTTGCATTTTGAGCGCGACTTTAAGGGTGCTAAAGTCATCAAACTTGAGCAGAATTACCGCAGTACGGGCAATATTTTGGCCGCTTCGCAAAAAATCATCAACCAGAACAAAACTCGCACCGAGAAAACCCTTTTCACCGAGCTAGGCGACGGCGAGCCGGTCACGATTGAAGGTCTCGTTGATGAGACGGCCGAAGCCAATTACGTTGCTCGTCAGATTTTTAGCCTCGAGCCTAAATTTGGCAGTTTTAGCAACTTCGCCGTGCTTTATCGCACCAACGCTCAATCTTCTGCTTTCGAAAAAGCTTTTATCGCCATGCGCATCCCTTATAAGATTATCGGTGGCGTGCGTTTCTATGACCGCAAAGAGGTCAAGGATGTTTTGGCGCTGCTCAAGCTCATCGTTAATCCGCTCGACCGCGTCAGTTTTGAACGCGTCACTAAGAATATCTTAACTGGCGTTGGCTCCGCCTCGGTTGAGAAGATTTTCACCTATCTGAGCGACCATCCTGGCTCCGACCTATCTAACCTCGGCGACCTCAAACTTACCGCCAAGGCTAATCTTGGCGTGCGCCGCGTTGAGCAATTTCTCCGGGAAATGCGCAGTAATACCACCATCACCGCTGCCGAGATTATCGAGTTAATTGTTGAGCGTTTCAACTTCGGCTCACTTCTGCGCACCGATACTCCCGAAGGCGAAGAGCGCATGCAAAACCTTGAAGTCTTGGCCAGTAACGCCAGTGTTTACGACACCCTTGCCGAGTTTCTCGAGGACGCTGCTTTGCTTAGCTCTGCCGATGCGATGCCAATGACCAGAGAGCAACAGCAGCTGGCTTCTAGTGCCGGGGGAACGCCAGAGTCCGCTGGCGACAATGCTGTTTCTCTCATGACTCTCCACGCCGCTAAAGGTCTCGAGTTTCCAGTCGTCTTCATGGTTGGGCTTGAAGAGGGGCTTTTCCCCAGCAGTCGCTCCGATAACTCCGTGGATGAGCTCGAAGAAGAGCGCCGCCTAGCTTACGTCGGTATGACCCGCGCCATGCAGCAACTGTTCATCACCTTCGCCGGCTCCCGCTACAGTTTTGGCGGGCGGAACTACAACTCGCCCTCACGCTTCTTGCTTGAGTTAGGTTACGAACCTTACGGCTCGGGCAATTTCGGCGAATCTGGCCAGTTTCATAGTGACAGTGAAGACTTTGGCATCCTCGGCGGTGACCCTGATGGCGAGTTTGGCGGTAATTCCTCCTCGGATTTTAGCGATTTTTCCGCCGATTTTGACCCTTTCCCGGAAGATTTACCAGTTTGGGAAGGCTGATTTTACCCTAAAATTACATTTTTGTGTCATTTTCTTGCTAAAAACGCAAAATATACATAAAAAGTATGGACAAAATCGCAAAGGTATGCTATAATAGAGAATGGGGATGTTTCAAGCCCTTAGGCCTTGCGATTTTTGATAAATAATCCTATCTCTATCTTTTGCTGTGTCGCGGCCTATTTTATGAATATTAGCCTAAACCTGTATATCTCGCCAGAGGTATGCTATAATAAAGGAGAAATGATGAAATTGCATTTCCAACTGAGAAACTTCTTTTGTGCTGTGCTCGCGTTGTTTTTGAGCGCCTTTCTCCCGTTTGCGCTGTTCTCTCAGCACTCTAGTGTTTACGCTGATGATAATGATGATTTAATCATGCGTGATACTGCGCAGGGCGAATATTTCGTCACCATTCACGACGACGGTGCCGCCTTGATTGTGAAAACTGGCGCCGCTACCGTGGCCGAAGTCCTTGAGAAGTCCGAGATTCAGCTAGCCGAGACTGACCTCGTCGAGCCGAGCCTTGATGCTGTGATTCAAGGTGATTATAGTATTAATATTTACCGCTCGCACCCTGCTCTAGTTATCGACGGCATCCAGCGCCTTTATGTCATGACCGCGAGCTACGACCCTAAGCAAATCGCTACCGAGGCTGGCCTCACTATCTACGATGATGACGAAATCGCCATGGAATTTAATAACAACTTCCTCGAAGCTGGCGCCGTTTCTACTTATCGCATTACGCGTAGTGGTGGTCGTCGCTTGACCGTAGAAGAAGCTTTGCCTTACGAAGTCCAGGTGCGTTACGATTTCGCCCGTGCCAAGGGCGAGCGTGTACTCGAACAGCCGGGTGAGGAGGGCCGCAAGATTAGCACTTACGAAGTTGAGTTTGATAATAATGTCGAGATTTCTCGCACCTTGGTCGATGAGCAAGTTGTCGTCGAAGCCGTGCCAGAGATTGTCGTCGAAGGTGCTCGCCCGTCTATCTCGCCTGAACGTGCACAATGTGCTGCTTGGGCGCGTGAAGCTGGCGTCGCTGAGTCCGACCTCGAAGTTGCGATAGACCTTATCTACCGCGAATCGGGTTGCCGTGTTGATGCGAAGAATGCTAGCTCCGGTGCTTACGGCATTCCGCAATCTCTGCCAGGCAACAAGATGGCCAAGTTTGGCGCCGACTGGGAGACGAACCCTGTTACCCAAATTCGTTGGATGTCCGAGTATGTCACCAACCGCTATGGTGGCTGGCAACAAGCGCTTGACTTCTGGTGGTGTACCGGCGTTTGTCGGGGCACGTCTAAATCTGGCCACTGGTATTAAACTATGAAGAACAAAAAATCTCTCGGTCAGCACTGGCTTTATAACCGCGCCATTCTCGACGAAACCGCCCGCCTTGCCAAAGTCGATGGCGTAGACCTCTGTATCGAGATTGGCCCTGGGCTCGGCACTCTTACTTCTAGCCTACTTCGCCAATTTACTCAAGTTATCGCTATTGAGTATGACCAAGACCTCGCTGCTAAGCTTCCCAAGTCTTTTCCTGGCAAAAATCTCGAAGTCGTTAATGACGATGTCTTGCAAGCTGATTTTACCGAGCTAGCCGCTGGCCGTGCTTACTGTATAGCAGGGAACATTCCGTATTATATTACCTCTCCCATTGTCAAAAAAGTTCTCGCTGCTTTGCCGCCTGCTCAGCGTATCGTTCTCTTAATGCAAAAAGAAGTCGCCGAGCGGATTGCTGCTGAGCCAGGTAGTTACAATCTCTTGGCCCTGCAGGTGCAGAATCTTGCCGAAGTTGAGCTCGGCCCCATCGTGCGTGCTGCTGAGTTTACGCCACCGCCTCAAGTGGACAGTCAAGTTCTCGTCCTTACGCCGCTTCACGAGTCGCAAATCGACCCTCGCCATCTCGAGCTTGCTAAGCGGGGTTTCTCAAGCCCGCGCAAGAAGCTTGTCACGAACCTCGCGAACGGTCAAATTTCTCGCGCCGCTTGGGTAAGTCTACTCGAACAAAATGGTATCAACCCCGACGCTCGCGCCGCCGACCTCAGCCTGTGGGATTGGGAAGCGCTAAGCTTAGCTACTGGCTCAAATTCTGCTACTAAATAGCTATTTTACCCACCTTCTCAAATTTCCCAAAACTCTAATCCGAGTTAGAGTTTGTAGCAACCTCCACCCCTGTTAAGCTATTGTAAAACTCTAATCGGGATTAGAGTTTTTGCAATTTTCAGCCTTCCTGATTTTTCCTCATTTATGCATTAAAATGTTCATAAAAATGCCTACAAAATACTGCCCCAGAGTTGCTCCGAGGCAGTATTGCTTTTAGCGTCTACTTACTAGCCTTAATGTGTAGCGACGCAGCGCACTGGAGCTCCCACATAGCGCCCCATCGACGCTGAACCGAAACTGCTAGAAGAGACGTTTGCTATGTACGCCTCGCTAGTACCTTTTGCCATATTTGACCACCACGCCCCCCATGTAGATTCTGCCCCATTATAATACATACTAGAGTCTACTAATCCTGTATAAGTAAAATTGTAGGGCAGGTTTCTGAACTCACTAATTCCAGCCGTATTGTTCGTAATTCCTGTAGCAGTAAATAGTGTTTGGAACTGCCCGTCAGTATTGCCAGTTGGTAACTTCCATCCGCTCGGACATATGCTAGAGCTGACGCTACCACTAGTAACTTTGCTAGAGTCATCGGTAGCCGTTGCAGCCGTCCAGTTATAATAAACCTCATTCGCCCCATCGCTTGCGTAAGCAGAGTAGGGTTTATCGTTACTGTCTACCCACTTAGAGACATCCGTTTTCGACACGGCTACAGTTTCCGGCATCGTCCAGTTCGACACATCTGAATCTGCACTCGTTAACAGCTTACCGCCCTTGGGCGCAACTAACCTTAAGTTCTCCTGCATCCAACAATTCCCGTCCTCGAGTTTCACAATTCGGTAAGTCTGGCCGTCACGCGAATCTTTAAGGTCTAGCGTATCGCCCACCTTAATGCCTTTCGCACTTACTGCGTCGGCACCAGTTCCCGAAGCGTTACCGCAATAATCACTCGCCCAAGTGCTGTTAGCTTGCTGCATCCTCGTGATACCCGTGGCAACTCCGCTCGACCAGTTTTGTCCCCATACTGCGTAGAGTGTTAATCCTGGCTTTGCCTTTTGTATGGTTACAGTCTTACCCGGAGCATAGTTGCTATCGGCCTCTGTCGCATTACTATCGGTACTCCAGCCTAAGAAAGTGTAGCCCGAGTTTGTCATGCTACCCTGACCACTAATCGTAAATTGTTCAGTATCGGCAGTCGAGTTCTTGATTTGCGGCGCTGGTGCATTCGTCCCGCCGTTCGCATCATAGATTACGTTGTAACCTGATATAGCGACGCAGCGAACAGGTGTGCCCGTAGCAAACTCTGTAACGTTAAAAAATAGGTCAGAACTATTATTAACGATGGCCAATGTATATATCTGCCCATTATATATTGTACGTGACCACCAAGCTCCCCAGTCAGTCCCTCCGTCGATGGATGTGCCGTCCGCATTCATCCAAAGGGAATTGCGAAAATCGTACGGAAGCGCCATGAGTCGAGCCCAGCCAATGTCGCTAGCCCAAGTTATTTGACTAGTCAAGTACTGAAGTGACCCAGTTTCTTCAAATACTGTTGGCAACTTCCACCCCCTAGGGCAAACACTATTCGTCGCCTCGTCGTTAGCCATTGCTCCGCCAGCTGTCGCGGCCATCCAGTTATAATTAACTCCATAATCCGGATTATTGTAATACGCTGAGCTCGGCACCTCGCCAGTACTGCTCCATCCCGCCACTGTCGTCTCCCCACTCTTCGCCACCAGCGTTTCTGGCATTAGCCAGTCGCTCGTCACATCAGAGTCTGCACTGGTCAAGTTTCTTCCGCCTTCTGGTGCTTGTAGCCGTAGGTTTTGCTGCATCCAACAGTTACCGTCTTCGAGCTTTACAATCCGGTATACTTCGCCATCGCGCGCATCTCTCAGGTCGAGTACATCTCCTACCTTGATTCCGGCCGGGCTAGTACCGTTTGTTCCCATTCCACTACAATATTGTGTTGCCCATGCCGTATCAATCGCCTGCATCGTGTCAATCCCGGCTTCAATATGTGTTTCCGTGTATTGGTCACTATTGATAGTGGCGGGCCTCTTCCAAGTTTGGCTGAGTGTTAGTGGTGTTGAAGTCAACGACACGGTAACATTAGACGCATAGACACCCGACTGCGCATCCGCGCCAAAGTTTGCTCCAAACACTAGCTTTTTCTTTAAGTCCACATCATACCCGTGGTCTGCTCCGTTTCCTTCTGGTACATCGACATTTTCTAAACTCTGCCCTTCACTGGTCATTGTGTTATAAGTCATTTCCGAGACTTCTTTGTCTTGGTCGTCCCAAGCATAGCCCCAGGTGTTCGTTGGCATTGTCGCCCCCGTCGCCCCGTTCGCACCGCCAATCTCCGTTGCGCCTGCTCCCGTACTCGTTAAGTTTTCTCCAGAAATCGTTAACTGGTAATGTGTAATATTATGTCCTGTCACTGATATATTATGGCTGCGATAAGCTGTCGAAGCTCCCGGCGCCGTCGATACTTGTTCGCTCACACCTTTACCAAATCCATCCGTTCCTGCCGAAACTTCCATCTTGATAGACGGACTTGCCATCGATTGTGCAGCAATTCCAGCTTCACTATCTGTACTATTATCGTTAGTACCTTGCCCCACTTCTACTGCATAACTGTTCTGATTCTCAAATAGTGCTGGATTAATACTTACTACTCCTCCCAAAAGCAGGAGCGCCATGCAAACTAGAGGAATACTACAATTAGAAACGTGAGATAACTTATTATGCTTATCACCATTATGGTTAATAAGACTAAGACTTCTATTACTATATATTGGAATACTATGCAGAAGTCCTGTTAAAGTTGACCGTCTCTTTTTGCGTTGCATGGCGCCCTCCTTTTGGTTAATAGCACAAACCTTTTAGGTGCCGTAAAATCCATAAGTAATAAAAACGACACCGCAAGGGTGTCTAGTCCCATCAATGAGCTGATGCGCAATCACGAATTACGTAAGCTACGAGTCACGTGAGCCCTGATCATCTGCATTGCTTGCGGTGCCGTTTCTGACACACATAATCAAAGCTCATCACAAAAACTCGAACACGTAACCGACCAGTTATGTAACTGCGCAACTACGCGGCATACTCAATGATGAAACTAGACAATTTCATTATACACAACCCTCTCGCGCTTTACAAGCATTTTTCTTTTTTAAAAGTTCGCTCGTTTTGTCCGAACCTCTATTTTTGTGTTATAATTAACCTATCATGTCAAAAGTTTATATCTGTACTGCTATACCTTATGTCAATGGTAACCCTCATATCGGGCACGCCATGGATTATCTTTTGGCCGATACTTATGCTCGCTACCGTCGTCTGCTGGGCGATGAAGTGCGCTTCCAAGTCGGTACCGACGAGCACGGTAACAAAGTCTTCAGTACCGCCGCTAAGAATCATCTGCCCGTCGAGCAATATGTCGCCGAGAACTCGGACAAGTTCCGCCAGTTTATCGACCGCCTCGATATTTCTTACACCGATTTTGTCCGCACTACCGACCCTAACCATGTTCGCGCTTGCCAAGCCGTCTGGCAAAAGCTCGAGCCGCATATTTATAGCGCCGAGTACGATGGCTGGTATTGCGAGGGCTGCGAGCGTTTCGTCACCGAGAAAGAATACGCCGAGAATCACGGCACCTGTCCCGACCACCAGCGCCCTTACCAGCGTCTCTCCGAGAAGAATTATTATCTGCGCATGAGCGACTTTAAAGACCAGATTCGTCGTGCTATCGAGTCTGACACGATTAAAATCACTCCCGACTTCCGCAAGCAAGAAATGCTTCGCTTGCTCGATGACACTCCCGATATTTCTATTTCTCGCCCGCGCAAGCAGTTGTCTTGGGGCGTTCCCGTTCCCGGTGACGAAGACCAAGTCATGTACGTCTGGATTGACGCCCTCTCTAATTATATTAGCGTCCTCGGCTACCCCGACGGCGCCGAGCTCGCCGAGTTTTGGCCCGCCACCGCTCAGTTCGTCGGCAAAGACATCCTTCGCTTCCATGCGATTACTTGGCCAGCTATCTTGCTCGGTATCGGTCTCGCTCTGCCGCAAAACATCGTTGCCCACGGCCACGTTCTGTCTAATGGCCAGAAGATGAGTAAGAGCCTCGGCAACGTCATCGACCCGATGGAAGTGCTCGACCGTAAGGGCTTGCCCGCCTTCCGCTATTTCTTCCTTCGTCATATCGACTCTTTTGCTGACTCCGATTTCACCGACGAGAAATACGCCACCGCTTACAACAACGAGCTTGCCAACGACCTCGGCAACCTTGTCCAGCGCCTCGCCACTTTGTGTAAGAAAAATCAAGTCCCCGGCGTCACGGTAGATGAAGCTCTGCCTACCGAGTTCTGCCAGCTAATGAATCAATTCGAATTCTCCAAAGCGCTCGATTACGTTTGGAGCAAAATCCAAACTCTCAATCGCCGCATCGACGAAACCAAACCTTGGGAACTCGCCAAACTCGGCCAGACTGAGCAAGCCCAAACCGTCCTCCGTAGCCTCGCCGAAGACCTTTTGCGCGCCAACTTCCTCCTTAGCGTATTCCTGCCCGAGACTTCCGCTCAGATTAAGTCCATCTTCACCGCTGCCGAGATTACTCCTCCCGCTCAGCCACTTTTCCCGAAAGCCTAGCCGAGTGTGAGTAGATTTTGGTAATAATTCTTTGCTGATTTTCACTAATCCTGAGCATTGTTTCGTAAATACCTTTTTCTCGGGACTCCCGGAGGTCACGACCGAACTGCCGAGGAAAAGCGTATTTACGGAACAGGTCTAAAACTTGAGAAACTATTGACTTTTCCGCAAAAGTGTGCTACAATAGAAATAATAGCACCGCAGCTTTGCTCCGGTGCAGTGCTTGCTTGCCTCTGTTTCCAGATACCCCCAATAATTCCCAACTATCTCCAACAAGCCCCGCTTCTACTTGCCATCCCAATAATGTTTACCGTTCAGCACATCATAGTTCACTAGCTCGTACTCGTGCAGCTCTGGACTGTTCACTGGCTCCTCGGTACCGTAATACGGATGTGTCAGAATCGGCGTCTGCATACAAACTTCGTCCACCAGATAGAATAGCGCCGGCTTCTCAATCTGGAGAATATTATAAGCTGTATTCAGCAGACAGTTCGGCGAAGTCGTCGGCAAATCCACCCCGCGCGTCCGGTACTCAAATCCTTGTTCGGCGTTCATCTCCGCTACTTCTTGCACGGTGTAAAGGCTTTCAATCTCAAAATTCGCATACACAAAATACGGCGTCAGATGCGCCAAATCGCGCTCGCTTTTGTCCTCGGCGTAAATATACTTATCGAGCGTCCCCATCGCATGGTCGCCAAACCAGAGCACGGCGGTCCGCTCCTCCATTTGGTCTATTTCATCCAGAAATTCTCTCAGATACCGGTCGGATTCATGCAGACTCTGATAGCTCGACTCAATCGCAAACCGGTTTACAGTCGGGTCAGCCTCTTTGAGCGGAAACTCTAGCTTCGGGTAATACGACTGTTCGTAAGGCCCGTGATTCTGCATCGTCACCACGCCAAGCACTTGTGGCTGGTCCGAATCTTTCAGCAAATCCAAAACCTCCTTGTAAATCGAACGGTCATTTATTACTGAGCTATAATATTCCCGCTCCGTGTAAGTCATTTCGCTAGCATCAATCAGCCGGTCGTAACCCATCTTGGGGTAGACAATGTTGCGCTTATACATCGTACCGTCATAAGAGTGCAGTCCTAGTGCTGAAAAATCATATTTCTCTTTACCCCACTCTGCTGCGCTCAAAACTTTATCAAGCCGCGTCAACGCGTTCACATAAGGGAAGGTATTTGCCCAGAAATTTGACAAGCCTGTCTGCACCTCAAATTCCACATTGGCCGTCCCGCCGCCATATTCCGGTGAATACATGTAGCCGCTCGGGTATTCTCTAAATAATTGATGCAAGTTTGGTGTGATATCGCCCCCATAATGGTCATAATATTTTGACAAAAATGCCGGCTCATAAAAAGTTTCTGCCAAAATTATTACCAAATTATCTATCGTCTTATCCCACGCCTTGCGCTCGGTGTCTTCTTTTTGTTTTTGGCGATATTTCTCGGCAATTTCCATCATTCGCGCCTCGCTATAATCTTCTGGCGCTTCTAGCTCCGAATGTCCCAAATTATACAAAAACCCAATCACGAAACCATTGAATTTATAATTATCAGTCTGGCTCCAGGCCACAAATTCCAGCCCTTCTAGCCAATCCGTTCCGCGGCGATGAATTATTGGTCCTGTAACCATCGCCATCAAAGCTAAAGCCAGCATCGAATAAGTCAAACGGGGAATTAACGAAATTTTACTCCACCACGGTAGTCGGCGCGGATTTCTGCCAATTAGCTTACGCATATAAAACTCCAGCAAAATCGAACCCACCAGTACGAAAATCACTCCCGCAATCAGTCTCGTCAGCTCGTCTGAATCTACAAAATCTATCAAATTTCCCGCCGATTCCGCCATGGCTAAATCTTCTGGCAATAGCGGCGCCGCGCGCACGGTGTATTTCTGAATGTGTGCAAAGGTTAGAATACTTACTACACAAAACAATAATCCCGCACTAAAGAACGGTCGCCAAGTAATCGCTGCTATCGTCGTCAACAAGCAGAATACTACCACGCAGCTATATACCGCCAAAATCGGTTTATCTTGTACGAACTCCCACGCTGCTTCGGCATCACGCAAATTCTGCTGCCAGAAGATAAACCAAGTCAAGAAAATCGAAATTACCAGTAAGAACAAAATCGCACACGGCACTCGCAAAAACACCGGCATCGGATGTTTACCTCGCGTGTTGTACCGACGCGAACGTGGTTTACGCAACAAAAACAGCCGTTGCGTCTTGGTTTGTGAGTCCAACGTTACGGTTTTTGACGCAGTCGTTGCTTCTTCTTGCGAAAGCTCCGGCTTTGTCGCTACCTCATCATTATTGAATTGTTTCGCAGTTTTATTTGCGTGGTTTTTAACCATGAGATTATTATAACATAGTTTTCTACAAAAATGCCACCCTTATCGGGCGGCACCTTTGCGATAACTTAATTATCTTATTTCTTGCATTCACCCTTGCAAGGCATATCGCAGTCGCAGTGATAGCCGTCGCCAGCTAAGCGAGTCGTTACATCAGACAAGTAGAAGCCGATAATACCGCCAACTACTGGGAACAAGATGTAAGCTGCTACTGCCAAACCGGCTAACTGTGCCAACTCGCCCAAGTTATCTGCGGCAGTTGGGAGAATCTGATACATCAAAGCTGCTACTGGGTTAAAGATGAAGCTAGTCTGCATCGAGAAGAAGCTTTGTGCAACCACAATCCCAAAGATAATTGCTAGGGTGATACCACTCGTCACGGTCAAACCAAAGGCTAGAGGGCTCTTGCGTGCTAATTTCAAAGCCCGCGCGAAGCAGAAAGCAATCACGATTGCCCCGAGCAACTCTACCAAGGCTACCGCCCAGAAAGTCTCACCAGTTACTTCGGTCATCATCGGCAATTCTGAGGTCGAGCCGCTACCGAGACGGAAAGCGTTGATAATCAAAAGACCAATCCACGCCCCGAGCAACTGTGCCAACATATATAACACACCGCGAATCGCAGACATGCGGCGTGTCGCCATCATCCCAGCGGTTACAATCGGATTCAAATTTGCACCAGAAATCCCTACGATGGCTACATAGATACAAAGCGCACCAAAAATCAGATAGAGTGGCTGTACACCCAAGGTAAGCATCAGCATCACGAACAGCATCGTACCAATTACTTCGCCGAGCAACGCACCCCAAATCTTTGGCGTCTTGAAAATCGTTAAAATATTCTCATTTTCACCGTATTTGCGCGCAAAGAAGCCTTTCATAGGGTTCTCGCAGGCATGAGCAGTAACGGTTGCGGGCTTAGTAGTCGCAGTCTCTTCTTTCGTGGACTTCACTTCTTTGACTTCTTTCACGTCTTTGGTCTCCTTGGAATCTTTCTTCGGCACAGGCTGAGAATTGTCTTTCTTCCCGGACTTTTTGGCTTTTTGATTGGCCATTTCACCTCCTTAAAAACTATTATTTTCTCGATTATAGCACACGTGTGTTACAATTGAAAGGTGAAAAAATAAATTAAACTGACAAAGGACATCGCGCTATGGGTATTATGGTATCAAAAGATTTAGAAAAAAACTCCGAACTAAACGACCGGATTTCGGCCGATTTACGCGCTCGCGCGCAGAGCTCGAGCCGTGAAGACCCCGATTACGTTGATGATTCCGCCTACGTCAAAGATACCAAGAAAACCGGCAAATTTACTTGGGTCTGGATTGTTTTGATTGCTCTAGCCGTTCTTGCGCTCATCTGTATTTTCTTCTTGTAACCATAATTACTATTGACTTTTTAGCTCACCTGTGCTATAATGAAAATATAAGGTGCAAGTTCTACTTGAACGCCAATCTTTTGAGGCGTATAGTTCCGTATAAAACTACTAAACCTCATCTCTTCTCGCCCGCAGTGTGCTATAATATATATCATGTCAGAGTTAGAGAAGTTAAAAGCTGAATTAAAAAATATCAATGCCGAGTACGCCAAGATTCGGGAGCTCCCGCCCGAGCAGCGCGGCGAGTTTGGTCGCAAGATAAATGCCCAGAAACAGGCTTTGCTGGCTAAAATTACCGAGCTAGAGGAGCAGAGCGAGAGTGAGCATGTCGAACCTATTGATATCTCTGCACCTTGCGCGCCCAATCAACCTATTCCTGAGCTTCACCTCGGTACTAAACATCCACTCATGGTCGAGCTCGACCGTGTGATAGAAATTTATTCTAATCTCGGCTTTGACGTCATCGAATCTGGTCAGCTTGACGATGAATTTCATATGTTTGATAGCCTTAACTTTACCAAGGGGCATCCCGCCCGTGACGGCTATGACACTTTTCGCACCTCTGAAGGCTTTATTCCGCCGGCTCATACTTCTACCATGCAGCATCGCGCGCTTTTAAAATACAAAAAGAACCTCGAACAAGGCGGTCAAATCGCCGTCGTCATCCCAGGTCGCGTTTTTCGTAACGAAGACGCCGATGCCACTCACGAACACACTTTTTATCAGTGCGAAGGCGTTTTTGTCTCGCGCGATGCTAATATGGGGCAACTTTTTGGCGTACTAAAGCGCTTTTTCGAACTTTACTACGGCCAGTCGCTCCGCATTAAAACTCAGCCAGGTTATTTTCCGTTCACCGAACCTTCGGCTGAGCTACTGATTGAGAAGCCTGCCGCTCTGGGCGGTAAAGGCGGTGATTGGCTGGAGATGCTCGGCTGCGGCATGATTCATTCCAACGTACTCAAAATGGCTGGGATTGACCCCGAGGTCTATCATGGCTTTGCGTGGGGCGGCGGAATTGACCGTCTTGTTCTACTCAAATATCACCTCAATGATATTCGTTATTTTGAATCCGGCAAACTTGACTTTTTGGAGGAGTTCTAATGTTAATTTCACTCAATGAAATCAAAAAATATGTTTCCGTCCCCAGTGACGTCTCTGACCAAGATTTAATCACGCTCATCGGCTCGCGCCTAGTTGAGATTGAGGAGGCGATTGACCTTTCTCCCAAGTACCAGGGAATCTACATTGTTAAAGTTGTCTCTGCTGAAAAAATCCCCGATACCCACCTGTCACTTTGCCAGATTGACGCCGGCGAGCACAATTCCGCTTATCATCAGCTTGAGAATGGTCTCGTGCAAGTCGTTTGTGGCGCGCCCAATGTCCATACCGGCATGCTAGCGGTCTGGATTACCCCTGGTAGTATCGTTCCGCAGACTTATGGTAATGAGAATTTCAAACTCGGCGTACGCAAGCTTCAAGGCTACGAGTCCAACGGTATGTTGGCGGCGGTGGATGAGCTTGACCTCGGTGACGACCACGAAGGCATTGCCGAGATTAACCCCAAAATGGCTCAGCCTGGCGCTGCTTTTGCTGATGTTTTTGAACTCAACGACATTATTCTCGATGTCGAGAACAAATCTCTCACCCATCGCCCCGATTGTTTCGGTCTCATCGGTTTTGCACGCGAAGTCGCCGGGATTCTCGGTGTTCCGTTCGAGGAACCGTTTTGGCCAGAGTTAGCGCAAGCCCATGATTTGCCTATCAGTGTTAAGATTGCCGACGCTGAGCTTTGCCCTCGCTATAGTTGCGCCGTCGTCGAGTGTGATTTATTGAAAGCCAGTAAAAATCATTATCTGACTTATTATGGCGACGTTTTTCTTGCCAAAGCTGGTATGCGCGCCATCAGCCCGATGGTTGACCTTACTAATATGATTATGTTGCGCACTGGGCAACCGTTGCATGCTTTTGATTACGATAAATTTGTACAGGTTGGCGGCACTAATCAGCCTAAGATTATCGTGCGCGCCGCACGTGAAGGTGAGCAAATTCAGCTTCTCGATGGCAAAACTATCACCTGCCAGCCCGCAGATATTCTTATTACTAGCAATGATATTCCTGTGGCTCTGGCCGGCGCCATGGGCGGCAAAAACACCGAAATTGACGCCAGCACTACCCGCGTCATCCTCGAAAGCGCTACTTTCTCGCTCTACAACCTTCGTAAGACCCAGATGACGCACGGTATTTTCTCCGAAGCCATTACTCGCTTTACCAAAGGCCAGCCCGCCGCTATGACTTACCCTGTGCTCGCCGAAACCGTGGCGGAGCTTGGCCCTAACCGCCAGCTCCTCGCCGTAGCCGATGAATGGCCAGGGAAACAGCCAGAAAATGTTGTAAAAATTACAACATTAGAGATAAATACCCTGCTTGGTACCGCCTATTCCCCTGAAATTATCGCTCAGACCCTCGAAAATGTCGGTTTTAAGGTCGTTTCTAAGCCCGTAGCGGCCGTTTCTAAACAAAGTGCGGTCATAGCAAGCTCTAGCGCTAACACCCCTCAGAACGCTTCTCTGAGCGTCACAGCACCAGTTTGGCGCACTGATATTCATCTTAAGGAAGATATTATTGAAGAAGTCGGTCGCTTGCTCGGTTATGACAATATTGCGCTTAGCCTGCCGCAGGGCGCCTTCCAGGGCACCGAAATCGCGCCTTTGTTGCGGCTGAAACATAATCTACGCAACATTCTCTCTAATCGCCTTGCTATGCACGAGGTTCTGACTTATTCTTTCGTCAGTAAGAGTCTCCTTGAGCGCTCCGGCCAAGACCCTGCCAATAGTTACGAAATCGTCAATTCTATTTCTCCGGAGCTGCAATGTTTCCGCCAGCAAATCGTCCCGAGTCTCCTCGACAAGATTCGTGAAAACGTTAAATCTGGCCACAAAAACTTCACACTCTACGAAATGAACCAAGTCACCAGCCGCCAAGCTGGGCTTACCTCTGAAGGCACGCCGGCTCTCAGCACGCATCTTGGTATCGTTTGCTTGGGCGATTATTACGACCTCAAGAGCAAAGTCTTCGCCCTCTTCGAGAACGGTCTGAAAATCGACATCGAATATCGTCAGCTGGCTCCAGGCTCTGAGGCTGCCAAACTTTACCCCTATCTCGAGCCTGTCCGTTCCGCCGAAGTTCTTGTAAATAATCAATCTATTGGTGCTTTTGGTGAACTGAAAGCTACTACGCGTCGCAAATTTAAGCTCGAATCGACTATTGCTGCGGCCGAGTTTAACTTAGACCAAATCGTAGACCTTGAGCCGACCATCTCGGTCGATGTGCATGTTTCTAGGTTTCCATTCGTCGAGCGCGACATTACGCTCAAAGTCGCTCATGATTTTCCCTTTGGCCGCATTGATAATGCCATCGATACTACCCTTAGCCAAGCCGATTTAATTTATCAGCTTACTCCGCTCTCCATCTATCAAGCCGACGACCAGACCAAAAATCTCTCTTTCCGTCTCAAATTTTCTAGCCCGGAACGCACCTTGGATTCTGCGCAGATTTCTGCTATAATGGAGAAAATTACAGCGGAGGCAGCCAAAATCGGTGCAATGGTGGTATAACATAGTTAAGGAGATTTATTATGGACGAGAAACAACTAAAAACTAGCCCTTGGCAACGAATTGTCATTATCATTGTCGCAATTCTCTTGCTTGGTTCGACCATCTTTACTTATCTGTTCATCGTCATGAGTAGCAATAGCTCAAAAGCTAACAGTGAAGCTCTCATTGCCGACCTTCGCTCTCAATATGACGCTAAGAACGAGGAATTACAAGCCGCCGCTAAGCCATTGTCCGACAAATACTTCAAAGAAATGTCCGGCTACAAAGATTCTCAGGTCAAAAGCTACAACGCCGCCCGCGCCAACAGTGAAAAACTCAAAAGCGAAGATCTCAAAGTCGGCACTGGCCGCCAGCTTGGCGAAGGCGATACCGATTATTCCGCCTACTATATTGGTTGGTGCGCCGATGGCAGCATCTTCGATTCTTCCTTTAGTTATGCCAAAGAAGATACCGATAAAGCCACTCCTACCGGTCTCAACGCTCCACTCGCCGTCACTTCTAGCTTAATAGAAGGCTGGAACCAAGGCGTTGTCGGTATGAAGCTCGGCGGTGTGCGTCAGCTCACCATCCCAGGCGAGCTCGCCTATGGTGAATCCCGCAGCGATATTTGTGGCACTACCAACGCCCCGCTCAAGTTCGTCATTATGGCGCTCGAGAACGACGCCACGCTCCAGCAGCTCAACAAAGAGCTTGACGACATCTACGCTCAGCTTTATGCCGCCTTGCTACGCAACGGAGCTAGTAGCTAATGTTAGACCTTGTTATCATCGGTGGTGGCCCTGCCGCTCTTTCTGCCGCTCTCTATGCTGCCCGCGCTGGGCTTTCCGTCACCGTCTTTGAACAACAAGAATTTGGCGGCGTCCTTCCTAAAATCTCTCACCTCGAGAACTACCCTGGCTTTTCTGGTGAAGGCAGTGCCCTAGCTCAGCAGATGCGCCAGCAGGCCGCATCTGCCGGTGCTATTCTCGAGTACGGCGAGTGTACTAGCTTAGCCCGCGATGATAACGGTTTCTTGCTTACTATCGATGGCGAAAATATCGAAGCTCGCTGCGTGCTCGTGGCTAGCGGCACAGTGGCTCGGCGCCTTGATTTCACTCCGTCTGCTCCCGTTTCGTATTGCGCCTTATGCGACGGCCCGCTCGTCGAGGGTAAGCATATCGCCGTCATCGGCGGCGCTAATTCTGCCGTCCAGGAGTCGCTCCATCTCGCTGCCATTGCTAAGGATGTTACCTTGATGACTCACTCCACTTTCAAGGCCGACCAAGAGCTTCTAAAACGTCTTCGTCGGCTGCCGAACGTTAAAACTCTTGAGCATACCGAGCCCACCCCAGATAATCTCGCCGAATACGACCACATCTTCGTCTATATTGGCAAGATTCCTGCTACTTCCTTTGTCGACCCGAAATTATTAGACCCCCAAGGTCATATTGTTACTGATACTAGCAGTAATTTACCTCATCAGACTGTCACTCCTGGCCTCTTTGCCGCTGGCGATGTCCGCCATGGTGCCGTCAAGCAAGTCATTACTGCCGCCGCCGATGGCGCCGCCGCCGCCATCGAGATTGCCGAATATTGCCAGAAAATGTTATAAAATGCCTGATTTTTCAGGATTTTATAGAGAAAACACCAGAAAAATAGCCTATTTATAAAGAATATGCTTGACTTTTTTACCAATCTGTGCTACAATGAAGGTATGGGTTAAAATAAGCATTAGCCCAAGTAAAATCATTTCCTCAGGAGGGGTATAGAAATGAGTAGTTTTAAGTTTTGGTACGTGGTTGCACCGATGTTGCTCATCGTCTCTGGCGCGTTGGGGTACGCCTATTGGCCACTGTTCGAGAAAGGCATTTTCGACAAGCGGCACGCCAAGGCCACTTTTGGCCAGCGCTGCTTGAACCGAATCAAGAGCTTTTTCGACAGTCCCAGTCATTTCGCCGAGAGTGTAACCCTGGTTTTTGGCGCGGCTTCTTGCCTGCTGTTCACCATCGAATTGCACGAGGAGGTATTTGCCCTGTCATCCAAGTTCATTACTACCTTCACGGGTGACGGCGACATTTTTGCGGCCTTTCTCATCAATTTGCTGGTAACGGGAGTCTATTTCGTGCTGGTCTATGTGGCTTACTGTATTGGTAACCTGATTTATGTGCGCGCAGCTGACCGCGAGTTCGAGGCGGCTGCCGCATATGCCAATACCAAGCCTTACGACCCCATGCCCGTTCAGTACGAGAAACCGGTTGCTGCTACCGAGCTGAGTGCCGAAGAGCGCGCCCGCAATGCGGCCGAACTTCAGGCGTTCATCACTGGCGCTTATACCGGTGAAGGTTCAAACGATGTGCAGGAGATTAAAAGGATTTTCCGTGAATCTCTCGAACGCTTGGATGCTGCCGAGCAGGCTCGCAAAAACCTTCATTAATTCTCGGTCACTACTGTATCATGTTCTTTAGAAAAAGCTCGCCTCTGGCGGGCTTTCTCTTGTCTAGAGAATGAGCACCTGTTATAATTAACTAATGAGTGCTAGTTTTTACTTTTACGACCTTGAGACTTCTGGCCTCGACCCGCGTAATGACCGGATTATGCAGTTTGCTGGTCAGCGCACTGATTTAGACTTCAATCCGATTGGCGAGCCACAGAATATTCTCGTCAAACTTGCTGATGATACTTTGCCGAACCCTGGTGCCATTATGGTGACTGGCATTACGCCCCAATCCACTCTGCAGGACGGTATGCCCGAGCATGAATTTTGCCGTTATTTTACTGAAGAAATTGCCACGCCCCACACCACAATTCTAGGTTATAATTCCGTCCGGTTTGATGATGAGTTTATGCGCTATACCCTTTGGCGCAATTTTTATGACCCTTACGAGTGGCAGTGGCAGGATGGCCGCACGCGCTGGGATTTGCTCGACGTCGTGCGGATGACCCGCGCGCTACGCCCCGAGGGAATTAAGTGGCCAGTTACCGAAGACGGACATTCTACTAATCGCCTTGAGCTGATTACTAAGCTTAACGGCATCGAACACGCCCACGCTCACGATGCCTTAGCGGATGTAGTTGCTCTCATTGAAGCCACTAAGCTTATCAAAACTCACCAACCGCAGCTGTTCGATTTTCTCTACCGCTTGCGCGACAAACGCGAGATTGCGAATCTTATCAACCTCGAACATCCCCAACCGTTCGTTTACGCTTCTGGCCGCTATTCTGGCCAGCACGAGAAGACGACCGTGGCTTACCCGGTCGCACCGGCCGAGAATGGCGCTGTCTATGTTTTTGATTTACGCTACAATGCTGACGAGCTTTTAGCTGGCGAGGCTGCCGCGCGCGCTGCTGGTACTTATGACGAATCTAAGCCTTGGCGTGAGCGCGAACCGTGGGAGCGTCATTATTTTCCGATTATCAAAAAGTTGCAGTACAATCGCTGTCCAGCCGTAGCTCCACTCGGTGTCCTAGAAAAAGAAGATGGCTGGGAAAAAATAGGTCTCAGTCGCGAAATTATCGAACAAAATCTGCATAGTTTGCATCAGCATCCAGAGTTAGTAAAAACTGCCCTCGCTGCCGACCAACGCAGTTTTCCGCCTTCTACCGAAGCCGACTCCGCGCTCTACGATGGTTTTCTCGACCGTCAAGACCGTATTCTCTGCGCCGCCGTGCGTAATAATGACGAGAATGACCTAGCTGATTTTCATCCGCATTTTGCCGATGAGCGATTACCGGAATTATTATTACATTACAAAGCCCGTAGTTACCCCACTAGTCTTGACGCCGAGGAGATGACTCAGTGGGAAGCCTACCGCTCCGCTCGCCTTGCCAAACAATCGCCCCGTTTTCTCAGCGAATTGCAGCGCATTGCTATGCAACTCGCCAAAAATATTCCTATTAACGGCAAAGATATCAACGAATGTCAATATCTTGCCGACGAGCTCATGCTCTGGTATCAATCTATCGCGCCCGAAGACTCCTATTAGCTTTTGCCAACTAAACAATACCATGCTATAATTATAAAATGGATGAATATTTTGATGTACTCGACGGGCATGGACATAAAACTGGCCGCACTAAATTACGTCGCGAAGTCCACCGCGATGGCGACTGGCATCGCGCCATCGAAGTTTTCTTAGTCAATAAGCAGCGAGAAGTTCTTTTGCAAAAGCGTTGTGCCACCAAAGACAGTTGGCCAAATTTCTGGGATTTTTCTTGTGGCGGTCACGTTATGGCCGGTGACGATGTGATGTCTACAGTTTTTCGCGAGCTTGAGGAAGAGTTAGATTTTCATTTGCAACCGCGCGACATATTAATCTACGTCGGCACCGACCAATCAAGTGTCCGCACCGCACCCGATTTTATTAACAATTCGTTTAATGAAGTTTTTATTATTTTGGCTGACCGCCAATTAAAAGATTTTACTTTTCAAAAATCTGAAATTTCCGATTTAAAATATGTTCCACTCGAAGAACTGCGTCACATGGTGCAAGACCGTCATTCCGACTTAATCGTGCCACACACGCAAATCTACCCACAGTTTTTCAAAGTTATGGATTCTTTGCCAAATCTTCTGCCATAATATGTATATATTATATATAGTGTTTCACGCAACAACTTATTCGGTTTAGACACTTGCCACGCACCGCACCGAGAAACCACTGCCACGAGTGTAATCGGACACGTCGACGCGACTACTAAAGAAAGATATGTAATCCGCAGCTTCATCGCTGTAAACTGTACGCGACCAATAAGCGCCACGCCCGCCTTCATAGGACAGCTCATCATCTACGACTAGTCCAGCCGCCACAAAATAGTATGGCGATGATTCTATCAACTTCGTACTAGACGCGGGCATGTTGTCATATTCAGTACTGGTTGGTAATTTCCAACCTTTTGGACAAAGGCTAGTATCTACATCTCCAGAAGTTTTGCTGCTAGAATCGGCCATGGCAATAGCTGCTGTCCAGTTGTAATACACCCCATTAGTAGTATTACCAAAGTAAGCTGAGTATGGTTTATTATAGTCGTTCATCCACCCTGTCACTTGATTAGTTGCGCTATCTCCATTAAGTGTTTCTGGCATATGCCAACTACTTACATCAGAATCTGCACTAGTTAAATCCATTCCTCCTTCCGGCGCTTTTAATCTCAAGTTTTCTTGCATCCAACAATGCCCGTCTTCTAATTTCACTATTACGTATTCATTTAGGTTGTGAGCTGTGCCATTTGAGCCCGTCATCGTCCCGGCGCCATAACCAGTTGTACGATTATCTTTAAGTATTAGTGTATTACCAACTTTAATACCTTTTGAACTTACTGCATTTGCACCCGAACCAGAAGCATTACCACAATAGCTATTCGCCCAACTACTATTTACATCTTGCATATCACTCACTCCGGAATCCACCCCATTTGACCATTGCGCTGTTGTCACTATCGCCGTCGCTATGGCCGAGAGTTTTACGGCTCCAGTATATGTCCCTGGCTCTACATCACCAAACTTTCCGGCAAAGATAAGTTTCTTAGTTAATGTAACATCTTGGTTTTCTGTATAAGTTTGTTTCTCTAGCTGAGTATCGCTACTTGTTAAAGCTTTATAAGTTAAGTTAGGCCGATTAGTATCTGCTGTATTTGTATCAGTCCAAGTATAACCCCAAGTGTTAGTGGTAATGTTTTTACCTAGTACATTACCACTAACACCTTTTACTGTAGTAGTGTTTCCGCTGGGTGATTTTAAATTAGTATCTCCAGCAATACTTAATGTATATGAGTTTATGCTTTTACCCGTTAATGTTACACCATAATTACCATATACAGTATCTCCACCTTGCGTAGTTTCTATGGTTTGTGTACTATTGCTAATTGTGATACCAATACTCGGTTCATTATTTGCAGCGAGTAGTTGTATATCATTCTCATTAACTTCTTCTACATCTTCTTTAACTTCAGTAATTTCTTCTACACTTTCTCCACCCACTTCTACTGCATAACTCCGAGAAACTTCAAATAAAGTCGGATTAACACTAACTACTCCCAGCAAAAGGAGGGCGACCATGCAAACTAGAGGAA